>JADCGG010000146.1 GCA_020249125.1 Roseomonas sp. | reverse complement strand
GCCATGGGGATGTAGGTGATGTCCATTGCCCAGACCAGATTGGGTCGCAAGATCGGCACATTCCTGAGCAGATACGGGTAGATTTTGTGGCCCGGTTCCGGTTTCGAGATGTTCGGACGGCGGTAGATCGCCGCGATGCCCATCCGCTTCATCAGCGTGGCCACATGCAGACGCCCGATTGAAAAGCCTTCCTGTTTCAGAAGGCCCTGCATCATCCGGCTGCCCGCGAAAGGGTATTCCAGATGCAATTCGTCGATCCGGCGCATCAATGCCAGATCGGCAGCCGGAACCGGGCGGGCGGTGTAGTAGAGCGTCCCACGGCTGATACCCAGCGCCTTGGCCTGTTTCGCCAGAGGCAGGGCGTGCTGACGGTCAATCATCGTTTTGCGCTCAGCAATCCCGCCTTGGTGAGCGCGCCTGCTAAAAAATCATTCGTGAGCGTCAACTCCCCTATCTTCGCGTGGAGTTCTTTCACGTCAACCGGTGGCGGCGCTTCCGGCTTGCCTTCGCCGAAAATCCCGGCAGCCCCTTCAAGAAGCTGATCCCGCCAGGGCTTGATGACATTCGCATGGACATCGAATTGTGCAGCCAGCTCGGCAAGCGTCTTCTCGCCCTTCACAGCAGCAAGCGCCACCTTCGCCTTGAAGGCTGGGCTATGGTTCCGGCGTGGTCGTCTCGTCATGGTATCTCCTGTTCACGGCATCATGCCGCAGTCAGGCAGAAAATCCACTTATCCCAGCTGTTCAGATTCTCCGAGCCAGCTCTACACTCTTAAAGCATGGAGCAAGGCACCAACGAGCGCCGCTTATCTACCCGCCATGCCGCTGGGCAGCCATGCGCCGGCATGGCAGGGCGGCAACTGACGCCGTGTTACTTCAAACAGCGCAGAAAGATCGTTGAAGGATGCGCAACCTCCCCCACCGCATCGGCGGCGCGGGGGGCTTCAGTGGCTGGCCCTGGTGTCACGGCGACATTCTGTTCACGCAGGAAATCCAAGGCTTCCGTGTGTTTCACGGCGAAATTGACATTCTGCGGAATATCGCCCGTCTGCCGCGCCACCTGCCCGGCATTAAGTTTTGAAACCACCACGCCAATCACCTGCCCGCGCATATCCAAAAGCGGCCCGCCGGAATTGCCCGGCTGCACCGGCGCGCTGATCTGAATATGGCGCGGATTATCGGCAAGGCCCGAAAGTGCCGAAACCTCACCCGTTGTCAGCGTCGGCCCTGAAGACAGCAACCCCGCCAAGGGAAAGCCATAGGTCACCACCCCTTCACCCCGGCGATAGGCGCCGGCGCCGCGAAAGGGCAGGATGGGGCCGGGATCAGCCTCAGTGCTGAGCAGCGCCAGATCGCGCGTTGCGTCGCTCGCCAGCACGGTTGCGGGGATTTCCTGACCATCGGGCAGGCGCGCGGCCATTTCGGCACAGCCATCAATGACGTGATGATTGGTCATGATCCGCCGCGCGGCGACGACAAAGCCGGTGCCGGAGGAAACCTGCCGCCGCGCTGCGCGTTCTCCGGGTGCAAGCGGCGGCGGTTTGTCGCGCGGCAGTTCGGCCCCAGCGCTTTGGCGGGGCAGGGGCGGGGGTTTTTCGCTCGGCAGCACGGCGCGCGGCGATTGCGCCATGGCAGCCGCCGCAAAACCAAGCCCAACCAAAGCCATCAGACATGCGCGCTTTCCCATGACTGCATTGTGACGCGCCGCTCTACGGCAGGTCAATGCCGCAGCAAGCCTGTTTCCATCTGACCGTATTGTATTCTAGCCTTTCTCCACCACCGCTTGAGGAACCCGCACCATGTCCAGCATCGCCCCTTCCGCCGAAGAACAGGAATTGCTCGCCCTTGCCAAGCGCGTGCTACCGGGTGGCAATTTCGGCAATTTCCCCGCCGATGTGATTTTGCGCGAAGGGCGCGGCGCCCATGTCTGGGATGTTTCGGGGCGCGAATATATTGATTATCTGCTCGGCAGCGGCCCGATGTATGTCGGGCATAACCACCACAAGGTGACGGAAGCGGTGCTGGCGCAGGTGCCGAAAGGCACCACCTTCTTCGCGAATAACGAACACGGCATTCGCCTTGCCGCCGCCATTGTGGATGCCGTGCCCTGCGTGGACCAGGTGCGCTTTGTGTCTTCAGGGTCCGAGGCTGATCTTTACGCCATGCGCCTCGCGCGCGCCTATCGCAAGCGCCCGAAGATCGTGAAATTCGAAGGCGGCTATCACGGCATGAGCGATTGGGGCCTGATGAGCCTCGCCCCCAAAAAGCTCGCGAATTTCCCGGAAGCGGTGCCGGATACGCCCGGCATTCCCGATAGCGTGCGCGGCGAAGTGCTGGTCGCCCCCTTCAACGACATTGAAGCGGCGGTGCGGTTGATCGAGGCGCGGCATGATGAAATCGGTGGCGTGATCCTGGAACCTTTTCAGCGCCTGATCCCGCCCAAGCCCGGCTTCCTGCAAGCGATCCGTGAAGTGACCGCGCGGCTTGGCATTC
Organism: Roseomonas sp.; assembly: GCA_020249125.1. GTDB lineage: Bacteria > Pseudomonadota > Alphaproteobacteria > Acetobacterales > Acetobacteraceae > Neoroseomonas. The sequence continues at coordinate 243 of JADCGG010000146.1, read as the reverse complement.
CGCTGATTTTTGATGAGGTCGTCACAGGCTTTCGCTTCGCCTATGGCGGCGCGCAGGAATATTACGGCGTGACGCCCGATATCTGCACGCTCGGCAAGATCATCGGCGGCGGCTTTCCGCTGGCGGCGCTTGGCGGGCGGGCGGAGATCATGGGGCTATTCGACAAGGCCCTGGTGGGGGAAGACGGCTTCCTGACGCAGATCGGCACGCTTTCCGGCAACCCGGTCGCTTCTGTGGCCGGTC
>JADCGG010000145.1 GCA_020249125.1 Roseomonas sp. | reverse complement strand
GGGCGTGCCGCCAGGGCCAAAAAGTCACTGAAAATGGCTGTGCTCAGGCGCAAGCAGCGTTGAAAAGATGCGCCCAAGCCAAAATTGCGATGCTCAATGAGGGCTTTTCAGCAGCCTGCTAGAAAAGGGATCGCCCCGGCATTGCTGCCGGGGCGAAGAACCTTCAGTGGAAAACCACTTTACCGTGGCTTCCCTACCGACTCCCATATCCAGGTGACAAAATCCTGTCGTTTCTGTCAATCTTTTTCTTCGGGAATGGATTGGGAGAAGCCAGTGAAAAGCCTGGGCATTGATCTTGGTATTGCATCTTGCGGTTGGGCGCTGATTGAAACGGATGTGGAGCAAGGGCGGATCATTGCCTGTGGTGCCCGCACCTTTGATGCGCCGGAAACGGATAAGGAAAGAACGCCGACCAATCAGCTTCGCCGCCAATTTCGCGGCATGCGGCGGGTTATTCGCCGCCGCCGCCAGCGCATGGCGCAGCTACGCGTGCTTTTTCAGCAGCAAGGGCTTTTACCCGATGCGGAGCGCGATGCCTTGCGCTTTCCGGAACTTGACCCCTGGCAGCTTCGTGTCGCCGCCCTGGACAGGCGACTGACGCCACAGGAATTGGCGGTGACGCTTGGCCATATCGCCCGCCATCGGGGTTTCCGGTCCAACAAGAAAACCCAAGGCAATGAGGCTGGCGATGACGGCAAGGTGTTGAAGGCCGCCGCTGCCAATCAGGAAATCCTGGCGAAATATCGCAGCGTGGCGGAAATGTTCGCCAAGGATGAGCGCTTCGCCAAGCGTAAGCGCAACCGGGATGGCGAATATACCCAATCTGTCAGCCGCGCCGATCTGGAACATGAGGTGCGACGTATCTTCGAAAGGCAGCGCGCCTTGGGTAGCGCCCAAGCTGGCGCTGATTTCCAGGACGAGTTTGCCGAACTCGCCTTCAATCAAAAGCCATTGGCCGATAGCGAGCATCTGGTTGGCTTTTGTATATTTGAGAAAAAGGATAGGCGCGCGGCCAAGCGCGCCTATAGTTTTGAGGTGTTTCGCTTCCTGTCGCGCCTCAATGCCCTTCGCATCGGCGATGCGCGCCAGGAAAGACCGCTTTCGGAAGCGGAACTTGCCGCCGCCATGGAAGGCTTTGGCAGCCAGCGCGGCATGACCTTCGCGCGTCTGCGTAAGGTGATTGGTTTGTCGGATGGCGAAGCCTTCCGCGATGTGCCGCGCGATGAGGAAGGCGATAGGGATGTGGTGAACCGCAGCGCCGGCAATGGTTGCATGCAGGGTTCCGCGATACTCCGCGCCGCGCTCGGTGAGCATAATTGGAAAACGCTGTTGCAGCGGCCCGAGAGGCTGGATGAGATCGCCTTCATCATCACTTTCCGCGCAACGCCGGAGAGCATTGAAAAGGGTCTTGTCGCGGCGGGGCTTGAGCCTGACATGCTCCATGCCATCATGGCGGCGGTGGAAAAGGGCGCTTTCAGCCAATTCTCCGGCGCCGGGCATATTTCCGCCAAGGCGTGCCGCGCGATCATCCCCGGCTTGCAGCGCGGCCTGGTCTATTCCGAGGCTTGCGCGGCGGCGGGGTATGACCATTCTGCGCGACCGGTGACAGAGATTGCTTCCATCAATAACCCCGTGGCGCGGCGTGCCTTGGGGGAGGCGCTGAAGCAGGTGAAGGCCATCATCGCCGCGCATGGAAGGCCGGACCGCATCCATATCGAAATGGCGCGCGATGTCGGTAAATCCAAGGAAGAACGCGACAAGATCAGCAGCGGGATCGAAAAGCGCAACAAGGAACGCGATAAGCTGCGCGCCAGTTTCAAGGACACTGTAGGCGTTGATCCTTCCGGCGTGGAAGACATGCTGCGCTTTGAATTATGGACTGAACAAAAGGGCCGCTGCCTTTACACGGATACGGCGATTCCGCCGAACGCCATCCTTGCCAAGGATAATCGAGTGCAGGTGGATCATATTCTGCCTTGGTCCCGCTTTGGGGATGACAGTTTCATCAACAAGACGCTCTGTTTTGCCGGCGCCAATCAGGAAAAGAAGGGCCGCACACCCTTTGAATGGTTTGGGCAAGATCAGGACAGGTGGCAAAAATTCGCCGCTGCCATTGAAGGCACCAAGGGCATGAAAGGCCGCAAGAAACGCAATTACCTGTTGCGCGATGCGCAAGCGGTGCAGGAGAAGTTCCGGGAGCGCAACCTGAATGACACGCGCTATGCCTGCCGTATTCTGATGGAACATCTTGCCGCTCTCTATCCCAAGGACAAGAATCGTTACGTCTTTGCCCGCCCAGGCGCGCTTACGGATAGGCTGCGGCGCGGCTGGGGCTTGCAGGATTTGAAGAAGGTGCTGGAACCGGATGGCGAAAAGCGCAAGCATGATGATAGGCACCACGCCCTGGATGCGATCATTGTTGCGGCCACATCCGAATCCGCCTTGCAGGGCTTGACCCGCGCCTTTCAGGAAGCAGAGGCGCGCGGATCGCATCGGGATTTTGCGGATTTGCCGCCACCATGGCCCGGCTTTTTTGAAGAGGTGCGCCAGCGCTTCCGGGAAATTCTGGTCAGCCGCGCGGAACGCGGGCGCGCGCGGGGCGAAGCCCATGCGGCGACCATCAGCCAGATGAAGCAAACCGAAGACGGGCCGGTGATTTTTGAACGCAAGGCGGTGGATAAGCTCAGCCTCAAGGATTTGGAACGGGTGAAAGACCCTGACCGGAACGCGGCTTTGATCGCGACGCTACGCGGGTGGATTGAGGCAGGCAAACCGAAGAACACCCCGCCCCTTTCCCCCAAGGGTGACCCGATTCGCAAAATTCGCCTGATCACCACGGATAAACCCGCAGTTCCGGTGCGTGGTGGCAATGCGGAGCGGGGTGAAATGGTGCGGGTGGATGTATTCCGCAAAGCCAATAAGCGCGGCGTTTTCGAATACTTCCTGGTGCCGATCTATCCGCATCAGGTGGCGGATAAAAAAGGTTGGCCGGCGCCACCGAATAGAGCGGCGCGAGGCGCCACGGCTGAGGACCAATGGCCCGAGATTACATCCGAGCATGAGTTTATCTTCAGCGTTGGCCCCCGCACTTTTCTGGAAGTCGAAAAACGCGATGGCACGATCATTGATGGCTATTTCATGGGCATGGATCGCTTCACAGCCGCCATCCATCTGAGTGCGCCACATTCAACCAGGGTTTTGGTGCGTGGTATTGGTGTGCTTGGGCTGAAACGCTTCGAAAAATTCCGCATAGATAGGCTTGGTCATCGCCACGCCGTGAGCCAGGAAAAACGCACATGGCATGGCGTGGTCTGCACTTGACCCAGCCAGCGCGCCTGGCGCTGGCGGATCAGCAAATCCTGATCACGCGCGAGGATGGGGAAATTCGCCTGCCCTTGGAAGATATTGCCTATATGGTGATTGATACCCCGCAGGCGAGCCTTTCCTTGCCTTTATTGTCGGCCTGCATGGAAGCGGGCTTGGCGGTGATCATCACGGACCCAAAGCATCTGCCTTCCGGTGTCATGCTGCCTTTCCATCGGCATTTTCGCCAAGGCGGCATGGCGCGTTTGCAGGTGGACCAGACCGAACCTTTCCGGAAGCGTCTTTGGCAGGCGGTGGTGCGCACCAAAATCGAAAATCAGGCGGTTGTCCTGAAACTGCTGGCAAGGGAAGGCGCCGGCGCGGTTGCCGCCATGGCGCGGCTTGTGACTTCTGGCGATCAGGAAAATGTCGAGGCCCGGGCGGCACGTGCCTATTGGGCCAGACTTTGGCCTGATTTTCGGCGGGAAGACGAGGCTGATTTGCGGAATGCCTTGCTCAATTACGGTTATGCAGTGTTGAGGGCCTGTGTGGCGCGGGCACTGGTGGGCATGGGCTTCCTGCCCGCCTTTGGCATTCACCATGCCAGCGTGACCAATGCCTTCAATCTGGCGGATGACATGCTGGAACCCTTCCGCCCCTTTCTGGACCTGCTGGCCTGGCGCCATTTGGGCGGCGTGGATCAGGGGCGTGCCTTGAACCTGGCAGACCGGCAAGCGATGGCCGGCGCCATGATGGAAAACGCCTGGATGGGTGAAGATGAAGTGACGCTTCTTGTGGCCGCCGAACAGGTGGCGGCTTCTCTGGCGCGCGCCATGGAAGAAAGGCGGGTCGAAGCCCTGATGCTGCCGCGCCTGCTTGCCTGAGGGCCGCCATGCGCGCTGAGGAGGTACGGATTTTGTGGCTGTTCGTATTCTTCGATCTGCCGGTTGGCACCAAGGCGGAACGGCGTGTTGCCACGCGCTTCAGGAAATTCCTGAAAGATGATGGCTATATGATGCTGCAATTTTCGGTTTATGCTCGGGTTTGCCGCGGTGAAACCGCCGTGGAAAAGCATGTGCAGCGCGTAACGGGTAATTTGCCATCCAAGGGCAGTATCCGGGCGCTGCATGTGACTGATCGGCAATATGACAGGATGCGCCTGCTACTGGGGACAGCGAAAAACAGTGAGAAAACCGGTGCGAAACAGATGGTTTTGCTCTGATTTTTGCCGAAGAAAGGGCAAAAATCAGAGTAATTCCAGAGGTTTATCGCCATGCGAGCCTACACGATGGGAGTCGGTAGGGAAACCACGGCATTGGTTGCGCGACCTATGGGCCCGGCTCTAGCCTACACGATGGGAGTCGGTAGGGAAACCACGGCCCTTTTGTGACAAAAAGCCCGCCATTGGTCAGCCTACACGATGGGAGTCGGTAGGGAAACCACGGCCATCGCGCTTGCCGGAATGGCGGTAGCGCCAGCCTACACGATGGGAGTCGGTAGGGAAACCACGGCGCCGCTGTCTGGCGGGGTGGTGGTGGCGCGAGCCTACACGATGGGAGTCGGTAGGGAAACCACGGCG
>JADCGG010000144.1 GCA_020249125.1 Roseomonas sp. | reverse complement strand
GTGCTGGACCTGATGATCCATGACCTTGACCTGGTGATGGAATTGGCCGGCGGGGAGCCTGATGCGGTGGAAGCGGTGGGGGCGGCCATTGCATCTGACCACCCGGATTTCGCCGTGGCGCGGCTGCGATTCCCCGGCGGGCGGGCGGCTTCCATCACGGCGTCTCGTGTTTCGCTGGCGATGGAGAGGCGGCTGCGCGTGCTGGGGACGGAAGGCGAAATGGCGGTGGATTTCCTGACGCGGTCGCTCGCGGTGCTGCGCCGGGGCGGGGCGGAGGCCGTTCAGACCATGCCCGGGCATGGCGTGGATCGCGCCACCTGGACGGATCATGACAGCCTAGAAGCGGAACAGGCCGCCTTCATCGCCGCCTGCCAGGGGCGGGGGCTGGTGGTGGTGGATGGCGCGGCGGGGCGGCGCGCGTTGAAATGGGCGCTCGCGATTGAGGACGCGATCAAGGCGAACACCTGACCCCCTCTTGCCGCCGCGCGATTCCGGGCGGAGCATCCGGCGGATGATGGTTGGGGAAACGCGATGAAGCCAAGAATAGCGATTTTCGGAGCGGGTGCGGTTGGCGGTTATGCCGGCGCGCATATGGTCCAGGCGGGGGAGGATGTGACCTTCATTGACCCCTGGCCCGAACATGTTGAAGCCATGCGCAAGACGGGTCTGCGCATCACGCATTTGCGCGATGTGCCGGAATTCACGGTGAAGCCGCGCGCTTTGCATCTGACCGAAGTGCAGTCCTTGGCGAAAGAAAAGCCGATTGATATCGCCTTCATGTGCATGAAATCATATGACACCGCCTGGGCGACGACGATGATCGCGCAGTATCTTTCGCCCGGCGGTTATGTGGTTTCCCTACAAAATTGCATCAACGAGGAAGTGATCGCGGGCATTGTCGGCTGGGGCCGCGTGCTGGGGGCGATTGCCAGCCTGATCACGGTGGAATTGGCCGAACCCGGCCATGTGCGGCGCGCGGCAGGCAAAAGTGGAACATCGCATACGGTGTTTCGCGTGGGCGAACCTCATGGGCGGATTTCGCCGCGGGCGGAACATATCACGAAGCTGGTGGGGCTGACGGATAGTGCGTTGACCACCAGCAATCTTTGGGGGGAACGCTGGTCCAAACTTGTGGCGAATGTTATGGGCAATGGGCTTTCCGCCTGCACGGGGCTGACCACGCGCGACATGGTGGCGGATGATGCCATTCGCGCCTTTGCGGCGCGGCTAGGGTCTGAAGCGATCCGGATTGGCCAGGCGCTCGGCTATGATCTGGAGGAGATTTTCCACCTCGATCCCGAAATCATTGCCCGCGCCGGGGAAGGCGATGCGGCGGCGCGCCAGACCTATGATGAGCATCGCCTGGCAGAGACATCCAAGGGCGGCGGTGGCGCGCATCGGCCATCCATGGGTCAGGATATGGTGAAGGGCCGGCGGACGGAGATTGAATATTTGAACGGCTTCGTTGTGGATAAGGGGACGACGATTGGCATTGATGCGCCGGCCAATGCGGCGCTGACGGATATTGTGAAGCGCGTGGAACGCGGTGAAGCCAAGCCAAGCCCGGAATTGATCCGCGGCTTGCGTTTGAATTGAGAGAGTAGTTTTTGCAGATAAGATAAGGAAGGAAACGGCAATGATGAATCCCATGGCCCTGACGGGCAAGACCATTATCGTCACCGGCGCGGGGCAGGGTATTGGCCGCGCCATTTCGGAATTGGTGCTGGGGCTTGGCGGCAATCTGGTGATGGTGGAACGCAACCGCGAAACCCTGATGCAGGTGGCGGAAGCCCTTGCCGGGGATCGCACCATGGCGATTGAAGGCGATGTCGCCGCAGAGGAATTCGGCCCGCAATGCGTGGCGGATGCGGTGGCGCGGTTTGGTGCTGTGCATGGCCTGGTGAATTGCGCCGGCATCACGCGCCCCGCCATGATTGAGAAAATGACCTTCCGCCAATGGCAGGAAGTGATCAATGTGAACCTTACCGGCTGCCATTTGATGCAGCAGGCGGTGGGCAAGCATATGATTGAACGGGCGCGCGCCGGCGAGGAAAGGCCGGGGGCGATTGTCAATATCTCCTCCACCGCCGGCAAGCGGGGCAGCATTGGGCAGGTGAATTACGCCGCCGCCAAATCCGGGCTTTTCGGCATTACCATGACAGCGGCAGGCGAATGGGCGCGCTATGGCATTCGCGTGAATAGTGTTGGCTTCGGCACGGTGGAAACGCCGATGACGGAAGTGATCCGTTCAGAACGCTTCCGCGAACGCACGCTGGCGCGCATTCCGCTTGGGCGCGTGGCGCAGCCATCCGAAGTGGCGCCGCTGATCTGCTTCCTGCTGTCCGAGGGGGCTTCCTTCATCACTGGGCAGAATTGGGTGCAATGCGGCGGCGCGCATATGCAGCCGTGATGTGATTACGCAAGCGCGGCAAGCACGGCCTTCGCCGCCGCTTCCGATGGCGCGCCTTCCGGGGCGCGGAGTTTTGCCAGGGTTTCAGCAAAACCCTGGCGCTGCGCCGCGATGGAGGCCGCGCTTTGCAATAACGGCAGAAGCGCGCCGGTCAGTTTTTCCGGCGTACAATTTTCCTGAATGCATTCCGGCACAACTTCCCGCGCACAGAGCAGATTGACCAGCGACGCATGCGGCACCTTGATCAGCCGCCGCGCAATCGCTGCGGTGATGGGATTGACGCGATAGGCAACGATATGCGGCACACCGGCCACCGCCATCTCAAGCGATGAGGTGCCGGATTTGATCAGCCCCGCGCCATTTTCCGCCGCCGCAGCGAAAGCATCGTGCTTGTCGGCCAAATCTTCAATCAGGATGGGTGCCGCCGGCCATTCTGCCGCCGCCGCACGCACCAAAGGCGCCACAACGGAGGAGATCGGGATTACCGGGCGAAGGGACGGATTGCGCGCCAGCACTTCCTTCAAGGTGGCGCCGAAAATCGGCAGCAAGCGCGTCGCTTCAATGCGTCGGCTGCCGGGCATGATGATCAGGGGCTGATCCGTGGCGGCAAGGCCATGGCGGGCGCGGAAGCGCGCGGCATTGCCCTGGTCCACGCCGCTTTCCAACACAGGATGGCCGACAAAGCTCACGGGAATGCAGGCGGCTTCGAAAAATGCGGGCTCAAAGGGCAGCAGGCAGAGCAGATGATCAATCTTCTGCTTGAGTTTTTTGACGCGCCCCGGGCGCCAGGCCCAAACCTGCGGCGCGACATAATGCATCACGCGAATGCCGCGCGGTTTCACGGCTTCGGCGATGCGCAGCGTGAAGCCGGGGCTGTCTATCGTGACCAGCAGGGCGGGTTGACGGATGATGATATCGGCTTCGGTTTCCTGAAGGCGGCGCTTCAATTGCCGGATGCGCGGCAGCACTTCCAGCAAACCCATCAGCGCCAATTCGCGGTAATCAAACAAGCTTGGCATGCCCTGTTCGGCCATGCGTTCGCCGCCAATGCCGGCGAATTCCAGATCAGGCCGCGCCTTGCGCAAGGCAGCGATCAGCCGCGCGCCCAGCACATCACCGGAAGCCTCACCCGCGATGATGTAGATCAGTGTCATGCGAAGGATGCGGGCTTGGGCGGTGCGAAGGGCGCCCTTGGCCAATCGCGGTGATTGAGCACGGCGCCATCGCGCCGCACCGCCTCAATCAAGGCGGGATCGAGGGTGCAGAAAACCCAGCCCGGCACATCCATCAGCCCCTGCGCCATGATGCCATCGGCGGGAAAGCCGCGATCCATGGGGCCGAAAACCCCGGCGCAGCCGCGATTGACATCAAGCGCCGCCGACCAGGGCGCTTCGCCAACCGTGGGCGTGATCGCGACATAGCATTGGTTTTCCAGGGCGCGGGCGCGGGCAGAAAAATGTACGCGGTTGAAGCCGGCAAGCGTATCCGTGCAGCTTGGCGAAAGGATCAGCCAGGCGCCGGCCATGACTTGCACGCGCGCATGCTTGGGAAATTCGATATCATAGCAAATCGAAATTCCGATCCTGCCCCAGGGCGTGTCGAACACATTGGGATCATCGCCTTGGCTGACGCCCCAGCGTTCCGCCTCAAACCGCGTCATGGCGCGTTTGTCCTGAAAGGCGATGCGCCCTTCCGGCGTGATCAGCGGCGCGCGATTGCGGACCCTGCCATCGGCGCCTCGCATCGGCAGCGTACCGGGCAGCAGCCAAATGCGATGGCGCCGCGCCGCTGCGCGCATCATTTCCAGAATAGCGGGCGCGGCGGCGACCATGGCGGCAAGCTCGGCGGCTTCGGTCGCCTCTCCGCCATGCAGCGTGGCGCCGAGTGACACGGCGGCATATTCCGGCAACACCAGCAAATCCGCCTCAGCGCGGCCTTCTTCCAGCCAGCGATCAAGCCAGGTGGCGTAGGCGTTGAGAGAGGCCGCGCGCTCCACCGGGTATTGCAGCAGGCCAAGCCTGATGGGTTGCGTCGGGGTCATGAAAGCTGCTTGATCCAAAAGGAAAGTACATGCGGCGTTTCGCGCGTATCGCCCACTTCGCGCCAATGCATAACGGTGGAGATATCCGGGCGCGGCGTGTACCCGCGTTTGCGCCAAAAATCATCGAGTGGCGTGTAGTCGCGCGGGCGGCGCGGGTCGTTTTCATTGCGCACAACGGAACAGAAGGCGGCGATGGAAAGCCCGAGGCGACGCGCATGGGCTTCGCGCTCGACGAAAAACCGCACGCCGGCACCCTGGCCGCGATATTCGCGCAGCAGAACGCTTTCACCGAAATAGCAGAGCATATCCACATCAAGCCCCGCCGCAGCCCAGGAAGCGCGCAGGCTGGCGCTGGATTCACGCCCAGGCTGGCAGGTGGCCATGCCAACGGCTTCACCTTCCGCCGTGCTCGCCGCCACAACCAACGCGCCAGGGCTTGCCGCGAGGACAGCAAGGTAGCGTGTTTCATAACCTGGATCGCTATCGTAAAGATAAGGCCAATCGCCAAATACCTTCGTCCGTAAACCGGCCAAAGTATCAAGACGCGCGGTAAGCGCAGCGCCAGAAAGGGTCTCAAACAGCAAAGGGGCAGGGGACATGGCGCATTATTAGCCGAGTTTGGCGCGCGGCGGAATCACGCCATGCCGCTGGCCAGCGCGGCCTTGTCGCGCGCCGCTTGCAGGAAGGCGGCCAGACCTTCTTCTACCACGGCGCGGTCCAGATCGCGCAGGATAAAGACCAGCCGAGATTGCCTGTCATGCCCCTTTGGCCATTCGGGTAAGCGTTCCGGCGGGTGAAAGACATGCTGCACCCCATGCAGCACCACGGGCCGATCTTCCCCTTCAAGGTTCAGAATACCCTTCATGCGGAGAATACTGGCGCCGCGTGTCATCGCCAGCATTTCAAGCCAGGTCGCCAAGCCTTCCCAGGGCAGCGGTTCGGCAAAAGTCAGGCCAAAGGCCTGGATGCGCGCATCATGGCGATTGGGATCGTGGTGATGATGATGGTGATGATGCGCCGCTTCCGTCGCCAGCCAAGCCGCGACATCGGCAATCTTGCTGGCTGGATCGAAACCACCGGTACCAAACAGGAAATCCGGCGCGACATCGCCCGCCACCACGCGCCTGATGGGCGCTCCGGGATTGAGCGTGCTGAGCCGCGCTTCCAATGCCGCGATCTGTTCCGCGCTGGCGATATCCGTCTTGCTGAGGATCAGCCGATCCGCGACCGCGGCCTGTTTCACAGCCTCAATCTGGCTATCCAGCGTGGCCGCGCCTACCACCGCATCCACCAGCGTGACCACGCCATCCAACCGGAAGGAGCGCAGCGCGACCGGGTCGCTCATCAGGGTTTGCAGAATGGGGGCGGGGTCCGCAAGGCCGGTAGTTTCGATCAGCACGCGGCGAATTTCCTGCCCCGCTTCGGCCTTCAGCGCCAAATCGCGCAAAGCGCGCTGCAAATCGCCGCGAATGGTGCAGCAAAGACAGCCTGCATTCAGCAGCACCGCATCATCATCCAGCTTTTCCACCAGCAGATGATCCAGCCCGATTTCGCCAAATTCATTGATCAGCACGGCACTGCCGGCCATATCCGGATGCTTGAGCAACCGGTTCAACAAGGTGGTCTTGCCCGAGCCCAGAAAGCCGGTCAGCACCGTGACGGGAATCTGCTTCATTTGCGATAGAGCGCTTCCGGGTCCATCAACGGCTCGGCGATATTGGCCAGCGCATCGCCGCGTGGCGCGCGGTAGAAGCAATTGCGCCGGCCAGTGTGGCAGGCGACGCCCTGTTGATCCACCAGCAGCAGAATCGTATCGCCATCGCAATCAAGCCGCAGATCCACCAGCTTCTGCACCTGGCCCGATGTTTCCCCCTTGCGCCACAGCGCCCTGCGGGAGCGGGAATAATAGCAGACGCGACCGGTCGTGAGGGTCTCGGCCAGGCTTTCGCTATTCATCCAGGCCATCATCAGCACTTCGCCCGTATCATGCTGCTGGGCGATGGCGGGGATCAGGCCCGCGGTATCGGGCTTGATGGCGGCAAGCAGGGCGTCGCGCGCGGCGACGGAAATGGAAGGGGCTGACATTGTTACTTTATAACATGCACGATTCCTGTTAGGAAGCATCATGCATGGTTCGGGACCACATGTGACATCGCTGGAACGGGCAGAGGCACTTTGCCAAAAGCGCGGCGTGCAATTGACGCCGCTGCGCCGCGATGTGCTGCGCCTGGTGCTGGAAGCGGACGCGCCCATCGGGGCCTATGCGCTGCTTGATCAATTGAAAGCGAGCCGGGCGCGCGCCGCGCCGCCCACTGTGTATCGTGCGCTGGATTTTCTGCTGGAACAGGGGCTGATCCACCGGCTGGAAAGGCTGAATGCTTTCATGGGCTGTGCCGAGGCGCTGGAAGGCCATGACCATGATCACGCGCATGACCATCCGCATCAATTCCTGATCTGCCGCGGCTGTGGTGCGACGCGCGAGATTTCAGATCATGACGTTGCCAACGCAATCAGCGCCGCCACCGCCAAGGCCGGTTTTTCCGCCGCGCGTGCCACGGTGGAGATTGAAGGAATTTGCGGAAAATGCGGGGACGCCCTGCACAACGCGCAGACCTGATTGGATTGCAAAACGCGGCACCCGGTGCGTAAACTCAATCTTCCTTTCGGATCAGGAGGGCGTGATGGCGTTACGCGGTTTTGCTTCTTTCCTCCCCATGGCGGCTTTTGCGTTGGTATTCGGCGCGGCGCTGCCAGCTTCGGCGCAAAACGGCGCCATTTCGGGGGAGACTTTCACCGCCGGCACCACGGGTGCTTTGGCGCGACTCTGTGGCGCCAGGGCGCAGGAACCGGCTTATGCGGCGGCGATCCATTTCTGCCACGGCGTGCTGGTGGGCTCGGGTCAGACCAGCGATTCGATGCATAAGCGGCAAGGCACGCGGCCCGGTTTCTGCCTGCCCACGCCATCGCCCACCTTGGATCAGGTGGCGGCGAGTTTCGTGGCCTGGTCTGCGGCCAATCCGCAATTTGAAGGCATGCGCGCCGCAGATGGGCTGCTGCGCTTTGCCGCTGCGCAATACCCCTGTGTCGCACGTTCGGCGCGGCGCTGACGCAAGATAGATTTTTGGCAATCGCCAAGGAGATTCCCATGGCTCGCAAATGGACACTAGGCTTTGCATCTTTGGCGCTGCTGGCCGCGACCGGCTGCGCGGATATGTCTGACAAGCAACGCAGCACCGCCATTGGCGCCGGCGCAGGCGCGCTTGGTGGGGCGGCGATTGGCTCCTTCTCCGGCAATGCCGGCTGGGGTGCGCTGATTGGTGCCGGTGTTGGTGCCGCTGGCGGTTTGGCGGTTGGCCAATCGCGGGAAAATGAACGGCGCGCCTATCAGCGCGGTGTTGAGACGGGGCGCAGCCAACGTTGAGGCCATGCGGGCCGCCCTTTTCATCAGGCGGCCCGTTTACGCGGCACTACTTCGGCAGCGTCGCCAAGCCCTGCGTCAGATCAGCGATCAGATCGGCCACATCTTCAAGCCCGATGTGAATACGCACGGTGAAGCCGCCCAAATCCGGGCTGGTCGCGGTGCGGGTGATGAAGCCAGTGGTGGGAAGTGCCAGGCTTTCAAACCCACCCCATGAAGCACCAATACCGAAAAGCTTGAGGGTATCGATGAAGTTGAAGATATCCGCTTCCGTGTAATGCGGCTTGAACACCACACCGAATAGGCTGCACGCGCCGGTGAAATCGCGCTTCCATAGCGCATGTTGCGGATGCGATGGCAGGGCAGGGTGCAGCACACTCAGCACCTCAGGCCGGTTTTCAAACCAGCGCGCCACTTCCAGCCCGCTTTTTTCCTGCTGCTTTAGCCGAATGGGCATGGTGCGCGCGCCGCGCAGTGCCAGCCAGCAATCATCCGGTGCAGCGAAATGCCCCATCTGGGAAGCCGCGCCGCGCACAATCTCGTAATGCTTTTCGCTATTCACGGTGATGGAACCAAGCAGCACATCCGAATGCCCGCCGACATATTTCGTGAGCGCCTGGATCGAAACATCAACGCCATGCTTGAAGGGCATGAAGTGATGAATGCCCCAGGTATTGTCCATCATCACCACGCACCCCGCCGCATGAGCGGCGCGCGCAATGGCCGGCACATCCTGCACTTCAAAAGTGTGGCTGCCTGGGCTTTCAGTATAGACCACCTTGGTATTGGTGCGGATCAGCGCGCGGATGCCGGCCTTATCAATCAGCGGATCGTAATAGGTTGTCTCAACCCCCCAATCCTTCAGCAGCCCATTGCAAACATTGCGCGCGGGGCCATAGGCGGAATCGGGCATCAGGCAATGATCGCCGGTCTTCAGATAGGCCATCAGCGGCACCGTCACCGCCGCGAGGCCCGTACCGACCAGTACGCAGCGCGTGCCGCCTTCAATTTCCGCCACCACATCTTCAAGCGCGTATTGTGTGGGACCGCCGGCGGTGCCGTAGGTCATCACGCGGTTCCATTTATCCTTCTGGAAGGTGCGGCGCGATTCGGAATTCGGGTGCAACACGGTGGAGCCGCGATGCACGGGCGGATTGACGAAACCATGCGCGCGCGTGCCCGCACGCCCGGCATGGGACATGCGTGTTGAAAAACCTTGCCCGTGTTCTACGTTTTTATCGTCCATGATCAGACACTCTTTTCCTTTTGGGTTTCGGGCCGGCTGGCCCATTCAGTCCAGGAACCATCGTAGATCGCCGCATCGCCAAGCCCGGCCTGCTTCAGGCCGAGGGCAAGAATGCAAGCGGTGACACCCGTGCCGCAGCTGGTGACGATGGGCTTGATGCCATCCGCCCCCGCAATCGCGAAACGTGCGCGCAAGGCTCCCGCATCCTTCATGGTGAAATCGGCATTCAACAATTCATTGAAGGGCACGCTTTTGGCGCCCGGCATATGTCCGGAAGGCAGGCCAGGGCGCGGTTCCGGCGCCGTGCCATCAAAGCGGCCCTTGGCGCGGGCATCCAGAATAAGCGCGCCGCCATCAGCGATAATGCGCTTCACATCGCCAATGCCTTTGAGCAGATCCGCGCGAAAATCTGGGGTATAGCTGCTTGGGGCGGCTGACTTCGCGTCGCCGCTTTCCGTGGCGCGGCCTTCGGCCAACCATTTCGGTAAGCCACCATCCAGCACCGCGGCCTTTTCATGGCCAAACAGCTTCATCAGCCACCAGCCACGCGCCGAGGATTGCAGCCCTTTCTGATCATAGAAAATCACGCGCGTCGCATTGCTGATGCCCATTTCACCCATCAGCCGCGCGAAGCGGCCAGCGGTTGGCGCCATATGCGGCAGGTTGGTGTCGGGATCGGCCACCACATCAATATCGAAAAACCGAGCGCCCGGAATATGCGCCTCGTGATATTTCGTGAGGCCATCGAAGGGTTCATTGGGCAGGTATTTGGTGGCGTCGAATACCATCAGATCAGGCGCGCCCAGCGCACCGGCAAGCCATTCGGTTGAAACCAGATCATGCATGGATCAATCCTCCACCAGCACCAGTGAAACGCGGCGATTCTGCCTGCCCTTGTTTTCGATTTTCGTGACCTCCACGCGCCCGATCTCGCCAGTATGGCGGACATGGGTGCCACCACAGGGTTGCAAATCAACGGGCGCATCAGCGCTGCCAATCCGCACCAGGCGAATGCGCCCGGCACCGCGCGGCGGCTGCACCGAAAGCGTGCGCACCAGGCCCAGGTTAGCATCAAGCTCAGCCTCGGTGATCCATTCTTGCGTGATGGGATGATTGGCGGCGATCAGCGCATTCAATCCTTCGGTCAGGCTTTCCTTCGTCGGTGGCTCGGACAAATCGAAATCAAGGCGCGATTTCTCAAGCCCGATCTGCCCGCCGGTCACGCCAGCGCCGGGGATGAGGCTGCAAAGTAAATGCAGCGTTGTATGCATGCGCATCAGGCGAAAGCGCCGCGGCCAATCAAGCGCCAGCGTGATTGTCTGCCCCACTTCCGGCAAGCCAGCGCCGGCTTCCGGCACATGCAGCACGCTATCTTCCGGCCCCTTGATGGTATTGGCGATCCGCGCCTCCCCGCCCGGCCAGCGCAGCATGCCGGTATCACCGGGCTGACCGCCCGCCTGGGCGTAGAAATTTGTGCGGTCCGTGATGATCGCCTCGGCCGAGGCGGCCAGCACCTTGGCGCTAATCTCGGCAGCATAGGCATCTTCGCGAAAGATCAATTCTGTCATGCGTTTCCTGGGTGTTACCTGGGCGCTTAGGCTAGGCCAGAAAGCGGCGAAACAAAACCTCTGCCCCTTGGGCGTGTTTGGGGGTAGTCTTGGAATGCCATTCGCATGAAGCAAAACGATTCCCCCTCCCATGATCTCGCCCGGGCCGGGCGCGCGCGCCGGCGTGGCGTTATTCTGGTTGTCCTGGCGGCGGCGAGCTTTTCCATCTCGGCGGCCTTCGCCAAAACCATCGGCACCGGCATTCCGGTTGCTGAGGTGATTTTCTTCCGTAATTTCTTTGCGCTGATCCCGCTTTTGCCCGTGATCATCAGTGCCGGCGGCTTGGCGGCGCTGCGGATGCGCAGTCCCGGTAGCCATCTCTTGCGCATGATTTTTGGCATGATGGGCATGGTTGGTTCCTTCTATGGCTATGTCCATTTGCCGCTGGTGACGGTGACAGCGCTTGGCTTCACCATGCCGTTGTTCCTGACCCTATTGGCAATTCCGATTCTGGGTGAAAAGGTTGGCTGGCGCCGCTGGCTTGCGGTGCTGGTCGGGTTTTGCGGCGTGTTGCTGATGGTACGACCCGAACAGGGCACCACGGATACGCAATGGTTGGCGCTGGGGCTTTGCATTTTGGGCTCGCTCGCTTGGGCTTTGGCCATGATCACCATTCGCAAAATGGGTGAGGCCGGTGAAAGCGGTGTGGCCATTGTGTTTTGGTTCGCGTTTTTCTCGTCGGTTCTGGCCGGGATTGCGATGATCCCTGTTTGGGTCTGGCCAACCCCGACGCAATGGGCGCTGCTGGCGGGCATTGGCTTGGTTTCCGCGATTGCGCAAATCATGATGACGGATGCCTATCGCAAGGGAGAGGCTTCCTTGCTGGCGCCCTTTGAATATTCAGCGATCATCTGGACCACGGCGCTTGGCGCGTTGATCTGGGCAGAAATGCCGGATGCCTGGGATTTCCTCGGCATCCTGATCCTGGTCGGCGCGGGGCTTTACATCTGGTATCGCGAAATGAAGCTTGGGGTGAAGCGGTAAATCATATCCCCCAATGCGCGCGCAGGCTGGCGGCGGCATGTTGCAGTACCAGATCGGATTTCGGAATGAAGCGCCCCATGGTCAGGCAGGCATGGATCTGATCCGCAACATGCAAATGCGTGACATTCACACCTTCCTCATCAAGGCGCTTGGCATAGGCAATGCCCTCATCCACCAGGGGATCAATGCCGGCGGTCATCAGGAAGGCCGGCGGCAAGCCCTTAAGCGAGGGCGCACGCAAGGGTGAGGCGCGCCAATCAATGCCCTTTTCATGCGGGCCGAGATAATGCGCGATGAACCACTTCATGACATCGCGCGTCAGCACCAGACCTTCGGTGAAGCGATCATAGGATGGCGGATTGCCGGCCATATCGGTTACTGGATAGAATAAAACCTGAAAATCCGGCATCGGCACTTCGCCATGCAGGGCCATAACCGCCAGCACGGCTGCCAGATTTCCGCCCGCACTATCGCCGCCCACCGCGATGCGGGTCCGATCTATACCGAGGCGCTTTGCCTGACGGCAGATATAGCGATAGGCTGCGGCTGAATCCTCGACCGCTGCCGGAAAGCGATGTTCGGGCGCAAGCCGATAGTCAATGGCAATGACGCAGGCTTGCGACAGATTGGCCAATCGCCGACAGACCTGATCATGGCTGTCAAGATCACCAATCACCCAGCCACCACCATGCATATATACAAGGCAAGGCAAGGCAGCTTCGGGATCGGTGCCAAGACCACGATAGCGGCGCAAGCGTATCTTGCCGGCGGGGCCGGGGCATTTCAGGTTTTCCACCAGCGCCACCTCGGGCGGGTCTGGCTGCATCACGCGGCGGGAAGCGGCGGAAACCTCCCGCGCTTCGCTGGGGGTGAGGGTATTAAAAGCCGGGCGTTTGGCTTCCTTGATTAGATTGAGAACATGTTGCGCGCCTGCATCAAGTGTCATGAGACTTCCCCCTTATTCCGCCGCTGCGGCAGGCCGTTCCACGCCGCCGAAATGAAAGCCGCGATAGCCATCGGCGGCGATTTCATCGCAGAGCATACGATAATTCCCAACACCCCCCACATAGGGCATGAAAAGCCTTGGTTTGCCCGGCACATTCGCACCCATATACCAGGATGCCGCACGAGGGTAGAGTGTACGATGCGCAACCGTATTGACCTCCTCAACCCAGTGATCTTCCGCGTCGCGATCGGCTTCAATCGTGGCGTGGCCCTTGGCCTGCATGCCCGCGAGGCAATCCATGATCCAATCCACATGCTGTTCGATGGAAACGATCATATTGCTGAGGACGGATGGGCTACCTGGCCCCGTGATCATGAACATATTGGGGAAGCCGGCGGTCATGATGCCAAGCAGCGTGCGCGGCCCGGCTTCCCATTTTGCATTGAGGCTTTCACCCGCCCGGCCCTTGATGTCCACGCCGAGTAGCGCGCCGGTCATGGCATCAAAGCCGGTGGCAAAAACGATATCGTCGAATTCATGCAATGCACCGCCTGCTTCAATGCCGCTTGCGGTGATGCGCGTGATCGGCGCTTCATGCAGGTCAATCAGCGTGACATTGGGCCGGTTATAGGTCTCGTAATAATGCGTATCCACGCAAATGCGCTTGGTACCGATTGGGTGATTGCGGGGGCAGAGTTTCTCGGCTGCGACAGGATCCTTGACGGTTTCGCGAATCTTCCCGCGCACGAAATCCGCCGCCGTGTCATTGGCGGCCTGATCGAGCAGCAGATCGCGAAAGGACCCCATGAAGGCGGTGCCGCCTATAGCCCAGCGCCTTTCATATTCTGCGCGCCGTTCCTCGGCGCTTACTGACATGGCGGGCGTATCGCTCAACCCATAGAGTATGCCAGTGCGCATCATGCGCGCCTTCTGGCGGAGATTGGCGTAATCGCCCTTCCAGCCTTGTTCATACTCATCATCCATGGGGCAGTTGCGCGATGGGATGCTGAAATTGGGCGTGCGCTGAAAAACCGTGAGCTGCGCGGCTTCTTCCGCAATCACGGGGATGGATTGAATGGCGGAAGACCCGGTGCCGATCACCGCGACCCTGCGGCCGGTAAAATCCACCTTATGATGCGGCCAATAGCCGGTATGGAATTGCCGCCCCCTGAAATCGGCAATGCCTGGAATGTCCGGCAGCCGCGCCGCGGAAAGGCAGCCGGTTGCCATGAAAAAATACTGCGCCGTCAGCCTTTCCCCGCGATTTGTCGCAATGCGCCAAAGCGCTGCGGCGTCATCCCAGGCGGCATCGGTCACGCGGGTTTCAAAGCGGATATCGCGGCGCAAATCGAAGCGTTCCGCGACATGGCGCGCATAAGCCAGGATTTCGGGCTGCGCGGCAAAGCGTTCAGACCAGTGCCATTCCTGCTGCAATTCCTCAGAAAAAGAAAAG
>JADCGG010000143.1 GCA_020249125.1 Roseomonas sp. | reverse complement strand
TTGGTGAATTCTATGACATGGCTCCCAGGGCTCGGCAAGCGAGGCCACACCCCCGCCTTGCCAGGGCCGAACCTTGCGCCAATCATCATGACGAACCGACGAAGGACAAGCCCCATGCCGCCCGCCGATCGCCTGCCGAATGACCCCGAAACCCGCATCCGCGAAGCGACAGACGCCATCGCCCCCCGCCTGATCGAAATCCGCCGCGATATCCATACCCACCCGGAATTGGCTTTTCAGGAAACCCGCACCGCCGGGATTGTGGCCGCTGAATTGACGCGGCTTGGCCTGGCACCGCGCACCGGCATCGGGCGCACCGGGGTGATTACCGATATCAAGGGCGGGCGCCCGGGGCCGATGCTCGCGATCCGCGCCGATATGGATGCGCTGCCGATTCATGAGGAAACCGCACTGCCCTTCGCGAGTGACATCGCGGGGCAAATGCATGCTTGCGGGCATGATATCCATACCTCCACCCTGCTTGGCGTGGCGGCGGTGCTGAAGGATTTGGCGCCGCAACTGGCCGGCACGGTGCGGCTGATTTTCCAGCCGGCGGAAGAAGTGCTGGAAGGGGCAGCGGCCATGATCGCCGATGGCGCGGCGGATGGCGTGGATATGGCGATTGGCTTTCACAACCATCCCGATATGCCCGTGGGCAGCTTCGGCTATGTGCGCGGCGCTTGCCTTGCGGCGTCTGACCGCTTTGATTTGATCATTCAGGGCAAATCCGGCCATGCCGCGCATCCCTACGCGGCCATTGACCCGATTGTGGCGGCAGCGGCCTTTGTGCAGGAAGCGCAAACCGTGGTCAGCCGGGAAATCAAGCCCATCCACCCCGCCGTGGTCACCATCGGGCAGTTTGTGGGCGGCACCACCTACAACATCATTCCCGAACGCGTGCATCTGAAGGGCACGGTGCGCACGCTGCATCATGAAAGCCGCGATATCGCCGAAGCGGCCTTGCGCCGGCTTGCGGAGGGTATTGGCGTTTCCATGCGCGTGAAGACCGAGATGAATTACGTCCGCAAAGTCCCGCCGCTGGTGAATGATGATCGCGTGTTGGACCCCGTGATTGCCGCGGTGCGCCGGCAAATGGGCGATGTGATCAGCGAGGGCGAAGCCTCCATGGGCGCTGAGGATTTCGCGGAATTCGCCGCCGTGGCGCCTTCCTTCCAGCTACGCATCGGCTCCGGCCAACCAGGCCGCGATGACCGGCTGCATAATGCTTTCTACCAACCGGATGAGCGCAGCATCGGCCTTGGCGTCCAGGCCCTTTCCCGCGCCGCCTTGGATTTGCTGGCATGACCACGCATCGCATCGCGGAATTGACCGCGCCTGAAGTCGCTTCCCGCTTCGCTGCCGGGGCGGTTGCTATCCTGCCCATGGGCAGCCTGGAAACCCATGGCCCGGCCTTGCCCATGGGCGATTATCTGGTTGCCGAGGAAATCGCCTGCCGCATCGCCGCCAGCGCCTATGCCAAGGGCGCGGATGCGCTGGTCGCCCCTGCCATTCCCTTTGGTGGTGAGGATTTCTTCGCCGGCGTCGCCGGTGGCATCACCCTTTCGGTCGCAACCCTGACCGCCGTGATCGAGGAAATGGCCGAAGCCTTCATCAAAATCGGTACGCGGCGCATCATGATCGTGAATGGCCATGCTGGCACCATCGCGCCCGCTGATGCGGCTGCGCGCAGCATGCGCCATCGGCATGGGGTCATCATCCCGGCGCTGCACCTTTGGCGGGAAGCCGGCAAGCTGCATGGTGAATTGGGCGGGCAGCCCATCACCTTCGGCCATGGCGGAGACCCGGTTGCATCTGTGACGATGGCGCTGAAGCCTGAATTATGCTGCCCGGAAAAGGCGCGCCCGCGTGAAGCAACGGGGCCTTATCTTGGCGTGCCGCCCACCGGCTTTGGCGCCATTCGCGCCCATGGGGTGGAATTCGCCGTGCCGATGTGGGTGGAAGAAGTGGCGTCCGGCGGCGTGGCCGCACCCGATCCACGCGGGGCCAATGCGACTCACGGGGCGCGCATGGTGGAACAGCTTGTCGCCGCCGGGGCTGCGATCTGCGCGCAACTCCGCGACCACGCGCCGTGAAGCGCATTTGCGTCTATGGCGCCGGCGCCATCGGCGCGCATCTGGCAGCAAGGCTCGCGGCGGCAGGGGCTGAGGTTAGTGTCATTGCGCGCGGCGCGCATCTGGCCGCGATGCGGGCGCGGGGCATCACGCTGCGCACCGCTGAAGGCGATCAAACCTTTCAAGTGCAGGCCGCGGAAAGCGCCGCCGAGATCGGCCCCGTGGATGCCGTGCTGGTCACGGTAAAGGCGCCCGCCTTGCCTGCGGTGGCGGCGGGGATTGCACCTTTGCTTGGCCCCAATACGCCGGTTGTCTTCATCATGAATGGCATCCCCTGGTGGTATTTCGATGGCATTGGCGGTGCCCTGGAAGGCAAGCGGCTGCCGCTGCTGGACCCGGACGATGCGCTCCGCCGCGCCATCGGCGTAGAGCGCAGCCTGGGCGGCGTGATCTATGCCGCGAGCGCGGTGGTGGCGCCGGGCATTGTCACCTCGGAACATGCTGATCTGAAGCTGTTTCTGGGGGAGCCACATGGCGTGGTTTCCTCGCGTGCTCAGGCACTCGCGGCGCTGCTGAGCGCGGGCGGCATGCCAACCGATGCGGTTGCCAATATCCGCCACCGCATCTGGGGCAAATTGCTCGGCAATATGGTGGTGGGGCCGCTTTGCCTGCTCTCGCGCCAGGATATGCAGGCGACACTGGCTGACCCAGCGATTTTCGAAGCCGGCGTCAAGATTTCCGATGAGGGCACGGCCCTGGCCCGCGCCCTTGGGCATGATCTGAAAGTGCCAGGCGAAGTGCGGATGCGCCGCTTTGCGGAGACCGCGCATAAGCCTTCCATCCTCCAGGATCTGGAATTGGGCCGGCCCATGGAAATTGATGCGCTGTTTACCGCGCCCTTGCAGCTTGGCCAGGCTTTGGGCGTGCACATGCCGCATTTCGCGCTGATGGTTGCGCTGGCAACCCAGGCCGCGCGGGCGGCGGGGTTGTATCGATGACGCCACGCCCTGCACGCTGGGCACAGCTTCGGGACGTATCCACCATGGACAGGCCCGCCCTGCCCGGTAGCAACGGATGACCGTCAACAAAAAGGACCAAATGCCATGGCGATTTCTCAGCGCGAAGAACGTGAGCTTCTGGGCCATGATGCCTTCTCCCTCATTGCGCCTACCCATCAGCCGGCCATCGCCGCCCTGCCGCCTGAGGAGCTTCGCGCCATCGCCACCAGGCTGCGCGCCGAACACGCAAAGCTGCGCGACCTGATCCGGGAAGGCCACCGCGCCAAGCGCGGCAAGGGCGATGCCCGCGCAGCAGCGAATGCGGAAGCCGGCAAGGCAACCCGCCGCAAGCAGGTTTATGCGTCGGCGCTGAAGCGCGTGAATAGCCGTTTTGATGAACTGACGCAGGAACGCCGCCGCGAAGAACACCGCGCGGCGCTCAAGGCAGCATTCGCCCGCCGTCAGGCGCTGCGCGCGCAGCATCCCGCGGCCGGCTTCGGTGCCAGCGCCGGCATGCCGAACAAGGGGAATGCGAGGGGCAGGAACCACGTGCATGGCGCGCTGGTTGGCAGCGTCTCTGCCCAGAACAAGCGCGCCCAGGCACGCCGCGATGGGTAACCCCTTCTAGCCGCTGGGGGGCTGGGGCGCTGCCTCTCGCGGCACGGCAAAAACCCCGCTGGCGCGCAGCACCGGCTTGCCATCGGCCATGCAAACGCCCTGGGCAAAAACCAGGGTGCGGGTGCGCCGCAGAAGTACGGGTTCGCATTGCAGCCAGGTGCCGAGTAGCGCCGGGGCCAGATAATCCGAATTCAGGCTGATGGTGGTGAAGAACCCCTTCACCCCGGCCAAATGAAAGCCGCCAATACCCAGGGCGAGGTCGGCGAATGTCGCGAGCATCCCCCCATGAGCCATGTCCTTGCTGTTGCAATGGCGCTTTTCAATGCGCAGCCCAAAGGCCAGGGGGCCCAGGTCTTGCCGGATCATGATGGGGCCGATGGGTTCCAGAAAGGGGCCGCCGGCGGGGCGGGGGACGAAGCCCTTGGGAATGGCGGGGGAGGCAAGTTGATCCAAGGCGAAGCGACTTTCCGGTTGCGCAGCGCGGGAAGTTAATGCGGAAGCGGGATTCGCGAAACGCCCCGCGCCTTTGCCTTGGCTTTGCCCGGTTTTGCCCCTAAGTCGCCGGGGAATTGGAGAATTCTTGGCCCATGACGACCAAATCCCCCCCGATCCTGCCCGTGATCCTGTCCGGCGGCACCGGCACCAGGCTTTGGCCGCTGTCGCGGGAAAGCTATCCGAAGCAATTCTGGCCGCTTGCTTCCGACAAGACCATGCTGGCGGAAACCGCGGCGCGCGGGACGGGTGAGGGGTTTTTGCCCCCCATGGTGGTGTGCAATGAAGCGCATCGCTTCCTGGTGGCCGAACAATTGCGCGACAAGGGTGCGGCGATTGTTCTGGAACCGGTGGGCCGCAATAGCGCGCCCGCCATCGCCGCTGCCGCCCTGATTGCCGAGGAAACCGCGCCTGGCGCCGTGCTGTGGTTCATGGCCGCCGATGCCGCGATTGGCGATGCGCCGGCGCTGCAAACGGCTTTGCATAAGGCCGCAGCGGCGGCGCAAGCGGGGGCGATTGTCACCTTCGGCATGAAGCCCACCGCGCCCGAGACCGGCTATGGCTATATTGAAGCCGACGATGCGTTGCCGGGCAGTGATGGGGTGCAGCGCATTGCGCGCTTTGTGGAAAAGCCCGATGCGGCGCGCGCGGCCGAGTTTCTGAAAACCGGTCGGCATTTGTGGAATTCCGGCATGTTCGTTGCCACTGCCGCCACGATGCTGGCGGAAATGGAAGCCCATGCGCCGGATGTATTGAAGGGCGTGCGCGCCGCTGTCACGGGCGCCACGCGCGATGGCGATTTCATTCGGCTGGAAGCGGCGGCCTTCACCGCAACACCTTCGATCAGCATTGACTATGCCGTGATGGAACGCACGCAAAAGGCTGCCGTGGTGCCGGCGGCTATTGGCTGGTCTGATATCGGTTCCTGGGCCGCGCTTTGGGATATTCAGCCGAAGGACAACGCCGGCAATGCCACTTTGGGTCCGGTGGAATTGGTGGATACGCAGAATTGCTATGTGCGCAGCGAAGCCATGCTGACCGGCGTGATCGGCCTTAAGGATGCGGTGGTGGTGGTGACGGATGATGCTGTGCTGGCGATGCATCGCGACCATGCGCAGGATGTGAAAAAGCTGCTGGACCGGCTGAAGGCGCGCGGCGTCAAGGAAGCCACCGAACATCGCCGCGCCTATCGCCCCTGGGGCCATTATGAAGGCCTGATCATGGGTGATCGCTTCCAGGTCAAGAAGATCGAAGTTCGCCCCGGCGCCAAGCTTTCCCTGCAAAAGCATTTCCACCGCGCGGAGCATTGGGTGGTGGTGTCCGGCACCGCCATTGTCCGCCGCGATGGTGAGGAAATCATGCTGCGGGAGAATGAAAGCGTCTATCTGCCGTTGGGTTGCATCCACCGCATGGAAAATCCCGGCAAGATTCCGCTGACGCTGATTGAGGTACAGTCCGGTTCCTACCTGGGCGAAGATGACATTGTGCGCTTTGAGGATACTTACGGGCGGAGTTGATTTTTATCATGTCTTTTTCGGGATGAGAGGTGCAGGCTGGGCCTTCCTGAGGGGAGACCCAGCATGGCCGCACATTCCGATCAGCCCAATCACCGGCGTCATACGCATTTACGCTCGGCCTTGTCCCGCGCGCGCGAAAGGCGGCGTGGCGATGGCCCAACGCCAGAATTGACCCTTGGCGAAAGACTGTCCGATCTGGTCGCCGCGATTGTCGGTTCCTGGCGCTTCATCCTGATCCAATCCGGGCTATTGGTTGCCTGGCTGATCGCCAATGTGGCTTTGGGCGGCGGTGCCTGGGACCCCTATCCCTTCATCCTTTTGAACCTGATGCTGTCCTTCCAGGCCGCCTATACGGCGCCGATCATCATGATGAGTCAGAACAGGCAGGCTGATATAGATCGCATCCGGTCCATCGCGGATTATCAGGTGAATATCCGGGCCGAGGCCGAGATCAGCCTGCTGCACGAAAAAATCGATTTGCTGCGTGAACAGCAGGTGGCGGAATTGATTTCGCTGCTGAAAGCGCAGCTTGAGCGGATCGAAAGCCTGGAGAACCGCATCCTGCCTGCCGTCCCGCCGCAGACCTGAAAATCACCCTTCGACAGGGGCGGGAGATATGCAAGACTGCGAAACGGCCGAGACAGTCAAAGGGCAATGAGGCGCTTGCATGGAATGGATTCTACAAACCCTGATGATGCTGGGCGCCGCGGCTGCGTCCATTTTCATCCATCGCGATTCCCCGAATTTTGAAGTTGTGCAGGGCATGATGGCCATTCTGGTGCTGGTCGGCATTGTCCTGGTGATTACCTTCGCCTTGCGGAGAAAATAGCCGCATGACGGATCTTCACACCGCCTTGGAAGAAGCCCGCCGGGGCCTGCTTGATCTTTCCACCCGCAATCGGCTGCTTTCCCTGCCCAAGCCCGGCGCATCGCGCGGCGTTATGATCATTGATGATGAGGATGCGGATTTCGTCCTTGGCGCGCTGCAAGCAGGCCGCGCCTTTGGCTTTGAAGCCTCAGTTACGGCGCCTGAAGCCGCGCCGGCGGAAGCAAGCCCCGGAAAGCCGCGCCGTGCGCGCAGTGTGAAGGTGAAGGCGGAAGGGGTTGGCACCGCGAAAGCCGATGCGGCGCGGGAAGACTATCAGCGTGATGACAAGCTGCGCGTGCAATTGCCCGCTTCGGATTTGGTGCGCCGATTGCGCGATATCATGCAGGATGCGCGCACCGCACGCGAAGAAACCGGCGTGCCCACGCTTTATTTGGCGCTTGGCGCGCTGATCTGGCGCGATCCCGCCACGCCCGAGACCGAACGTCGCGCACCGCTGGCGCTGCTGCCGGTGGCTTTGGAACGCGAAGGAGTTTCGCAGCATTTCAAGCTGCGCGGTGCGGTGGGCGATATCGCGGAAAACCTTTCCTTGCGCGAAATGCTCAAGGTGAATTTCAAGACCGTGCTGCCGGATTTCGATGCGGATACCTATTCCCCAACCGGCTGGGCGGAAAGCATCGCGGCCTTGGTGACGGAACGCGCAAATTGGCGCGTTGATGCAGATGCGCTGGCGATCGGGCTTTTTTCCTTCGCCAAATTCCTGATGTGGCGCGACCTTGGGCCTGAGGAAAATCCTGGCCTCGCCGATCACCCCATGGTGCGCGCCTTGGTGGGTGGAGAGGCGCTGTCCATCCCGCCGGTCTTTGCCGATGACGCCGATGTGGATGCCGAAATCCCGGTGGAGCGGCTGGATCATGTGATGGATGTGGATGGCAGCCAGGCGCTGGCAGCGGAAGCCGTCAGGCGTGGCGGGCATGTCGTGATCCAAGGTCCGCCAGGCACCGGCAAAAGCCAGACCATCAGCAATATCATTGCCCAGGCCGTGCTGGATGGCAGAAGCGTCTTGTTCGTGGCGGAAAAACTCGCGGCACTTGAAGTGGTGAAGCGCCGGCTGGAAAGCATTGGCCTCGGTGCCGCCTGCCTGGAATTGCATTCGGA
Source organism: Roseomonas sp. (assembly GCA_020249125.1). GTDB lineage: Bacteria > Pseudomonadota > Alphaproteobacteria > Acetobacterales > Acetobacteraceae > Neoroseomonas. The sequence continues at coordinate 34,904 of JADCGG010000143.1, read as the reverse complement.
AAAGCAATCCAAGCGCGCGGTGCTGGATGAACTTCGCGCAACACTTGCGTTGCCCATGCCGCCCAAGCCGGATCGCGATGCGGTGGTGCGCCGCCTGGGGTCGCTGCGTGGACGGATCAATCGCCATGCGGCGGCGATGCGCGCGGAAGTCGGTGGTTCGGGCATGGCGCTGCATCAGGTGATTGGTGCGCTGGTGGCGCTGCGGAGCCGCGGCGTGGCGGCGCCAGAATTTTCCCTGGATGCGGCGGGATGGGATGCGGCAACGATTGAAGCGCGGCGCGATGCGGTGAAGCTTCTGGCGGATTACGCGGCCTCGGGTGGCGCGCAGAGCCCCTGGCGCGGCGTGATGGGGGATATCGGCCCTGCTGATGCGGACAGGCTGCTGGCGAAATTGCCGGGATGGATTCGCGCCTTTGCCGCGGCGGGTGCGGCGCTGGGGGCAGAGGCTGGGCCGAAGGCAGCGGAAAGCGCACTTGCCTTGAACCCAGCCTTGGCGACGGCACCCGCGCATGATGCGCTGGCAATCAAACACCCAGCCTGGGCAGGCGATGTGGCGCCGCTTGAAGCGTTGGTGCAAGCACTCTACGCTTTCCAGAAAGCCAAGGCTGATCCGCAGCTTTTGCCGGGCGCTTTGGATGTGGCGGGCATTGCCGAAGCGCGCGCCACGCTTGCGGAAGCCGGTGGCGTTTTCGGTTTTCTTTCCGGCGCGCGGCGTGATGCCAAAACGCTGGCGGCGCGTATTGCGCGTGATGCGGAAAACCCTTTGCCCGCGTTGGATGCCGTGCTTGCCGGACAGGCCGCGCGTGAGGCATTGCGCAAGGACGATGCGCTGGGCCGGGCAGCCTTTGGTAATCTTTGGCAGGGTGAGGCGAGTGACCCCGCGCCGCTTATCGCCTTGCTTGCGTGGCGCAAAACCCATGGCGTGGCGGCGCTGACGGCGCTCGCCGATGGCGCCAAGCCTGCCGAGCCTGCCCCGCTTCGAGCAGCCCTTGATGCCTGGCAGGAATTACAGCAGGCGACAGGGTTTGATGCGCGTGGCGCTTTCGGCAGCGATGAAGCTTCCTTCAGCGCCCTTGCCGCGCGGCTTGGCGATTGGGCGGCGGCGCCGGAAGCGCTGGATGCTTGGCTTGGCTGGCGCCGCGCTGCTGCCTCGGCGCCGGGGTTGGAACCGTTACTTGAACGCTTGGCCGATGGTCGCGTCGCGCCCGAAGCGGCAGAGGATGTGTTTTCCTTTGCGCTGCATGAAGGCTTGCTGCGCGTCGCCATGGCGCAGCATCCGGAATTGGCTGCTTTTGATGGCGCGGCGGCGGATCGGCTGGTGGCAGATTTCCGCGAAGCGGATCGTGCGCGCATTACACTCACGCGCGCCGAAGCCGCTTACGCCCATGCGCTGCGCGTGAAGGAAGTGCGTGATGGCGCGCCGGGCATGGTGGTATTGCGTGGCGAGATGGAAAAGAAGCGCGGCCATTTGCCGGTACGCGAATTGCTGCTGCGCGCTTCCCAGGCGGTGCAAAAAGCCAAGCCGATTTTCATGATGAGCCCGCTTTCGGTGGCGCAATTCCTGGCGCCTCCGCATGGCTTGAAGCCTGGGCTTTCCTTTGGCTTGCTGGTGATTGATGAAGCGAGCCAGGTGGAACCCGTGGATGCCTTGGGCGCCATTGCGCGTTGCCGGCAAGTGGTGGTTGTCGGCGATGACAAGCAAATGCCGCCCACGCGCTTCTTTCAGCGCATGACCGGTGAGGAGGGCGAAGAAACCGCTGAGAATACCGGCGATGTTGTCGCGGCGCGTGATGTGGAAAGCATCCTGGGCCTCTACAATGCGCGCGGCCTGCCTTCGGCCATGCTGCGTTGGCATTACCGCAGCCGGCATGAAAGCCTGATCGCCACATCCAACGCGGAATTTTACGACAATCGGCTTTTCATTCTGCCATCACCGCGCGCACGGTCGGCCGCGCTGGGCTTGTCCTTGCGCCGCGTTGACGGGCGGTTTGATACGGGCGGCACTGGCACCAATGCGGAAGAAGCGCGCGCAGTGGCTGAAGCTGTCATTGCCCATGCGCGGGAAACGCCCGGCGATACGCTTGGCGTCGCGGCGTTTTCCATCCGTCAACGCGATGCCATCCTGAACGCGGTTGAAGCGGCGCGGCGCGAAAACCCGGATACAGAAGCGTTTTTCAGCGCCCATCCTGATGAGCCATTCTTCGTGAAAAACCTGGAAAACGTGCAGGGCGACGAACGTGATTCCATCATGATATCGGTGGGCTATGGGCGCGGCGCTGATGGCAAGCTTGCCATGCGCTTCGGCCCGCTTTCCGCCGATGGCGGTGAACGCCGGCTGAATGTGCTGATCACGCGCGCCAAGAAGCGCTGCATTGTTTTTTCTTCCATCAGCGCCGATGACATTGATCTGGCGCGCGCTTCCGGGCGCGGTGTGGCGACACTCAAAAATTTCCTCGCCTTCGCCGCCGCTGGGGATGCATCCCGCACCAGCGTCGCCAAAGCCCAAGCTGCGCCTTTGGCAGCGGCGATTGGTAAGGCGATTGAAGCCGCGGGCAAGGAAGCCGTGCCGCGCGTTGGCATGGCGGGCCTGTTTCTGGATGTCGCGGCGCGCGATTCCGGAAATTACGTGCTGGGCATTGAAGCGGATGCCGGGGATTGGGCCGCGCTGCGTTGCGCGCGGGACCGCGAAAGGGGCCGCGACAGCGCACTGCAAGCCATGGGCTGGAAGCTGGCGCGTGCCTGGTCGCTTTCCTGGTATGGGCGGCCAGAGGCCGAGGCCGCGCGCATCGCCACATTGCTCGGCGCCGCGCCCGCCACCACGCCTGAAGCAGCAGCGCCCGCACCGGAAACCGGGTTGGCGGAACCCTACCGCGAAGCCGCGCCGGAAGTGCCAAAAGAAACCGCCATAGCCGATATGCCCTTCGCTGCACTTGCCGGGTTGCTTGCGGAAATCATCGCGGTGGAAGCGCCCATCACCACTGAAAGCCTCGGTGAACGTATCCGGCTTTTATGGGGGCTGGATGCGCTGCCCACGCCCGCGCGCGATGCCTTGCGCCAGGCGCTGCAACTTGCGCGACAATTGCACGGCGTGAAGGAAGAACAGGGTTTTCTGCTGGCGGAAGGCAGCGTGATTGCCCCGCGAGATCGCCGCAATGCCGGCGTGCATCTCCGCCGCGCCGCTTCCGTATCACCGCGCGAAATCGCTGCTGCCGCCGAAAAACTTCTGGCGCTGCGCCCCGCCACGACGGAAGCGGAACTCGCTGCCGGCATTCATCGTGCATTGGGCTTGGATGCCAATCAGCAAACCGCCATCGCGGCGCGCCTGGCAGCCTTGATTGGCGCTGGCGTGGTGAAAATCTGAAGCGGCTTGCCTTGCATGGGCAGCGCGCGCAGGCTTTGCGCATGAAGGATTTTTCGTTGCTCGGCACGGCGCTTACATGAATGCCGTAACCTCTCCGCGCGGTGCGGCGTTTTTTGGCGCGCGGGATGCCATTGGCGCGGCAGGCGTTGCCATGGCGGCGACCTTCTTGGCCTTCGGTGCCGCGGTGCGCGAAGCCGGGCTGCCACCAGGCTGGGCGTTGATTGCCTGCTGGGCGATTTACGGCATGCCTGGCCAGCTTGTGTTGGTGCAGGCCGCCAGCACGGGTTTTGTCGGCGGCATTGCGCCGGCAGTCATGGGCGCCATTGCGGTGAATGCGCGTTTCCTGCCCATGGCGATTGCCATCACGCCGCTATTCGGCACGGCGGGGCGCAAGCGCCTGATCCCCGCCATTCCCTTCATCGCGGTGACACCTTGGGCCGCGGCGATGCGCGCCTTTCCTGAAATCGCGGAACGCGCGCGGCTTGCGTGGTTTCTAGGTTTCGGGCTGACAAGCTGGGTGGTGGCGGGGCTTGCGGCACTCGCGGGGTTTTATGTCGCGGGGATGCTGGATGATCACGCGCGCGCGGCGCTGTTATTCGTCAATCCGCTTTACTATGCGCTGCTGCTGGCCGCGGATGTGGATAAGCCCGCGCCGCGCCGCGCGATTCTGTGCGGCGCTGCGGCGGCCAGCCTGACCTTCATCCTGCCATCCTCCATGGGGCTTTTGGCGGCGGGGATCATTGGCGGCACCATCGCGTTTTTCTGGGGGCGCGCGCGTGGAGGCGGCTGATATCGCACTCGCGCTCACTGCCCTTGCCTGCCTGCTGCTGCGCAGTGCGGGCGTGTGGCTGGCGGGCGGCCTCGGCGCGGATCATCCAGTGATTGCCTGGGCGACAGCGATCGCGCAGGCAACGCTTTCGGCCTTTGTCATGCTGGCCATCATCGCGCCATCCGGGGCCTTGGCGGATGTGCCGCTGGCGGCGCGGCTTGGCGGGCTTGGGGTGGGTGTTGCGGTGTGCCTTGGCTTCGGGCGCAATTTGCTGCCGGCACTATTGGTGGGGGTGGCCGCGATGTTGGCGCTACGCGCCATTCTGGCAGGGGTAGCATGATGCCGGTTTTGCCATGGGATACCGCCCAACGCATGCCCGCTACAGGAAGCCTGGTGTTGCTGCTGCTTGTGATGCTGTGGCCATTCCAGCCGGTGGCTGCACAGGACCGTCGCTGGGTGGCGATGGAAACAGAAGTGCGTGGCATCCTGTTCCGCATTCCGCGCGCGCATTTGCATATCCGGGACGGTGATGGGTCCTTCGATCTGGGCCTGCGGGTGGATGACCTTAGCCCGATCCGGCTGATTGGCCTGCCGCCCGAGCGATATTGGCGTGAGGCCATGCGGGTGCGCGTGAGTGTCGCCTGGAATATCAGCGCAGCCGAGCAGGTCAGCGGCACCCTACAGAACCGCCACACCTGGGGCATAGTGCAAACCAAGGAGGCCAGCACCCACCTGGATGGCCCCAATGGCCCACCGCCACCCGATGGGCTGATCTATTTCCCGGCGCGCGGCAGTGCGGCGGAAACCCGCCCGTTGCCGCGCGATATCTTCAAGCCGGTCGAACTGGCCCGCAATCCCGAAACCGGTGAGGAATGGCCGGAATTCTTTGATTGCAATGTGAGCCCGCGTTTCGATCAGCAACCGACTGAGACGCCCTTTCAGCCGATCAGCTGCCAATGGTATCGCGTGTTTCGCGGCCTGGTCGTGCAGACGTCTTTGGAGCGTCGCCAATTGGCCCATTGGCGCAGGATCCGCGACGGGCTCGATCAGCTGCTGAATTCCTTCATTGTGCGCGGCCCGGAAGTGGCTGTGCCCCCCATCCGTGGCGGGCCGCGCCCATCGCACACCATCAATCCAGTCCTGATTTACGACGAGTACCCCTAGCGCAGCGCGCTACGCCTTCTCACCCGCCCCCGCCGCGAAACCTGCCACCAATTCGCGAATCCGCGCCGGGTCGCTTTGTTCCATCACGCGGCGGGCGAAGCGCGCGCAATCGCCGATATCCAAGCCGCGCACCGCTTGCTTCACGCGCGGAATGGCAGAGGCATTCATGGAAAAACTGCGAATGCCAAGCCCGAGCAATAAAGGAATAAGCTGCGGATTGCCGGCCATTTCACCGCAAATCGAAACCGGCATACGCAGCCGTAGCGCGGCTTCGGTCGCGAATTGCATCAGGCGCAGCACGGCGGGGTGCAGCGGATCATAAAGATGCGCCACTTCCGCGTCTCCGCGATCAACGGCCAGCGTATACATCGCCAGATCATTGCTGCCGATGGAAAAGAAATCCGCTTCCAGCGCAATCGCGTTCGCTGCCAGCGCCGCACCTGGCGTTTCGATCATGGCGCCCAGCAGCGGGAGTTTTTCTGGCAGTTTGTCGCCTCGCCGGCGCAGCCTTCGTGCCACACGATCAAAAATATCGCGCGCCTGCTTCATTTCTTCTGGAATGGTCACCATCGGCAGCAATAGCCGTATCTGCCCATCCGGCACTTCCGCCGCCACGCGCAACACTGCGGCGAATTGCACTTCCAGCAATTCCGGCCGGCGCAGCAATAGCCTTATGCCGCGCAGCCCAAGCGCCGGGTTGGCGCCGGCATGCATCGGCGCGATACCCTCAGCCAGCGCTGCGATATCCTTTTCCCCACCCCAATCCAGCACGCGAATGGTCACCGGGTCCTGGCCCATCGCTTCCAGGATTTGCCGATAGGCGGCGCATTGCGCTTCCTCATCCGGCAAATCCTCGCGGTTCATGAACAGGAATTCGGTGCGCAGCAGACCAATCCCCTGCGCGCCTGCTTGCGCGATCAGCGGCAATTCCTGGGGGATTTCCAGATTGGCCTGCAATTCCACTTCTTCGCCATCGGTGGTGATGGCAGGCAGGCGGCGCAACCGCCCAAGCCGCGCGCGTTCCCGCGCATAGGCAGCAAGCTTTTCCTTTGAAGCGGCCAGAGTGGCGGCTTCCGGATGAATGGCAACACTCCCCGCCGCGCCATCCAGCGCAATCGTGTCATTGCGACGCACGGTTTCGGTCAGCCCCGGCACACCAAGAACCGATGGAATGCCAAGCGCGCGCAGCATGATGGCGGTATGGCCATCCGCGCCGCCTTCATCGGTCGCCACACCGGCGATGCGCGCCGGGTCCAGCAGCGCGGCGTCCGATGGTGTCAGTTCCTCGGCGATCAGAATGCAGCCTTCGGGCAGATTCTTCAGGCTGCGAAAGGGCGTTGCGGTCAGGTTGCGCGTCACACGCCGCGCAATATCGCGCACTTCCGTCGCGCGTCGCGTAAGGCCCGCGCGGTCATCATCCTTGGCAGCGAGAATCGCTTCCGCAATCGCTTCTGCCTCATCGGCAATGGCGGTCTCGGCGGCAAGCAATTCGGTCTCGATCCGTTTGCGCGCGCCACGGATCAGGCGCGAATTGCCAAGCATGAGCAAATGCGCATCCAGAAGCGGCGCGATTTCTTCCTGTGCTTCTTCCGGCAAAATGCCGATGCGCGTTTTCAGCTTGCTGACTTGCTTGCGCGAAAACGCTACCGCATCCGCCAGGCGTAGGCGCTCGGCTTCAATCGCTTCCGTGGTGATACGACGGCGTGGCGCTTCTGCGGGGGCTTCGCTGGTATCGAAGGCCGGCCCAATCGCAATGCCCGGTGAAACCGCAATGCCACGCAGCAGGGTTTCCCGGCGCTTGGGCGTTTTGGTCGCGCGCGGGCGGGCGGGCGTTTCAGTCTTCATGGAAGCCTGCTTCCACCAGGGCGGCCACCGCGTCCAAAGCTTCCTTGGCGTCCCAGCCTTCGGCTTCGATCACAATTTCGGCGCCGCGCCCCGCGCCCAGCATCATCAGCCCCATAATGGAAACGGCGGGCACGCTTTGCCCATCACGCAGCACATTCACGCAGGCGGAATAGCGTTCCGCCAACGCCACCAGCTTGGCCGCCGCGCGGGCATGCAGGCCGCGACTATTGGGAATGACAACAGAACGGCGCAGCACCATGCCGCCGGAAGAAGGGGCCGGGGCGGCTTCTGTCATTCCTTGGCGCTGCCATTGGGCTTGGCGCCCGCCACATCGCGCGCCAGCGCAATATATTTCCGGCCCGCTGCCTTGGCGTGGTCCAGCGCTTCATGCAGCGGTTCACTGCCGCGCACCTTCGCAAGCTTTACCAGCAAAGGCAGGTTCACCCCCGCCAGCACTTCCACTGGCTTGCCCTTTTCCACCATCTGCATCGCCAAGTTGGAAGGCGTGCCGCCATACATATCGGTCAGCACCACTACGCCATCGCCCTGATCCACTTGCGCGATGGAATCGCGTATTTCACGCCGGCGCATATCCATATCATCATCAGGGCCGATGCAGACGGTAGCTACCGCCTGCTGAGGGCCGACAACATGTTCCATCGCCAGCCGCAATTCCTCGGCCAGCCTGCCATGGGAAACCAGAACAAGACCTATCATGATTCTTGCGAAAGGGCCTCCTGGCCCAGAGCGGTCGAAGTGCTGGCGGGGCTAACCTGTCCGCCAGCAATTTTCAATTCCCGATGGGCAAGATCAACCCGCCAACCAGCCTCATGAAGATGCCCTGCCAGGCGTTCCGCGACAAGGACCGACCGATGCTTGCCCCCGGTGCAGCCTACCGCAATCGTGAAATATTTTTTGCCCTCGGCGGCGTAGCGCGGCAGCAAAAGCTCAAGAAATTCCCGTAACCTCTGCCAAAAGGCCGAAAAATCCGGATCGGCTTCAATGCAGGCCGCCACCGGCGCGGCCTGGCCGGTCATGGGGCGCAGCACCGGGTCGTAATGCGGGTTGCGCAAGAATCTTACGTCGAAAACCAGATCGGCTTCCCGAGGCAGGCCCTTGGGATAGGCAAAGGACAACACGGAAACCGCCAAGCCCGCCGCCGCATCCGGGGCGAAGCGCCCTTCAATCATCCGTCGCAGATCAGCCAGCGGCAGGTCGGATGTATCAATCGTCAGGTCCGCCGTATCCCGCAGCGCTTCCAGCAGCGCCTTTTCCCGCGCAATGCCATCCAGCACGCGCGATCCCATCGGCCCGCCCGGCGCCAGAGGATGGCGGCGGCGCGATTCGGTATAGCGGCGGAGCAGCGCCTCATCCTCGGCGGTCGCGAAAATGAGCGAGACCTTGATGTCCGGACGCAGCCGCAGCCGATCCAAAACGCGCAGCACCGCCGCCGCATCGAAATCCCGCGTGCGCGCATCAATGCCGGCGGCCAATGGCAAAACGCCATCACCCACCAAGGATTCCAGGATGGAAATGGGCGGGTTGTCCACGGTCTCAAACCCCAGATCTTCCAGAACGCGCAGGATGGAAGCCTTACCCGCGCCGGAAAGCCCGGTGACCAGAATGATCTCTCGCGCGCTGCTGCTCATGCCGCGAAGGCTCCTGATTTTTGGCGTAGCCGGCCGGAAGCGGCGGCCAGGGCGTAGGTGAGTTTTTCGCAGATGGAATCATCAAAAGCATGTAGCGCCACGCGCGGCACGGCGCCGGCAGGGCCTTGCCAGAAAGCGGGTTCCGGCAGGCGCGGCACATCGGCGCGCGGCACCAAATCCACCACCAGGCAAAGCCGCGCGCGGGGGGCGACGGGCAGCGCTGCAAAAATGCCAAGGCCGCGAATTTCCAACATGCCGCGGAGCGCGCGCGGTGCGGCAAGCTGCGCGCCTTCGATCATCACCTGATCATCCGCCACCAATTGCCAGCCCCGCGCCATCAGGCGCAGCACGAGATCGGATTTGCCCGACCCTGCCGGGCCGCGCAGCAAAACCGCTTCTGAACCGAGCGCCGCGGCGCTTGCGTGGATGAGCATGGCCCGCCGGCACCCTCGCGCCGGCCCCTTCCCGAATGGGCGCCTTGCGCGCCTTTTCCTGAGCCGATCATGCCAGAAACGCCACGGCGCGGGAAGCGCTTGCCGGGGCGGGGCAGGCGGGGCAGCTTGAGGCCATGATAGACCGCAGCGACATCAGCGCCGCCATGGCGCGCATTGCCCCGCATATCCGCCGCACCCCGGTGCTGCGCCTTGCCCCGCATGAACTGGGCACGGAACACCCCGTCACGCTCAAGCTGGAATTCCTGCAAGTGACAGGGTCCTTCAAGCCGCGCGGCGCCTTCAATCGGCTGCTATCCGGCGCGGTGCCGGCGGCGGGGGTTATTGCGGCATCCGGCGGCAATCACGGCGCGGCGGTGGCCTATGCCGCGCAAAGCCTTGGCGTGCCCGCCGAGATTTTCGTCCCCGCACCCACCCCCGCCGTGAAGCGCGCGCGCATTGAAGGCTTCGGCGCGCGGTTGGTTGTGGGTGGCGCAAGCTATGAGGAAGCGCGCATCGCATCCGAAGCCCGCGCGGCGGAGGTGGGCGCCATGCTGGTCCATGCCTATGACCAGGCCGAGGTATTGGCCGGCCAGGGCACGATCGGACTGGAATTGGAACAGGATGCGCCGGAAGTGACGCATGTGCTGATCGCGGCAGGGGGCGGCGGCCTGTTTGGCGGCATTGGTGCCTGGTATGCGGGGCGTGCGGGGCTGGTGGTGGTGGAACCGGAAGCCTGCGCCACGCTGACCATGGCGCAAAAAGCGGGCGCGCCGGTGGATGTGCCGGTGGGCGGCATTGCCGCCGATAGCCTGGGCGCGCGCCGCGCTGGGCGCTTGGCCTTTGAAGTGCTGGGCGCCACGCGCGCTGAATGCGTGACCCTGCCGGATGAGGCGATCATCGCTGCGCGGCGTTGGTTATGGGAGAAGCTCCGCATCGTTGCCGAACCGGGCGGTGCGGCTGCACTTGCCGCGCTACTTTCGGGCGCTTGGCGCGCGCCGACGGGCGCCCATATCGGCATTGTGCTTTGTGGAGCGAATTGTGATCCGGCGGGCGTAGTTTAGCCGGTCGCCCCGCGCGAGATCATGCCTTCTTCCCGCGCCTTGATCTGAAGCGCCAGGTATTTCGAATAGATACGGCATTGCGCCAGGCTGCCGGCCATGAACCACAGCCCTTCTTGCGCCGTGGGCTTCCACATATTGGCCAATTCGCCATCCTCACCAATGCCCCAAATGGAGCCCACCTTATCGGCGATGGCATCGCCCATCAGGCGACGCACCAATTCCTGTTGCGTGTAATAGCCTGTCGCGAGCACCAGAAGATCAGCAGGAATGATCCGCCCATCCTTCATCTTCGCGCCTTCGGCGACGAATTCAGCGATATCGTCAAATTGCAGCAGGCCGATCTCGCCCTTGATGATCAGGCCGGAACAGCCCGCATCCAGGTAATAGCCGCCGCCACGCCTGCGATATTTCATCTGATGGCCGGTGCCATCTTCGCCGAGGTCATATTTGAAGCCGCGCGCCTTCAAGGCCGCGATCAAATCCTTGTCCAATTCCGCCATGCGCTGCACGGCCATTTGATAACCGCGAATGATCAGCGGCGGCGTGCCGGAAGTGGCGATCAGATCGCAATCTTCCAGCGACGGGCCTTCATCATACAGCGCGTAATTCATCTTCGCACTCGGGTCTATGCTGACGACTGTGGTGGAACCGCGCTGGATGATGCTGGTGGCGACATCATGGCTGTGCAGATCCTGCGCCACATCATGCCCACTATTGCCGGTGCCCAGCACCAGCGCCCGCTTGCCGCGCCAGGCCGCGCCGCTGGTGAAGCTATGGGAATGAATCACATCACCCTTGAAGGCATCCAGTCCAGCCAAATGCGGCACTTTCGGAATACCGCTGACGCCATTGGCAAAAACCACATGGCGCGGCGCCATTTCCCGGATGGAACCATCGGCACGCCGCAGCCGCACGCGCCAATGTCCGGCCTTCTCATCATAAGAACCGCCGAGGAATTCCGTGCTGGTCCAGACATTGATCTCAAGCGCCCAGGCGTAATGTTCAAACCAATTCGCCAGCATGTCCTTCGGAATATATTTCGGCCAGGTCGGCGGAAATGGCATATAGGGCAGGTGGTTCACATGCACCTGGTTATGCAGCGCGAGTGAATGATAGCGCTTGCGCCAATTATCGCCGATGCGATCATGCTTTTCGACAACCAGCGTATCCAGCCCAAGCTGGCCAAGCCGCGCCGCGATGCTAAGCCCAGCCTGTCCCGCGCCAATCACCAGCACCACCGGGTCCCTGCCCGCGAAGGCCTGCGCCTTGTCGCGCTGATCCTGCCAATTATCGCCGCCGAAATTGCGCGAATAGGCTTCACCGCTGGGCCGGCGCTTGCCGGTTTTTTCCTCAAAACCCTTGAATTCTTCAAGCGTGGTCAGCAGCACCCAGGCTTGCGCGGGATTATCCAGCGGCAGGCGCAGCACGCCATCACCGCGGCCAAGGCGCGTTTCGAAATGAAAGATCGCTTCAATCACCTCAAGCCCGAGCCGCTTCACGCGGCGCGGCGCTGTACGTGTTTCGGCCAAGGCGAAGCCATGCGCGCCAATCGCAGGCTGCGCCTTTGCCAGCGCCGCCGCGATGTCCTGCGCGCCCATATGCGGCGTGATATTCCAGGTGAAGGCGAGCAAATCGCGCCAATGGCTTTCAGGGGCGAAAAGCGCGGCGAGCCTCGCCTGATCACCGGTGTTGAGCGCCGCTTCAAAGCCTTGCAACCACGCCCTCACCAGCGCTGCGTCATCTTGCGCCGCATTCAGGGCGCTATGGCTCATGTGGTTCATCGCTTGATCCGCCTTGGCATTTCCTTGGCGGGCAGCCTATCGCATTCAGAGCAGTTGAAAAGCCCGAACGCTTCACCCGCCATCAAAGCGCGTCAGCAGCGCGCGCAGCCGATCCGGCACCGGGATGGGCCGCTTGCTGGCCTGATCCGTCCAGACCCAGATGATTTCGCCGGTTGCGAGCAACCTTTCGCCATCGGCATGAAAAATCGCCGGCTGAAAGGCGATGGAAGAAGTGCCAATCCGCGTGGTGCGCACGCCAATTGCCAATTCCTCATCATGGCCGATGCCGACCTTGTATTCCACCAAGGCGCGCACAACGTGAAAATCCGCGCCACTTGCCTTGATCTCAGCGCGATTATCCCAGCCGGCGGCACGGATATAGGCGGATACCGCCATATCATACCAGGTCAGGTAATGCGCGTTGAAGACAATGCCCTGAGCATCCACTTCATTGTAGCGGACACTCAGGGGGAAGAAGTAGCGAAAGCTGCTACGTTCCATGGTCAGGCGGATTTGATGTCTTTCACAATCGCCTTCGCGGCATTGACCATGATGGCGACTTCATTGGCGATGGTCACCAGCTTGTAGCCCATCTTGATCATGCGCTTGGCATAGGCAGGCGACCCGCAATGCAGCCCGGCGGCGATGCCGCGCTTGCCGCATTCCGCCAGCAGCTTTTCATAAATGCCCAGGATGAAGGGGTCTTCCACATCCAGCTTCGGTTCCATGCCGTAGGAGAACGAAAGATCCGAAGGCCCAACATAAATGCCATCAATGCCCGGCACATCCAGGATGGCGGCGATATTTTCAATGGCCTGCTTGGTTTCGATCATAGGAATGACAAGGATTTCGTCATTCGCGGTCTTTTGATAGGAACCGCCTTCACCATAAAGCCCGGCGCGGATCGGGCCATTGGAACGCGTGCCGTGGGGCGGGTATTTGCAATATTGCACCAGGGCGCGGGCTTCTTCCGGCGTATTCACCATGGGGCAGATCACGCCATAGGCGCCGGCGTCCAAAACTTTGCCGATGATACCCGGTTCATTCCATGGCACGCGCACCATGGGGGTTACGGGGTGCGGGTGCATGCCCTGGAAGCAGGCCACACAGGAAAGATAATCCTGCACGCCATGCTGCATATCCACGGTTATGCTGTCCCAGCCGGATTGGGCGAACATTTCCGCCGAAAAGGCATTCGGGATGGCAAGCCACCCATTGGCCACGGCCTGGCCGGCCTTCCACATCTGCTTGACCTTATTCGGCATTGCCCTGTTTCCTCCTTCGGGACGCTGATGGGCACGAGGCTAGGCCAGATTGTTCCGGGCCGGAAGATGCCCCGCTGGACGCGCCGCCCCGCAAGCGGCAAAAAGGGTGCAACCCGCCGCGCGCCTTAAGCCGCCGGCATGAGGAAACACCATGAATGCCAGCGCCACCGCCATAGAACAGGTCATTGCCAGCATCCGCGGCTTTCTGGGGGAAAGGCTGAGTACCGCGCAGGCGATGCGCGAACAGCATAGCCGGGGGGAAGATACCACGCCGCCCACGCTGCCAGATGCTGTCGCCTTCGTGCAGACCACGGATGAAGTCAGCCGCATCATGGCGCTTTGCCACCAGCATGGCGTGCCGGTGGTGCCCTTTGGCGCCGGCACATCGCTGGAAGGCCATGTCAATCCTGTGCGTGGCGGCATATCGCTCGATCTGTCGCAAATGACGGCGGTGTTGGAACTGAATACTGAGGATATGGATTGCCTGATTGAACCCGGCGTCACGCGGCAAGCCTTGAATGATTTTCTGCGCGCCGAGGGGCTGTTCTTTCCGGTGGACCCCGGCAGCCATTGCAGCATTGGCGGCATGTGCGCCACGCGCGCTTCCGGCACCAATGCGGTGCGCTACGGCACCATTCGCGAAAACGTGCTGGGGCTGGAAGTGGTGCTGGCGGATGGGCGCGTCATTCAAACCGGCGGGCGCACGCGCAAGGCCGCCAATGGCTATGATCTGACGCGGCTTTTCATTGGATCAGAAGGCACGCTTGGCGTCATTACCAAAATCCGTCTGCGCCTGCATGGCATTCCTGAAGGCATCAGCGCCGCCGTCTGCCAATTCCCAAGCCTTGCCGCCGCCGTGGAAACCGTCAGCACCGTGATGCAAAGCGGTATTCCCGTGGCGCGGATTGAATTGCTGGATGAGGATCAGATGGAAGCCTGCATCCGCTATTCCAAGCTGGAAGGTTTTACTGCCACCACGACGCTGTTTCTGGAATTCCATGGCTCGCCCGCCAGTGTGATGGAACAGGCGCAAGCGGTGGAAGCAGTCGCGCGGGATTTCGGCGCCACGAGCTTTGAATCCGCGACCGATGCCGAAGCCCGCAACCGGCTTTGGAAGGCACGGCATGATGCCTATTGGGCCGCCATTGCACTGAAGCCCGGCCATCGCGGCATTACCACCGATGTTTGCGTGCCAATCTCGCGCCTGGCGGAAGCGGTGGTGAAGGCGAAGGAAACCGCCAAGGCTTCCGGGCAGACAAGCTGCATCGTCGGCCATGTGGGTGATGGCAATTTCCATTGCCTGATCCTGTTTCCGGATAATGATCAGGCAGCCTTGGAAAAAGCCTGGGCGCTTGACCGAGAAATCGTTGCGCAAGGCCTGGCGCTTGGCGGCACCTGTTCGGGCGAACACGGCATTGGTCTTGGCAAGCGCGAATTTCTGGAACAGGAACATGGCGCGGAAGCGCTGGCCGTGATGCGCAGCCTGAAGGCCACGCTGGACCCCAAGGGCATTCTCAATCCCGGCAAGATGTTCCGGAATTGAAGCGCGCACCCGCCCCATGAACCTCATCGCTCTTTCCATCATGGCGCTGACGATGGGGCATGTGTTTTCCAATGCCGTGCGCACCCTGCCCGCGATTGCCGCGGATGTGCTGCAACGTGATCTTGGCATCACCGCCGATGGTTTGGCCGCGCTGACCGGTGCCTTCCCGGCGACCTTCGCGCTGGCGATGCTGCCGGTGGGCGTTGCGCTGGATCGTTGGGGCGTGAAGCCGACCGCGCTTTTGCTGCTGACGATTGCCGCGGGCGGCGCGGTGCTGGCCGCCAATGCCGATGGCGCCGCTGCCATGCTGGTCGCGCAAATGGTCTTGGGCATTGGCTGTTCTGGCATGTTGATGTGCCCCATCACCTATGCCGCCAAGAATATGCCGGCGCAGCGCTTCGGGCTGTGGGGCGGGATTGTGCAGGCCGTGGGCAATACCGGCATGGTGATTTCTGCGTCTCCCCTGGCCTTTCTGGTGGAATATTCCGGCTGGCGCGCGGGCTTCCTTGCCTGCGCCGGTCTCGCGGTTTTTGCCGCGCTGGCCGTTGCCTTTGTCGTGCGTGAAACCCCGCCCGATGCCGCCACACGGCGCAGCCTGAAAGAAGATGCGCGTGATGTGATCCGCCTTGGCTTTTCGCGCGAATTGCGCGCCCCGATTGTCATGGCCTGGACCTCCTTCGCCGTGGTGCTTGGTGTGCGCGGCTTGTGGGGCGGGCCCTGGCTGATGGAAGAACGCGGCCTTTCGCGCGTGGAGGCGGGGCATGTGTTGTTGCTTTGCACCGTTGCGCTGATTATCGGGCCGTTGCTTGCCGGCATTCTGGAACGGCGCTTTCAGAAGCAACGCGGCGGCATTCTGGCGGCAGGGCATATCGGCGCGGTTTCGGCCATTGCGCTGATGGTCCTGGGCGGCGCGCTTTCCTGGCCGGTGGCGGCGGATGCGGTGTTGCTGGTGCTATTTGGCCTGCTGATCTCAACCCAGGTGATCTGCTTCGCCCTGGTGCGTGCCGCCACACCGCCGGAACGCGTGGGCCGAGCACTTTCCGCCATGAATGTCGCTTTTTTCGGCGGAGCCGCCATCATGCAGGCCGCTTCCGGTGTTGCGGCCAGCATTGGCGGGATTGGCGCGGCGCTGATGACCTTTGTGGTCGCGGTGCTGATCTGCACCATTCTGTTCATCCTGCTGCGCAGGCGGGAGACTTGATGCGCCGGGCTTTCCGTCGCAGATGAAGCCCTGAAAAGGCGCGGGCAAGCCCGCCCGCCGGGATGAATGGGTGCAGCGCTATGGATGGCATGGACAAGACAATCGGGCGTTTCGGCAGCGGCCAGGCGGTGCGGCGGTTGGAAGATGGGCCGCTTCTGGCCGGCACGGGTCGCTTCACGAATGACGAAGCCCTGCCGGGCCAGGCGCATCTGGTGTTTTTGCGTTCCCCCCACGCGCATGCGCGCATTGCCTCGGTTGATACCAGCGCCGCCCTCGTCCTGCCGGGTGTGGTCGCGATCCTGACCGGGGAAGATGTCGCCGCCGCGGGGCTGAAATCCCTTGGCGTCGCTTTGCCCTTCAAGCGTCCGGATGGGTCGGATTTGGCCGCGCCGCCACGCCCGATCCTGGCGCATGGGCTGGTGCGTTTTGTGGGCGAACCTGTTGCCGCCATCATCGCTGAAACCGCCGCGGCAGCGCGTGACGCAGCCGAAGCCATCATGGTGGATTACGAGGAATTGCCCGCCGTGACCAATCTGCACGCCGCCATCGCCCCCGGCGCGCCGCAGCTTTGGCCGGCTGCCGGCAATAACATCGTCGCTGAAACCCGTTATGGCGATCAGGCGGCGGTGGATGCTGCCTTCAAGACGGCGGCGCATGTGGTTTCACTCGATCTGGTCAATCAACGGCTGGCGCCGGTTTCCATGGAACCGCGCGTGGTGCTGGCGGATTATGATAGCGCGAGCGATCGCTTCACCATCCGCATGAGCACGCAAATGCCCTCCGGCTTTCGTGATCAGCTGTGCAAGGAAGTGCTGGATATTCCAACCGATCGCGTGCGCGTGCTGGTGGGCGATGTGGGCGGCGGCTTTGGCATGAAAACCGGGCTTTACGCCGAAGATGCGGTGGTGGCCTTCGCTGCGCGGCGCCTTGGCCGCCCGGTGCGTTGGGCGGCGGAGCGGATGGAAGATTTCCTCGCCGCGCTGCATGGCCGCGATACCGATAGCAAAGTGGAATTGGCGCTGGATGCCGATGGCAAGGTGCTGGGCCTTCGCGTGCGGACGCTGGCCAATATGGGCGGCTATACGCGCAATTCAGGTGTCGCCATTCAATTGCTGATCGGGCCTTGGGTTTCCACCAGTATTTACGACATCACGAATATTGATTTCCAATTCACCGCTGTGCTGACCAATACCGCGCCCACTGGCCCTTATCGCGGTGCTGGGCGGCCGGAAGCCATTTACATCATCGAACGCCTGATGGATGCGGCGGCGCGCAAGCTTGCGCTTGATCCCGCTGAATTGCGCCGCCGCAACATGATCCAGCCGGAACAAATGCCCTACAAGAACGCCATGGGCCAAAGCTATGATAGCGGCAGCTTTGAGAAAATCATGGATCAGGCGCTTGTTGCCGCGGATTGGAATGGCTTTGCCGCACGCGCCGCGCAATCCGCCAAGGCGGGCAAGATCCGTGGGCGCGGCATTGCGACCTTCCTGGAATGGACAGGCGGGAATGTGTTTGAAGAACGCGTGACCGTGGCGGTGAAGGCGAATCGTGAGATTGAGATCTACGCCACCACGCAGGCCATGGGGCAGGGTATTGCCACCAGCTATGCGCAACTTGCCGTGGATGTTTTTGGCGTATCGCTCGACAATATCAAAATCGTCATGGGCGATTCGGATCGCGGCAGCGGCTTTGGCAGCGCGGGGTCGCGTTCGCTTTTTACCGCCGGTTCTGCGGTGAAGGTCGCCGCCGATAAAACCGTGGACAAGGCGCGCGATCTGGCCGCCGATGCTTTGGAAGTCGCATCTGTTGATCTGGAATACCTCGCCGGTGCTTTCCAGGTAGCGGGCACGGATCGCCGCATCGGGCTGTTCGAATTGGCGGCGAAGCAGCCGGAAGGGCGGATATTCATTGATTCCACCAGCGCGGTTTCCGGTCCCACCTGGCCCAATGGCTGCCATATCGCGGAAGTGGAAATTGACCCTGACACGGGTGAGATCGCCATTCCGCTTTATGTTTCCAGCAATGATGCCGGGCGCGTGGTGAACCCGCTGATTGTGGAAGGCCAGGTGGTGGGCGGTGCGCTGCAAGGCATTGGTCAGGCTTTGTGTGAAGCGGTGATCTATGATCCTTCCACCGGCCAGCCGCTGACGGCAAGCTTCATGGATTACACCCTGCCGCGCGCAGATATGCTGCCCACCGCCACCACGCTGCTGGATCAATCCATTCCCTGCCGCACCAATCCTTTGGGCGTGAAGGGCGTTGGTGAACTCGGCACCATTGGCGCGACGCCGGCTTTGGTGAATGCCGTATCGGATGCGCTCGCGCGGCATGGGCGCGGCGCGGTGGCGGATAGCGTGCAAATGCCACTCACGCCGCCGCGCATCTGGTCCTTGCTGCAAGGCTGAAACGCCCATGGCGCTTGGCAGAAAACGCAGCCGGGAACGCCGCCAGCGCGCCACGCGCTGGCTGTGGCGTATTTCGCAGACTGTCATGATTCTGCTGGTGTTCCTGGGCTTTGCGATCCTGACATATCGTGGGGCGGAGGAGGTGGCGCGTGCCGAAGTAACGGCGCTTGAGGCGCGGCTGGCCGAGGCAGCGGAACGCGAAAGCACCGCAGCGGCAGAACAAGGCCGCCTCGCCCTTCAGCTTGCCGAAGCGCGCACGGAAGCCAGCACCTGGCGCACGCGCCATGAACAGGAAGTACCGCGCCCACCCTTCACCGATATGCTCGCCATCGCCATGCAGCGCATCGCTACCGGGGTTGCGCCTGAACGGGTGATGGACCTGCTGCGCCTTGCGGAAAATCCGCGTCGTTGTGAAGGCCGCCCAATCATTCGCCGCTTCGCCATTCGCTTTGGCGGTACGCCAAGTGCCGATGAGGGCACGAGCTTCATGGATGGCTTGCTCCGCATCACCGCTGCCATGCCCGCCGGCGCGGAGGATGTGGCGCGGCTTGCCAATCTCAGCGTCACCTCGGTCTGGAATGGCCGCACCGAAACGCTTACCGGCCTGCCGCAACGCCTGCCCTTGACGCTCGGCAATCTTGAGTTGGAACTCAGCATTACCGCGAGCGAAATGCGCGGCTTTGCCCAGGCCGCCCTCAGCACTTGCCCGCGGGGCTGAAACACCCGGCACCACACAGGAGAAGCACCATCATGAAAATCGCCCGACTCAAGATCACGCTGGATGATGTGGAACCCCGGGTGATGCGCCGGGTTGACGTGCCTTTCGACATTCGGCTCGACCGGCTGCATCTGGTCATCCAGGTAGCCATGGGATGGACCAATAGTCACCTTTTTGAATTTCGGCTTGGAGAGACGGGTTGGAGTATTCCGAATAGAGACTTTCCAGATGACGCAGAGGATGCGCGCAAGGCAAGTCTGGCAACGCTGCTGACGGAGTATGGCAAGAAGAAATTCGACTATATCTATGATTTCGGCGACTGTTGGGAACACACCATCGCTGTCGAAAAAATTCTGGAATCGGTGCCTGGCCAGGAATATCCCTGCCTGATTGAAGCTGAGGGAAATTGCCCCCCGGAAGATGTTGGCGGCTATCCCGGCTATGAGGAATTGCTTGCTGCCAAGGCGGATCCGACGCATGAGCGGCGCCAGGAGTTTGAGGATTGGATGGACCTGGACGCGTTTGATCCCAAAACACCCGATACGGCGTTCATCAAGCTCGCATTGAAGGCTCTGGCGAAAAAATGGACCCCAAAGCCAAGAGCCAAGCCAGCGAAGCCGGGACCATAAGCCCGATCGCTTATCCCCGCTTCAACACCGCCGCCGCATCCACCGCGAAATAGGTCAAAACCCCCGCTGCCCCCGCGCGCTTGAAGGCCAAAAGGCTTTCCATCATCGCGCGTTCGCGATCAATCCAGCCATTTTGTGCCGCACCCGCGATCATCGCGTATTCGCCACTGACTTGATAGGCGAAGGTCGGCACGCCGAAGCGTTCATGCACCCGGCGCACAATATCCAGATACGGCATGCCGGGCTTGACCATGACCATATCCGCACCCTCGGCCAAATCCAGCGCCACTTCGCGCAAGGCTTCATCCGTATTGGCCGGGTCCATCTGATAGGTTTTCTTGTCGCCCTTCAGCGAAGACCCAGAACCCACCGCATCGCGGAACGGCCCATAAAACGCGGAAGCATATTTCGCCGCATAGGACATGATACGCGTATGGATCAGGCCGCGCGCATCAAGTGCGGCGCGTATCACGCCAATGCGCCCATCCATCATGTCTGACGGCGCAATCACATCAATGCCCGCTTCCGCCTGATTGACTGCCTGCGCAGTCAGCACCGCAAGCGTATCATCATTCGCGACATAGCCATCACGGATCACGCCATCATGCCCATGATCGGTATAGGGATCGAGAGCGACATCGCCGACCAGCCCAAGTTCCGGAAATTTCTGTTTCAGCAAGCGCGAAGCGCGGCACATCAGGTTTTCCGGGTTGGTGGATTCCGTGCCTTCCGCATCCTTGATCTCGGAAGGCGTCATCGGGAACAACGCCACCGCCGGCACGCCAAGCTTCACCGCCGGCGCCACATGTTCTTCCAATTTATCGAGAGTCACGCGCACCACACCCGGCATGGAAGCCACCGGCATGATGGTATTGCTGCCTTCCATGATGAAGATCGGCCAGATCAGATCACCAACACTCAACACATTTTCGGCGACCAGCTTGCGCGTAAACGCATCATAACGGTTGCGCCGCATGCGAATGGCGGGAAAGGCGCCGAGCGCGGGTGCGGCAGGGCCAAGGCCGAGTTCTTGCGCCATCCGGCGACGATCCGCGTTCATGCCTGGGCCGCCTTCAGCGCCTGATCAAGATCAGCCAATATGTCGTCAATATGTTCAATGCCGATGGAAAGCCGCACATAGCCAGGTGTCACACCGGATGCCGCCTGTTCGCTTTCATCCAATTGGCTATGCGTGGTGGTGGCGGGATGGATCGCGAGGCTCCGCGCATCGCCGATATTGGCAACATGGTAGAACATTTGCAGCGCTTCGATGAAGCGTTGGCCGGCTTCCTTGCCGCCCTTCAATTCAATCCCCATCAGGCTGCCATGCCCGCCGCGCAAATAGGCATCCGCTCGGCGGCGGCTTTCGCCTTCCATCAAGGATGGATGGATCACGCGCGTCACCGCCGGGTGCTGCGCCAGGAAGGCGGCAGCCCGCGTGGCATTGGCGCAATGGCGTTCAATGCGCAGTGGCAAGGTTTCCATGCCTTGCAGGAACAAAAACGCGTTCATCGGCGACATGGGCGCGCCCAGATCGCGCAGCAGGCAGGTGCGCATGCGAATGATATACGCAATCGGCCCAAGCGGCTTCACGGCTTGGGTCCAGACCGCGCCATGATAGGAAGGATCAGGCTTGTTCAGCGTGGGGAAGCGATCCCCATGCGCTTCCCAATCGAAATTGCCGCCATCCACCACCATGCCGCCAATGCTGGTGCCATGCCCGCCAATCCATTTGGTGGTGGAATGCATGACAATCGCGGCACCATGTTCCAAAGGCCGGCAGAGGATCGGGGCGGCGGTATTGTCCATGATCAGCGGAATGCCAAGCTTCCGGCCAATCGCCGCCACTTCCGCAATCGGGAAGACTTGCAGCTTCGGGTTCGGCAGGGTTTCCGCGTAATAGGCGCGCGTGCGTGCATCGGTGGCGCGGGCGAAACCTTCCGGATCGGCAGGGTCCACAAAGCGCACTTCAATGCCGAATTGCTTCAGCGTATTGGCGAAAAGATTCCAGGTGCCGCCGTAAAGATCGGTGGAGGAGACGATATTGTCCCCGGCCTCACACAAATTCATCACCGCGAATGTCGTCGCTGCCTGACCCGAACCTACCGCCAGGGCTGCCACACCGCCCTCCAAAGCCGCAACGCGCTTTTCCAGCACATCCACGGTCGGGTTCATGATGCGGGTATAAATATTGCCAAGCTCGGCCAGGCCAAAAAGCCGCGCCGCATGGCCGGTATCCTGGAACTGAAAGGATGTTGTCTGATGGATCGGCACGGCGACCGAACCGGTGGTCGGGTCCGCACGCCAGCCGGCATGCAGCACCAGGGTTTCAGGATTGGTCCAATTCGGTGCCGACATCACATTCTCCCATCCCCAAAGCGCGTATCAGGCGCGCGGGGCGCTGTGTTCAGGGCGTGGCTTTCACCACGTCATCGCGAAACCTGCCACGCCACCGCCGGTTGCGAAAGAGTTTTCCACAAAAAGCAAGGGCTTCACCCCGCATTACCTCAAGGCAGGACCCCCGTTTCACGTGAAGCGCCGGATGGGGAAAATTTCGCCCCCGCCCAGCTTCAATCTGGCGGCGTCAGGCTGAGCCGCTTGATCGCGATGCCGCGCAAGGGGGGCGCGCGGTGGCGCTCAGGCGGCGGGCTGTGCAAATGCGGCACGCGGATAATCAAATGCGTTGGGCCATCACCGTCGCGCGGCAGGATGGGGCCGGCGATCAGGTTGTTGCCGGGCCCGCGCCGCAGCAGCGGGTAGATATCCCCATCCACAATCAGGGAAAGCTCATCCCGGTTTGCCTGGTGGCCGAAATCCGCCAATTCCAGCCAGGCGCGCAGCGGGTAGCGGCGATCAACCAAAATGGTCAAAGCCGCCTCTGCCACCGGCCCGGTCCAACGGAAACTGCCCTCAGGTCCTTCCTCGGGCGCGTGGAAATGCCCAGACTCAGGCAAGTAGGAAGCAGCGTCGAAGACAAAGCGCTCAGGCAGCGCCGTTTCAGCGGATTGGCTCATGGCCGCCTTTTAACCGGTGATGCAACGTAGAAGCCAGAGCAGCCTAGCCGCAGCTTTCCCGCCGGCACCGCTCGGCGTAGTTTCTGGCCCATCAGCAGGAGCCCACCCCCATGCCCCCCATCACCCGCCGCGCCAGCCTTGGCCTATTCGCCGCCGGGCTCGCCGCCCCCGCTTTGGCCCAAGGGCCCGCCTTTCCCAATCGCCCGATCCGGATTTTCGTGCCCTTCGCCGCCGGCGGCACCACGGACATTCTGGCCCGCGCGCTTGGCGAAAGGCTCTCCGCCGCCCTTGGCCAGCCTGTGGTGATTGATAATCGCGGCGGCGCCGGCGGCACCGTAGCCGGAGAAGCCTTTGCGCGGTCTGAGCCCGATGGCCATGCGCTGCTGGTCGCGACGGCTTCGCTGATTTGCATCAACAAGGCGCTGTATCAGCGGCTGGCTTTCGATCCGGATACGGATTTCCTGCCCATGGCCATGCTGGCGCAGCAGCCCAATGTGCTGGTGGTCAATCCGCGCGCCTTGCCCTTCACTGACTTACCAGCGCTGATCGCGAATATCCGCGCCCGGCCTGGCCAGGTGGCTTTTGGGTCTTCCGGCACCGGGTCTCAACTGCATCTGACGGGCGAGATGTTTCGTGCTGCCATTGGCGCGGAGATGACCCATATCCCCTATCGTGGCAGTGCGCCGGCCATGACGGATTTGGTGGCCGGCAATGTGCCGATGATGTTTGATGGGCTTGGCACGGCGCTACCGCAAATTCGCGGTGGCGCTATTCGCGCGCTGGGTGTTGCCTCCGCCGCGCCCAATGCCGCTTTGCCCGGCGTGCCAACCATTGCCAGCGTGCTGCCGGGCTTTCTGTCGGTGAATTGGACCGGGCTTTTTGCGCTGCGCGGCACGCCTGAACCCGTTCTTGCGCGGATTGAAGCCGAAACCGCCAGGGCGCTCGCCAGCCCCGAAATCGCCAAGCTTTTCGCCGAGCGCGCCTTTGACCCCATGCCCATCCCGCGCGCCGCATTGCCAGGCTTTGTCGCAGGCGAAAGCCAGCGCTGGCGGGATGCGGTGCGCCAATCCGGCGCCAAGGCGGAATAGGCGCTTCCTGGCCTCATGGCCCGGGTTTCCCCAGGTGTGGCGCTGCTATTGGCGCTGGCGCTGCTGACCGGGCTCAGTCAGTTTCATCGCAGCGCGCTTGGGGTGATTGCGCCGGAACTGAGTGCCGACCTGGCACTCACGCCCAGCATGCTGGGGGCGGCGAATGGCATGTTCTTCGCCGCGCTTTTGATCATGCAGCTTCCGGTCGGCATCGCGCTGGATCGGCTGGGTCCACGCCTGGTGGTGGCGGGGCTGAGTGCCATCGCCGTGCTTGGCCTGGTGCTGCAAAGCCTTGCCACGGATGGCGCGACGCTGCTTGTGGCGCGCGCCTTGATCGGCATTGGCTGCGCCGCATCCTTCATGTCCGCAGTGGTGCTCTGCGCGCGTTGGTATGCGGGCGGCGACATGACACTCGCGCTATCGCGCGTTTTTGCCTTTTCCCAAATGGGGATTTTGCTGGCAGGCGCGCCGCTTGCCTGGCTTGCCGGCTGGCTAGGGTGGCGGGAAGCCTTTCTGGTTTCGGCCTTGCTCACGGGGCTTGCGGCGCTGGCGTGGT
This sequence comes from Roseomonas sp., assembly GCA_020249125.1. Classification (GTDB taxonomy): domain Bacteria; phylum Pseudomonadota; class Alphaproteobacteria; order Acetobacterales; family Acetobacteraceae; genus Neoroseomonas. The sequence continues at coordinate 10,418 of JADCGG010000143.1, read as the reverse complement.
GGTGGCTGGTGCAGAATGACCCGCCAGACCGCCCTGCGCCGACGCGGCGGGCGGAAAGCCTAATGGAAGCCCTGCGCGGGCAGTTTTCCATCTGGCGCCTGCCGGGCCTTGCGCGCGTCCTGGCCTTGCATCTGGTGGCCTATGCCGCTGCCGCGACCGTGATCGGGCTTTGGGCCGGGCCTTATTTCGCCGATGTGCATGGCCTGAACGCCAATGAACGCGGGCTGGCCTTGGCCGCGATGGGGCTTGCCATGCCCATCGGGCTTTTGCTGGTGGGGCCCTTGGAGAGGCGTTTTTTTCGGCGCGCCACCATGATCAGCGCGGGGGCCGTGCTTTCCGCTGCCATGCTGCTGGCCTTGGCCCTTTGGCCGGCGCCGCCCCTGGCTGTGGCGCTTGGCCTGCTGGTTGGGCTGGTGCTGTTTTCCAGCTACCCGGTGCTGCTGGTGACGGAAGCGCGCATGCTTTTCCCGGATCATCTGGTCGGGCGCGGGGCAAGCACGGTGAATATGGCGCAGGTTCTGGGGTCTTCTCTGTTGCCTTTATTGGTCGGGCTCGTGATCGGCTTCTTCCCCATTGAGGAAGCCGCGCGGCCTGAGGCCGCCTATCGCGCCGGCTTCGCTCTATTGGCAGGCAGCCTGCTGCTGGGCCTGGCGGGCTGGCTTTTGCTGCCGCGGACAAAAGCCTGATGGCGCGGCCCGATTTCAGCCTTGAAGCAGCGCTTGGCAGGCGCGTTGCTGGGGTGGATGAGGCCGGGCGCGGCCCCCTTGCTGGTCCCGTGCTGGCCGCTGCCCTGGTTTTTCTGGCCCCCCCAGCTGAGAGCCTTGCGGGGTTGTTGCAGGATTCAAAGAAGCTCAAGGAAGCGGCGCGGGATGCTGCCTTTGTGGCGCTCCTTCAAGCGCAAGCGCTGGGGCTGGTTGAAATCGGCGTCGGCGCGGCCTCGGCCACCGAAATCGGGCGGGTCAATATCCTGCGCGCCACGCATCTGGCCATGCGCCGCGCGGTGGCGAAGCTGCCAAGCGTGCCGGATCACGCGCTGGTGGATGGCAATCAGCCGCCGCCTCTGGCTTGCCCGGTGAGGTGTGTGGTCGGCGGAGATGGGCTTAGCTTTTCCATTGCTGGTGCTTCGATCATTGCCAAGGTGCTCAGGGATCGCGCCATGCGAAGGCTTGATCCGCGCTGGCCCGGCTACGGCTTTGCGCGTCATGCTGGCTACCCAACCGCCGCGCATCGGGAAGCTTTGGCAAGGCTCGGCCCATCGCCGCATCACCGGCGCGGTTTTGGCCCGGTGGATCAGGCCGTTTTGAAACTGACTTGACCGCGCGACTCGGACGGGCGATTCTTGTTTGAGTCACAAGGGATTTCACGGTGGGAACGCAGCTAGAGCTGCTCTTGGACCAGGTTCTGGTCGGGGATTCGATTGCCATGCTGCGCCGCCTGCCGCCGGCCAGCGTGCATGCGATTTTTGCTGACCCGCCCTATAATCTCCAATTGAAGGGCGAATTGCGCCGCCCGGATGAAAGCGTGGTGGATGGCGTGGATGACGCCTGGGACCGTTTTCGCGATCTCGCTGCGTATGATGCCTTCACCCGCGCCTGGCTGACCGAATGCCGCCGCGTGCTGCGCAAGGATGGCACCATCTGGGTGATGGGCGCCTATCACAATGTGTTTCGCCTGGGCGTGGCGTTGCAGGATCTTGGCTTTTGGATTCTGAATGATGTGATCTGGCGCAAGGCCAATCCCATGCCGAATTTCCGCGGCCGGCGCTTCACCAATGCGCATGAAACCCTGATCTGGGCAGCGCATGGGCAGGAATCCAAATACCGCTTCAACTACGCCGCCATGAAGGCGCTGAATGATGATTTGCAGATGCGGAGCGATTGGTTCATCCCGCTTTGCACGGGCGCCGAACGGCTGCGGGATGACAATGGCGACAAGCTGCACCCCACGCAAAAGCCCGAGGCACTGCTGCATCGCGTGATCCTGTCTTGCACCCAGCCAGGAGAGGTCGTACTCGACCCGTTTCTGGGTTCCGGCACCACGGCAGCGGTCGCGAAACGGCTTGGCCGGCGCTTCATCGGCATTGAGCGCGAAGAACGCTACGCCAAAGGCGCCCGCGCTCGGCTGGCGGCGGTGGAACCCATGCCGGAATCAGCCGCGCTTGCCCTGCCATCGCGGCGCGAACAGCCGCGCATCCCCTTCGGTGTGCTGGTGGAACGCGGGCTGGTGCCGGCGGGTAGCGTGCTAACGGATTCCCGCCGCCGCTGGCGCGCGGAAGTGGGCGCGGATGGCACGCTCCGCTGCGGCAAGGCAGCGGGGTCCATTCATCAGGTGGGGGCGGCGGTGCAGGAAGTGCCTTCCTGCAATGGCTGGCTGTTTTGGCATGTGGAAGGCACCGGTGGTGGGCTGCGCGTTTTGGATGAATTGCGCGCGCAGGTCGCGGGCGGCTGAGGCAGCCGAGGACCGCCGGCGCAGGTGATATGACCCCAAACCTGCCCAAAGCCTGCGCAAGTTGCGGCGGGAACACGTGAACCGCCTCGAATCAGGGCATTCGGCGTCTGGAATCGTCACAAAGTCTTTTTTCTGAATTGTGACTGCCTTGTAATTTCATCTTGGCTGGGCAATCTCCGCCCCCAAGCGCGACGGGCTTCGTCCGCTGGGAGAAGTGGGAGAAACACATGAAATTCAAATTTCTGGCCGCCGCCGCGGCGGCCTTCATGGTCTTTGGCGTGGGCGAAGCCCTTGCCGGGCGCGACCTGGATCAGATTCGCCAGCGCGGGACGCTCCGCTGCGGCGTGCAGGGTCCGTCAAACCCAGGCTTCGGCGTGCCGGATAGCCAGGGCCGCTGGGGCGGCTTCAATGTCGAGGTCTGCCGCGCCATTGCCATCACCATCTTCAATGACCCGAGCAAGGTGGAATTCGTCCCCGTCACCACGCAAAGCCGCTTCCCCGCGCTTTCCGCCGGCGAAGTGGATGTGTTGTCCAACAATACCACCTGGACTCTGACGCGCGATTCCAATGTCAACCGCTTCAACTTCCCGGCCATCACCTTCTATGACGGCCAGGCCATCATGGTGCCGCGCCGCCTGAACGTGACCAGCGCGCGCCAATTGAATGGCGCCACGGTCTGCGTGCAGCCGGGCACCACCACGGAACTGAACATCTCTGATTTCTTCCGCGCCAATAATCTGCGCTTCACCCCGGTGGTGATCGCCGATCTGGATGAAATCCGCCGCGCCTATGATAGCGGCCGCTGCGATGTGTTCACCAATGACTTCGCCGCCCTTGCCGCGCAGCGCACCCTGCTGACGCGCCCCGCTGATCACGTGATTTTGCCGGAGCGCCTGTCCAAGGAACCGCTGGCGGTCACCATCCGTCAGGGTGACGAAGAACTGACGAATATCGTCGCCTGGACCACCTTCGCCCTGATTGACGCCGAGGAAATGGGCATCACCCAGGCCAATGTGGAACAGATCGCCACCACCGCGACCAATCCGGTGATCCGCCGTCTGCTTGGCGTTGAAGGCAATATGGGTGAGAGCATCGGTGCCGCCCGCGCCGATTACGCGCGCGTCATCATCCGCACCTTCGGCAATTATGGTGAGATTTTTGAACGGCACCTCGGCACCAATACGCCGCTGGGGCTGGAGCGCGGGATGAACAATATCTGGACCCGCGGCGGCCTGCTTTATGCGCCGCCGGCGCGCTGATCCCTCGGCGTAACAACAGGCCGCGCGCTGTCATGGCGCGCGGCTATTTTGCGGGGTGGCGGGTGACGCATCTTGCCGCCGCCCTTTCCCGCCTTATGTCGCCGATGGAATCCGCCGCATGAGTTCATCCACCGCCATACCGCCTTCGCGGGGCATTATCCCCTTGCCGGGAACGCGCCGCGGCCTGCTGATCCAGGCCGGGTTGCTGGCCGCCGTGGTGCTGCTTGGCTGGTGGTTCTGGTCCAATGCGCAGGCGAATATGGCGGCGCGCGGCTTGCAATTCGGCTTTGGCTTTCTGGATCGTTCAGCCGGCATCCCAATTGGTGAGCATCTGATCCCCTATGCGCCCGCCGATACTTATCGCCGGGCGCTGACGGTTGGGCTGTTGAATACGCTGCGTGTGGCCATTGTCGGCATCGCGCTTTGCACTGTTTTTGGCATTCTGCTTGGCCTCGCGCGGCTTTCATCAAACCCGCTGCTGCGCGGCCTGGTGGGCGGCTATATTGAGGTCATTCGCAATACGCCGCTCGTGCTCCAGCTTGTTTTTTGGCATGCGGTATTGTTGCAACTGCCTTCCGTGCGTCAGGCGCTCAATCCGCTGCCAGGGGTGTTCCTGTCCCAGCGCGGCATGAAGATCCCCGGGCTGATGGCCGATACGGCCTTGCTCGTATTTCTGCTGGCGGTGTTGGTGGGGGCGATTGGCTGGTGGTTCTTGCTGCGGCGTGAACGCGCGCGCCAGATCGCAACCGGGGATCGGCGCGCGACGCTATTGCCTGGGCTGCTGATGCTATTCGGCTTTCCGGCCCTTGGTATGGCGTTTGGTTTCGTGCCGATTGTGGAATGGCCGGAATTGGCCGGCTTTAATGTCGAAGGCGGGTTGGCGCTTTCGCCAGAATTTTTCGCGCTGCTGGTGGGGCTTGTTGTCTATACCTCGGCTTTCATTGCGGAGATTGTGCGTTCAGGCATTCAAAGCGTCCATAAAGGACAATGGGAAGCGGCGCGCGCGCTTGGCCTGCCGCCGGGGCGCATCATGCGCCTTGTCATCCTGCCGCAGGCGCTACGCGTCATCATTCCGCCGCTGACGTCGCAATATCTGAACCTGACGAAGAATTCCTCACTCGCCATCGTGATCGGCTATCCGGATCTGGTGAGTGTCGCCAATACCTCGATCAATCAGACCGGGCAGGCGATTGAGGTGATTTCGATTTTCATGGCGGTGTATCTGATCATCAGCCTGATCACGTCTGGGCTCATGAATTGGTATAACGCCAAAGTCGCCCTGTTGAAGGAGCGTTGATCCGATGGCGGCGACCATTTCCACCCAGGCCGCGCCGCGCGGGCCAAGTTTCGCGGAACGCATGCAGGCTTTCGTCAAGGCCTGTTTCGCCGGGCCGCTCAATAGCCTGATCACGCTGGCATGCCTGGCGGTGCTGTATTTTGCGGTGCCGCCCTTCTGGTCCTGGGCGGTGACCAATGCGACCTGGAATGGCACTGCCGATACCTGCCGCGCGGCGGGTGGCGCATGTTGGGCCTTTGTGCGGGAGAAATTCTGGTTCTCCATCTTCGGGCTTTACCCCTATGAGGAACGCTGGCGCCCCGGGACCATGATCGTGATTCTGGTGGCCATGGTGGTGCTTTCCACCATCAGGCGCTTCTGGGGGCGCAATCTGCTGATTGGCTGGGCGATTGCCGCGCCCGCCATGTGGTTCTTGATGCAAGGCGGCATTTTCGGGCTTTCCTTTGTACAAACACGGCAATGGGGCGGGCTGACGATTACCGGCATCATTGCGGTTTATGGACTGGCACTTGGTTATCCGCTCGCGATCCTGCTGGCGCTTGGCCGGCGCAGTGAATTGAGGCTGGTGCGCTGGTTTTCCACCGCTGTCATTGAATGCGTCCGCGGTGTGCCGTTGATTTCGCTGCTGTTCATGGCAGCGATCATGCTGCCGCTGTTCATGCCGCAAGGGGTCACGATTGATCGGCTGATGCGCGTGCTGGTGGCCTATACGCTATTCACCGCGGCTTACATGGCGGAAGTGGTGCGCGGCGGGCTGCAAGCCATGCCGCGCGGGCAATATGAAGCGGCGGATGCGATTGGGTTGAGTTTCTGGCAGAAGATGCGGCTGATTATTCTGCCCCAGGCACTGACAATCACCATCCCGGCGCAGGTGAATACCTTCATCGGACTGTTCAAGGATACCACGCTGGTGGTGGTGATTGGCGTATTTGACTTCTTCACCACGCTGCGCGCCGCCCTGGGTGATCCGAAATGGCTCGGCTTCCCGACCGAGGCCTATCTTTTCGCAGCCTTTGTCTATTTTGTGCTGTGCTTTGCCATGAGCCGCTATTCGCAATCCTTGGAGAAAACCTTGCGGCCTGAATCGCGATAAGCCTTTCAGCTACTCTGCTTTTCCAGCGCCATGAGCACCCGCTCCGGCGTTGCCGGCAAATCAAGCGCGGTAAGGCCCGTTGCGTCGCAGAGCGCATTCCAAACGGCGGTCGCCAGCATCAGCGGCGGTTCGCCGACACCTTTGGATCGGAAAATCGTCTCCGCCCGTGCTGGCGCATTGGCGAGCAAACGCAGCCGGAAATCGGGTGGCGCATCGCGGCTGCCTGGAATTTTGTAGGTGGAAGGGCCAAGCGTGCGTTGCCGTCCTTCCTTGTCCCAATAAAGGCTTTCGGTGGTGAGCCAGCCCAGCCCTTGCACGAAGCCGCCTTCAATCTGCCCGCGATCAATCGCGGGATTGAGCGAACGCCCGCAATCCTGCACCAGATCAGCGCGTAAGACGCGGTGTTCGCCCGTCAGGGTATCCACCACCACTTCCACCACCGCCGCACCGTAGGAGAAGTAAAAGAACGGCTCACCCCGCATGGATTTCGCATCCCAATGGATGTCCGGCGTGCGATAAAACCCTGTGGCGGAAAGCGAAATCCGCTGCACCCAGCAGCGATGCGCAAGTTCCCCAAAGCCCATGGCACGATTATCGCCGGGGCGTGCGACAAACACGCGGCCTTCCGCGAAGCCAATCGCTTCCACCGGCACATCCCAAAGCCGCGCCGCTTCGGCGGCCATGCGTTCACGGATGGCGCTTGCGGCCAAATGCGCGGCCCAACCATTCAAATCGGAACCGGTGGAAGCGGCGGTGGGCGCGGTATTGGGTACCTCTGCCGTGCTGGTGGGTGTGATGCGAATGCGCGAGATTGGCACGCCAAAGGCATCCGCCACCACCTGCGCGATTTTGATATTGAGCCCCTGGCCCATTTCCGTCCCGCCGTGATTGAGCCGGATGGACCCATCCGCATAGACATGCACCAAGGCGCCAGCCTGATTGAGATGCATGAGGCCAAAGGAAATACCAAAGGCCAGCACAAAACTGCCAAGCCCGCGGCGCAGAAATGGGTGCTGCGCGTTGAAGGCGGCAATCTCCGCCCGCCGCGCTGCCCAGCCGGCATCTTCCATGGCCTCGGCATAAACGCGGCGAATCAAATCGCCTTCCAAAGCCTGGCCATAAGGCGCCTTGCTGCCATTGGTGCCGCCCGCGAAATTGCGCGCGCGCACCGCTTCCATATCCTGCCCCGTCGCGGCGGCGACACCGCGCAGCACATCTTCCATCAGCAGCACGCCTTGCGGCCCGCCAAAGCCGCGAAACGCCGTGTGGCTGACCATGTTTGTGCGTAGCGACAAGGCGCGCAGCTTCACCGCCGACACATCATAACAATTCAGCGCATGGGTCAGCGCGCGGAACACCACGCCGCCCGTCAGATCAAGACTATGCCCGCCATCGGCGGCGAGCATCGCCTCCAGCCCCGTAATCCGCCCCGTCGCGTCAAAGCCTGCGCGCCAGCGATACAAAAACGGATGCCGCTTGCCGGTGGCCGCCATATCCGCCTTGCGGGAGAGCCTGAGCTTCACGGGCCGCCCAGTGATGCGCGCGGCGAGTGCCGCCGCCGCCGCCACCCAGGACGCATTGCTTTCCTTGCCGCCAAAGCCGCCACCCATGCGCCGGCAGCGCACGGTGATGCGGTTGAAATCGCATCCCAGCACGCGCGCCGCGATATGCTGCACTTCCGTCGGGTGCTGGGTGGAGGAGGTGATGGAAATATCCCCATCCTCGCCCGGCGCGGCGATGGCAATCTGGCCTTCCAGGTAGAAATGTTCCTGCCCACCCGCGCGAAATTCGCCCGATGCGCTCAGCGGTGCGGTTGCAATCGCGCCCGCCGCATCGCCCACCGCAATTTCCTGCGGCGGCAGCAAATAGGCTTCCGCGGCCAGGGCTTCTTCGATTGAAAGAATGGCGGGTAGCGCCTCGATCTCCGGCTTCAGCGCGGCAAGGGCAGTGAGTGCCGCATCGCGCGTTTCCCCCACCACCAGCGCAATGGGCTGGCCGTGATGGCGCAGCGTGCCATCGGCGAAAAGCGGTTCAACTTCCCGACCTGAAGGCGAGATATCATTCGCGCCCGGCACATCCCGCGCGGTCAGCACCGCGACAATACCGGGCATGGCACGCGCCGCCGCCACATCCAGCGCCCCAAGCCGCCCATGCGCGACGGGTGAGAGCAATAGCGCGCCATGCAATAAGCCCGGCGCTTCCGGTACATCATCCGCGAAGGGCGCGCGCCCCGTCACATGGCCCAGCGCCGAATCATGGGCCAGCGCTGCCCCCTGGGCGAGTGGCGCATTCATGGCGCGATGAACCGCGGCGCGTGTGGCGTTGGCAGCGCCATGATTTCCGTCGCGGCTTCTGGCCGCGCCACGCGCCAGTAAAGCCTTATCAGCAGATTGCGCGCTGCCACGCGGCGATATTCGGCGCTGCCGCGCAAATCATCCATGGGTGTAATGGCGCGCGCCAAGGCATCCCCTGCCGCGCGCGCTTGCGCTTCGGTGAAGGGCGCAGCTTCCAGCACGGCTTCGGCTTCCGGCGCCCGCGCAGCCATCGGCCCGCAACCACCATGGGCGATGCGTGCGCGCGTGATCACATCGCCATCGCGTTCCAGCAGCACCGCAAGGCCAATGGCGCTGATATCCTGATCATGCCGGCGCGAGAGTTTTTCGGCGGCGAAAATCGCGCCCGGTGTGGGCCTGGGGATGAACACCCGCGCAATCACTTCGCCTGGCTTAAGGGCATTGCGCCGATAGCCGAGCAGGAAATCCTCAACCGCCAGATCGCGCGCCCCGCCCGGCCCTACCAGCGAAAGCCGCGCGCCCAGTGCCAGCAAGGGCGGCAGCGCATCGCCAATCGGGCTTGCGGTGCCGAGATTGCCGCCAAGCGTGCCAAGCGCGCGTATCTGCCGCGAACCCAGGCGCCGCAATAGCCCGGCGAAGCCTTCGAAAGCCGCATCATGCGCCATGTGATCGAGCAGCGCGGCATAAGGTTCCGCCGCGCCCACCGAAATGCCATCCGGCCTCGCCGAAATGCCGCGCAATTCGGCGACATCGCGCAGGCAGATGATGGCGGCGGGGTTTTCCCGATGTTCGGAAAAGCGCAGGCCCAAATCCGTGCCGCCAGCCAGAAGCCAGGCGTCGGGATGGGCACGCCGCAGCGCAAGGGTTTCATCCAAGCCGCGCGGCAGGAAAAAGCGATGCCCCGGCGGGCCGAAGGCGGTGACATCCGTGGTGGGGCATGACGGCGCGGCATCTTCCGCCGCCGGCAAGGCCGCCATCGCATCAAGAATAGGCCGATAGCCAGTGCAGCGGCAGAGGTTTCCGGCCAAAGCCTCATGCGCGTCACCGCCCATGCGCGCATGGGCGTAAAGCGACATGACAATCCCCGGCGTGCAAAAGCCGCATTGCGTCGCTTCTGCCGCCAGCATCGCCGCTTGCACGGGATGCGGCGCGCCATCAGGTGCTGAAAGCCCCTCCACACTCCGCAGCGCCAAGCCATGCGCCTGACCCAGCGTCATCAGGCAGGCATTGACGGGGGAGCGGGCGCCATCAGGGTGCTCAATCACGACCGTGCAGGCGCCGCAATCGCCTTCCGCGCAGCCCTCCTTGGTGCCGGGCAGGCCAGCGGCACGCAGCCAATCGAGCATGGTCTGTGCCGGGGGCGTTTCGGCGGGCAGGCGCCGCAAATCGCCATTCAGGGTGAAGGTGATGGACATGAAAGTTTATTTAGGAAAGCTGGGCGCTGCTGGCGAGGGGTGGCGCTAATCCTCATCCTCCAGCCGCGCGATATCCTCATCCGAAAAGCCGAAATGATGGCCGATTTCGTGGATCAGCACGTTACGGACCAGGCGGAACAGGTCTTCTCCGCTTTCGATCCATTCCAGCAGAATGGGTTCCCGGAACAGCAGAATGCGGTCTGGTTCTTCCGAAACCATGCCGTTGCTTTTTTCGGTCAGCGGCACGCCAAGGTAAAGCCCAGTCAATTCATAGGGGTTTTCGATGCCGAGTTCGCGGAGAATCTCCTCCTCAGCGATGTCATCCACCAGGATGGCAACACCCGTCAGTAGATCGCGCATCGGCTTCGGGATGGCGGCAAGCGCATCCTCGGCAAGCTCGATCAGGTCTTCGGCACTGGGGGGTGTGGAAAAGCGCATGAGGGCTCATGCGCGCCGAAGCGCCCCTTGGTCAAGCGGCGCTTCGGGCGGAGAAGGCTGAAGTTGATTTGGTCGCATTTTCCGAGTCGCCGAGTGATTCCACTTGGCTTGAAAATGCTTGGTTTGGTCGCATTTTCCGAGCCGCCAAGTGATTCCACTTGGCTTGAAAATGCT
>JADCGG010000142.1 GCA_020249125.1 Roseomonas sp. | reverse complement strand
GGCATCCACCACCGCTTCAGGTTTGGCCGCGACAGATACCGCCAGGGCATCGGCTTCATCCCCGGTGTCTTCCAGCGTCGCAACTTGGCTCGCCATCAGGGAAGGCGGCATGAAATGGCCCTGCCGCGCCGCCTGACGTGCCGCAATCACTGCCGGCGCGCCGGATAGATGCAGGAAAATCAGATCGCCATGCCCGGCGCGCAAGCGGTCCCGATAGGCGCGGCGCAACGCCGAACAGGCCACCACCACAGGCTGGCCGGCCTTTCGCGCCGCGCCGATATGCGCCGCAATCGCATCCAGCCAGGGCCAGCGATCCGCATCGGTCAGCGGTGTGCCGGCGGCCATTTTCGCCACGTTTTCCGCCGGGTGAAAGCCATCCGTATCGGCGAAGGGCCAGCCGAGCCTCTCAGCCAGCAACGCGCCAATGGTGGATTTGCCCGACCCCGAAACCCCCATGACGATGATTGTGGCGGGGCGCATTTCTATTTCGGTTCCAGATGCCCGCCAAAGCCATGCCGCATGGCCGAAAGGGCACGATCGCCGAAATTGACCTGATCACGAGACCGAAAGCGGGCATAAAGCGCTGCGGTCAGCACCGGCGCGGCGACGGCGGTTTCCACCGCCTGCTGCACCGTCCAGCGGCCTTCGCCGGAATCCCCGACCTTGCCCGAATATTTCGCAAGATCAGGGTCTTCGGCCAAGGCACTCGCCGTCAGGTCGAGTAGCCAGGAGGTAATGACCGAACCCCGCCGCCAGGCTTCCGTGACATCAGCGATATCCACGCTAAGGCGCTGATCTTCCGGCAGTTCCTGGCTATCGGCATGGCGCAGCAGGTCTAGCCCTTCGGCGAGTGCCTGCATCATGCCGTATTCAATCCCGTTATGGACCATCTTGACGAGATGTCCGGCGCCGTGATCGCCGCAATGTATCCAACCTTCTTCGATATTTGCGGGGCGTCCTTCACGCCGTGGCGTGGCTGGAATATCCCCCTTGCCCGGCGCCAGCGCAGTAAAGATCGGCGCCAGCCGCGCCACCGGGCCGGGCTTGCCGCCGATCATCAGGCAATAGCCGCGCTTCAGCCCCCAAACCCCGCCCGAGGTGCCGATATCCAGGTAATCAATCTCGCGCGCCCCCAGCGCCTTGGCGCGGCGGATATCATCCTTCCAATGCGTATTGCCGCCATCAATGGCGGTATCGCCGGGCGCGAGCAGCCCTCCCAATTGTTCCAGCGCGTCTTCCGTCGGCGCGCCATGGGGCAGCATGACCCAAACGGCGCGCGGTGGGGCCAAAGCCGCGACCAGCCCGGCCAAATCCGCGACACCCTCCGCGCCTTCGGCAGTCAGCGCAGCCACGGCGGCGGCATCCTTGTCCCACACCACGGCGCCATGCCCCGCCTGCATCAGCCGCCGCGCGATATTGCCGCCCATACGGCCCAGACCGACAATGCCGATTTCCATGATTTGCGCCCCCCCTCAGACCAAGGCCGCGCGCACGCGGCCGATAAAGCCATCCATCGCCTTCGGGTCGGTCCAGCGCAGCACCGCGACAATGCCCGAGCCTGGGTCCACCCAGGTCAGATTACCCCCGGCGCCAGAGGCAAAAAACGCGTCCCGCGCGGCGGAGGGGAAACGCTCCCCGGATGTATTCAGCCACCAGAGGAAGCCATAGGAGGGGTTGAGCGCGCAGGCTTCAGTGGACCAGTCAAACCATTGCGCCGGCAGGATTTCACTCCCTGCCCAACGCCCGCGATTGAGCGCAAGCAGCCCGATCCGCGCCTGATCCTCCGCGTGGATGGCAACCCCGCCGCCCCAATGCGTACCGCCGGGGACGGATTGCACGCGCTGGCCATTTTCCAGCGTCACCCAGGATGTCCGATAGCCATCCCAGCGCCAATCCCGGCTGCCGCCGATGGGGTTCAGGATGCGTTCGGCGAAAACCTCCGGCAAGGGCCGGCCAAAGCGGCGGAGCAGGGCGAGCGAAAGCCGGTTCACGCGGACATCATTATATTCCCAATGCGTACCGGGGGCCTGCAATTGCCGCATGCCCTTCTTGCCCTGGCCTTCGGCGCCAAGGTCGCGGCCACGGTCGATGGTGTCTGACTTGCCAAATAGCGTGCCTTCCCATTCCGACATGTTCTGCAGCAAATGCCGCCAGGTGATTGGGCCATTCTGCGGGCCTTCAAAGCCGCCATCCTTCACGGTTTCGCCAACCCGTTGATCGAGGTCCGGGATCAACCCATCGGCCCAGGCAATGCCCGTCAGCAGGGAAAGGTAGGATTTCGCCACGCTGAAGGTCTGGCTGACTTCGCGCGTATCGCCCCAGCTTGTGACCAGCGCGCCATGGCGCGTGATCAGGCCGCACGGCGCGCCGCGCGGGCTGAGCGGACCCAGCACCTCATTATCCGGGGGCGCTTCGAAAAAGCCGCGCCCGATATGGCCGGCCAGATCATAAGGCCAGGGGGTTTCATGCGCGGCGGCGAAAGCGATGGCGGTTTGAAGCTTCGTGGCATCAAAGCCGGCTTGGGCTGGGGTGGCGCTGGGCCAGGCAGCCGGGGCGGGGGCGGGGAAGGTCATGGTACTCATGCGCCGGACCATGCGGCTTTCCGCGCTTCTCTCCAAGAGGGGGCGTGCTGGACCGAGGCGCGCCAAAGCGGCATGGTGTGGGGCAGTTTTGCAGGAGTGCACCCCATGGACAGCGCCACTGAAGCCAATGCCGGCACTTTGGATGTGATTTCGGACGCCATCTGCCCCTGGTGCTGGATCGGCAAACGCAATCTGGATGCGGCGCTCGACATGCTGGCTGAAGACGGGCTGCATTTTCAGGTCCGCTTCCGGCCCTTCCAATTGAACCCGGAAATGCCGGCCGAGGGCGTGGATCGGCGGGAATATCGCAGCGCCAAATTCGGCTCGCTCGAAAAATCGCAGGAATTGGACCGGCGTGTGGCCGATGCAGGGCGCGCGGCTGGCTTGGCATTTCGCCATGACCTGATGGCGCGCACGCCGAATACGCTGCAAGCGCATCGCCTGATCCGACTTGCGGGCGCCGATGGCCGGCAGCGCGACGTGGCCGAGGCGATCTTCCAAGCCTATTTCCAAAATGGCGGGGATATTGGCGATGCCGCGACGCTCGCGGCACTTGGCGCGGCGGCGGGCATGTCAGCGGAAAGCCTGGCCGCCTTCAGCGCCGGCGATGCCGGGCGGCATGAGGTGCTGGCCGAGGATGAGGGCTATCGCCGCGCGGGTATTTCCGGCGTGCCATCCTTTGTGCTGGATCGGCATTTATTGTTCTCCGGCGCCATGCCGCCCGAGAATATCGCCGATGGGCTGCGCCGGGCGGTGGCGATTTTGCGCGAGCGGGCGAGGGAAGCCGCTGCGGAGTAGGGGGCCTTAGCCCCCGCTCAGCCAAAGCGCCATTTCGGCGGCGCCCCAGGCGAGGGCCAGTAAAAGCGTGAAATCCCGCATGGCGCTGCGCGCCTTATCGAAGCCCGCGCGGCGCGCCTGAAAGCGCACGCGCACTGGGCGTTGCGGGATGATCAGGGAGGGGTCTTGGTAAAGGGTGCTGCTCATGAGGAGGAGAAGAACAAAACAAGAACATTTTAGCAAGCAAAAAATGCCGCTTGGCGCGAAAATTTTTAACCAATTGTTTTCACATGGTTTTCGGCGGGATGCCCAAGACCGCGCCAGGATGCAGGCGCTTCGCAGCATCAATCAAAGCCTTGCCGCGCAATGTAATCAGTGATAACACCAGCCCACCCTTTAGGTAGACAGGTCGCACCAGGCGATGACCACAAAGCCGCAACTCGTCCCCGCGCGAAGCTTCCATCATGGCAATCTCCGCCAGGCGTTGATTGAGGCGGCGCTATCCGCCCCGGACATTGAGCGCCTGTCACTGCGTCAACTTGCGTCCGGTCTCGGCGTCACTGCCGCCGCCGCCTATCGCCACTTCGCCAACCGAGAGGATTTGTTGTTCGAGGTTGCAAGGATCGGATTTGATCGCCTTAAACATCGGTTTGAGGGCGCCTTTGACCTTTCTGTTCCCCCCTCCGATGCTGCGGAAGCGCGGCAAAGGCTCATCCGACTGGGCCAGGCCTATCTGCAATTCGCCGATGATGTGCCGGCCTTGTGGCGGTTGATGTTTGGTTCACAGACAGAGGTCTATCGCAATACCGCGAATTTCCATGACGCCCGCAACAGCTACGAGTTTCTGCCTGCGGCGCTCATGGGCCTGTACCAACAAGGCGTGATCAGCACCCAGCCGGATGAGCATGATGCGCTATTCGCCTGGAGCGCCATTCATGGGGCAGCAACCTTGCGAAGCGGGCGGGTGCCTGCCGCGCTGGCGCCGATCTCTGACCTTGCGGTGAGAGTCGCCGATCGCATTATTCTCTCATTGAAATAACTTCAGAAAATGAAGGGAATTTTGGCATGCTTTTTCACAACCTGACCGCTGGGATGCGCCCGTGCCGCCTGCGCAGCTTCATGGTGGAAAAACGCCTCTCGATCATGTGTCGTGACGTGGACGCTGCGGGTGGCGACAATCCCGATGATATCGTGCATGCTTACTGGTGGCAGCACCATCAGCCGCGCGATGCCTGGACGTTCAAACGCGATCTGCGCCCAGCGCCGGTACAGTGTTAGCGGCCATGTCACGCATCGCCGTATTTGGTGCCACGGGCCTCACGGGCAGGTTGGTGGTCGAGCAGGCGCTTGCGCTGGGTCATGACGTCGTGGCGCTGGTGCGCGACCCTGGCAGGATCACGCTTCAGCATCCGCGCCTCGTCGTGATGGGGGGCAGCCCGACGGCGGCCCGCGATGTTGAGCTTTGCGTAAAGGGTATGGATGCCGTGATCCACTGCCTGGGCATTGGCGGCAAGGGTGATGGAAAGCCCACCACACTCATCTCCGATTCAGTCAAGGTTGTGCTGGCCGCCATGCAGCAACAAGGCGTCCCGCGCGTTGTGTGCATGTCCAATATCGGGGCAGGTGGTAGCGGCACGTGGATCGCCAAGCGCATCGTCATTCCGCTGTTTCTCCGATGGCTCCTGCCCATCATTGAGGACAAGGACCGCATGGAGGAAGCGCTCCGTGCCAGTTCCGTTGAGTGGGTATCGGTGCGGCTGCCGAATATCGCGGAGGGTCCCGAGAAACCCGTCCGGGTGAGTGCCGATGGCCGGGGCATAGGCTTGTCCATCACCGCGGCATCGGCAGCCCGCTTCCTGCTGGAACAGGTCAAGGCCTCGGACCATCTTCGCTCAGCGCCGAGCATCAGCAATTGATGGAAGGATGTTTTCTGAGAATCACGCGTGAAGAAATATAATAAACTGCCTGATTATCACGCCATGAGCGCTCGATGCTGCGCCGCTTGCGACGCCAGAAAGTCATGGCGCACCGCGACCGTTACGCTGCGCGGCGGTAGCCGAGGCGAGAAAGCTGGCCATTGCCTCAAACTCTTCCGGGGACCGCCCATCACCCAGCCTTGCAATAGCCGTGGAGTGCTGGGTCCCCGGCACCACCAGCCGCGCGCAGCGGACGCCGGCCTGATTTAGGCGGAGGCAGAGGGCATCAGATTCAGGCCCGGCGGCTCGATCCTCGGCCGCGCTTATCAGCAGGGCAGGCGGCCAATGCGATCCCGCATGCGACAGAGGCGAAGCCTCAATCCACAAGGGGCCGCTTGGGCCAAAGGCTGGTTCGACGATGAAGCGGCGGACAAGAAAAGATTTCGCCAGATGCTCCAGATCGAAGAAACCGGATACCGCAACCACCGCGCGCAGACGCTCAGGCGCCACGCCCTGCGCCTGAAGATGGCGCGGCTCGCCCGCCAGCAGCGCCGCGAGATAGCCGCCGGAGGAGAAACCTGCGAGCACGATCCGGTCTGCATCCGCCCCCAGATCGGCCGCGTGATCAACGCCCCAACGGACCGCTGCCGCCATATCCTCCACCTGCGCGGGATGGGGCGCTTCACGTACCAGGCGATGATTGATGTTCAGTACGACAAAGCCGAGCCGCGCGAGGGCGATGGCGAAATTCCGATTGACCTCTGTCTCGTCGTCCTTGGCGCCAGCATTCAACCCGCCCCCATGGGCATAGACCAATAAGGGCCACGGCCCAGCACCGGATGCCGGCGCATAAGCATCCAGCCGATGCGCAAGATCATCGCGTGAAAGGCCGGGCGGGCGGTAACGCTGATCCGGAAGAATGTGCAGACCCTCCGCGCTGCGCGGTGCTGGCCTGCCCTCCACGGCGCGCATTTCTGCAAAATAGCCGCGTTCAAAAAGCGTTCGAGGCGACTGGGCGCTCAAGAAGCCGCCCACATAGCTGCATGCTGTAACGAGTGGCGCAACGGCGAGCGCGAGTAACGCGCCAGCCAAACCGGAGAAGGCGCGGCCTTTTCGGCACGGCGGCTTGCGGGCTTCACGCCGAACACACATGCCCCTGCATCTCCCCTTGAGGTGTTCGGCCAACAGCACCGCCGCTCCTACCGCGGCGGCACCAATTCCCGCACCAGCCGGGCGGTGATTTCCGGCTGTTCGAGGGGCGTCAGATGCGCGGAGTCTTCCACGGTGTTAAAACGAGCTTCGCGGATTTGGCGCGCAATCTCCTTGGTTTGCGCCGGAGGGTAACGCGTATCCTCGGCGCCCGACACCACCAGGACCGGCACTTGGAGCTTTGGCAGCAGCGGGAGCAGCGACTCACGTTCGATAAGCACCGCGCGTGCGGCTGCCTGGAGCATGCGCGGCGCGCGCCCGGGGAAGGCCGCCACAAACTCTTCGACCACTTCGGGGGTCTGTACGCGGGTGCGTTGGCTGAAAAAACCAGAGGCCACACGGCGCCCGAAGAACGTCGTATTGCCAAGCAAACCCGTCAGCCAAACGATGGAGCGCGTACCGAAATCACTGGTACCCGGGCCAAATGGAGTATTGAAGGCCGCCAACGCCAAGATACGATGCGGCGCCTGCAAGGCTG
>JADCGG010000141.1 GCA_020249125.1 Roseomonas sp. | reverse complement strand
TGGTAAAGGGAAAAAGTAATCATGGCAGCGCCCAAGCTTTCCGATGTTCTGGCAACCGTCTTCGCGCAGGAAGGGTGCGATACGCTGTTCACCCTGATGGGTGACGCGAATATGTATTGGACCGAGGCGATGCAGCGCCAGCCGGGGATGAACATCATCCATGCGCGGCATGAACACTGCGCCGTTGCGATGGCCGATGCCTATGCTCGGGCCACCGGCAAGGTGGGTGTCGCTTCCACCACCTGCGGGCCAGGCTTTACGCAAATCATGACCGGGCTTGCCATTGCCGCGCGTGCGAATACGCCGATGGTGGTTTTCGCGGGCGATTCACCCATCGCGGCACCCTATTACATCCAGCAGATTGATATGGCGCCGCTGACGCAAGCAACGGGCGCGCATCATATCTCGGTGAAGACCATGGATCGCGCGCTTGATAATGTGCGCGAAGCCTTCCATTTCGCGGCACTTGAACGCCGCCCGGTGGTGATCAGCATTCCGATGGACCTGCAAAAACAGGCCTATCCGCATATGGTGGATTACATCCCCTCCGCCGATTATCTGCCGGCGGCGCAGCGCCCGCAGCCAGACCCGACCCTGGTTGAAAAGCTGGTGGAAATGATCGCGGCTGCCGAAAAGCCCATCATCATCGCGGGCCGAGGTGCCAAGCTTTCCAAGGCGCGCGAAGCGATTGAAGAAATGGCGGAAGCCATGGGCGCGCTGCTGGCGACTTCGCTGCAAGCCAAGGGGCTGTTTACCGGCAATCGCTTCGCCATGGATATCTCTGGCGCCTATGCCAGCGATTTCGCGCGCGAACGCTTTGCGGAAGCTGATCTGGTGATCGGGATTGGCGTTGGGCTTGGCGCCTATACGACGGAAAGCGGTTACCTCTATCCCGGCGCGCAGACGGTGCAGATTGATATCGGCCCGCGCGGGTTGTGGCAGGGGTTGCGCACGGCGGATTTGCATATCCGCGCCGATGCCAAGGCGGCGGCGGAGGCCGTGACGGCGGCGATCAAGCGCCATGGTGCAACGGGCAAGCGCTTCCGTAGTGACGAATTGGCCACGCTGATTGCCGCCGATGTGCCGGACCGCAAGGAATTCACCATAGCACCCGGCACAGTTGATCCGCGCAAGGCGATCATGGAATTGGATGCCATTGTGCCGAAGGATTGGGATGTGGTGATTGGCGGTGGCCATTACCTTGGCTTCGCCATGACCTATCTGAAGGGTCGCGCGGCGGAACGCTATCATGTGGTGAGTGACTTCGGCGCCATCGGCAATGGCCTGCCGGCGGCGATTGGCGTGGCTGCCGCGCGCAAGGATGGCAAGGTGCTGCTGATTGAAGGTGATGGCAGCTTGCTGATGCATATCCAGGAATTGGAAACCGCGCGCCGCCATGGCGTGAAATTCCTGATGGCGATCATCAATGATGGCGGCTATGGCGCGGAAATCCACAAATTCCGCGCCGGCAATATTGATGCCGGCATTGTCATCCATGGCCGTGGCGATTTGGCCGGTGTGGCCAATGGCTTTGGCGTACGCGGCCAGACCGTGAGTGCGCTTGGCCAAATGGGCGCGATGTTTGAGACCCACCAAAGCGGCAATAGCGCCAGCCTGTGGGATGTGCACACGGATGATACGGTGGTGTCGCGCCCCTATCGCCGCATTCATTACGGGGAAGCCTGAATCAAAAAGGGCGCTGTCCGATCCGGCAGCGCCCTTGATTTGGGTCAGCGCCCGCGGAAGACGGGCGCTCTTTTTTCGCGGAAGGCGGCGAGCCCTTCCTGAATATCTTCGCTTTCCTTGCAGAGCCGCGCACGCTCCGCACAGGCCGTGACATCCAGCTTGCCATGGCCGATTTCATTCAGCGCCTTCTTCATGCCCTGCACGGCAAGCGGGGCACCATTGGCGAGTGTGGTGGCGAGCTTTTCCACCGCCGCGTCCAATTCTTCCGGCGCCACCAATTGCGTGAGGTAGCCGATGCGGAGCAATTCCTCGGCGCCCAGCTTTTCGGCGGTCAGGAACAGGCGCTTGGCATTGTTCAGTCCAAGGCGGGAAACATAACGCTCAAGCCCGGTTGGGTAGTAATGCACGCCAAGCCGGGCAGCCGGCATGAACATTTCCATGCCCGTGACACCAATGCGGAAATCCGCGGTCAGCGCGAAGTCGGTTGAACCACCATAAACGCCGCCTTGCAGCCGGCAGATGGTCGGCACGCGCACCGCTTCAAACCTATCCACCATGGCCTCAAAACTCGGCGCACGGGCAGCGGCTTCCTTGTCTTCCGCGAAGCCGCCCAGATGGAAGCCGGCGCTGAAGGCCGGGCCACTCGCCGCCAGGATCAGCACGCGGAGTGACGGGTTGGCATCCACCTGCTCCAAATACTCCATGATGCGGATGATATCGCCCGGCTCGACCCGATTGCGGTGGCGGGAACGATGCAGCCGGATGGTGGCGCGGCTGCCGGCAATCTCCAGGCTTGGCGGGTCCAGGCGGGTATCTTCGGTCATGGCGGTCCTCTCTTACGCGATTATTTTTCCAGATTTTGCCCTGCCGCGCCATGGGTAGGGCCAAAAAGCAAGGGGGCGGTCAAGCCGCCCCCTGCCAGCATGGCGGGGTTATGCCCCGCCTCAAAGCCCAAAACGGATCAGCCATCCACCTTGATGTTATTCGCCTGGATAACCTGACGGAATTCTTCGCGATGGCGCGCCAGGAAGGTGGTGAAATCCGCAGTGTTGCGGAATTGCGGCTGGAAGCCGATCTGCGCGAGCCGAGAACGCACTTCTTCAGTCGCCAAGGCCTTTTCGGTTTCGGCGGCCAGACGATCAATGATGGGCCGAGGCGTTGCCGCCGGGACCATGTAGCCCCCGAAAGCACCGGCATCATAGCCTTCCACACCCGGCAGGCGGGCGAGCGGCATCAGATCCGGCTGCAATTCCGTGCCATTTTGCAGCGTGACGCCCAGCGCGCGCACCGCGCCTTGCCGGAATAGAGCAGAGGTCGCGACCAGGGTTTCAATGGCGAAATCCACCTGCCCCGCCGTCACCGCTGTCAGCCCCGGGCCGCTGCCCTGGAAGGGCACATGCAGCGCATCCAGCT
The DNA here is from genome assembly GCA_020249125.1 of Roseomonas sp. Lineage (GTDB taxonomy): Bacteria > Pseudomonadota > Alphaproteobacteria > Acetobacterales > Acetobacteraceae > Neoroseomonas. Next base: position 8 of record JADCGG010000141.1, on the reverse strand, counting down.
TGGCCTTG
>JADCGG010000140.1 GCA_020249125.1 Roseomonas sp. | reverse complement strand
AGCCTTGCGCGGGACCTTTCGCAACCGAGGGGGATTGCAGCATGAAGGGCATGACCAGCGTGACGGTTTCGGTGCCGCTGACCATCCGCCGGCGCGGCGGGCGGAAGCAGATCATCGGGCCGGATGGGGCGGTTGCGCGGCAGGGTGGCGGCGAAGCCGGGGTTGTCCCAGTGCGTGGCGACCCGGCGCTGATCAAAGCGCTGGCGCGGGGGTTTCGCTGGCGGCGGATGCTGGAGGAGGGGCGGTATGCCTCAATCCGGGAACTAGCCATCGCGGAAAAGGTTGACCGGGCCTATGTCGGGCGCGTTTTGAACCTGACGCTTATGCCGCCGAAGGAGGTGGAGGCGCTGGTGGGGTAATTCCCCCCTGCGCCCGCAATGCCTCCCACAACGCGCCTGGTCCCAGAATTATTGCCAGCATGCGTGCGCGGATAGTTTCAGAATTCAGCGCCTGCTTCGCCATATTCTGATGTGCGGCCATCGCGTCCATGATGGCGTTCAGATGTTCCTCTTGTAGATTGGGCGAATTTTCGAACTGTTCCTTTGTGTTCGCGGCTGCCTGGGCGCGCAGTGTTTCGGATTCCAGCATTTTGCTCCGAATACTCAGCAGGCCGGAAACTGAATCACCTTCCGTAATCCCACCTTCAAACAGGTCATTGATGGCCGCGATGATCTGTTCCAGGCGCAGTTTGTGCTTGTCCTGGACCTGCCCGCTCCCGGCATCGGTCAGCGGTGCCAATTTCGGCCCATCCTCTCCGCCGCCCAGGTTCAGCTTCTGCTTACCAAGGTCGCGCATCTTGTGGTGCGTCAGGCGCAGCGCTGATAGGTCTATCCCCTCACGTTCCCGCCCATAATCCAGCAATAGCAGCAGCATCTTGGCGAAAAGGTAGAGCTTTTCGATATCGGTATTGCCGTAATCAAACATCTGGCCGAGGAATTCATACACCCGCACATAGCTGCCCAAATCGCGCTTGAAGAGCAGGAGCGCTTCCATCTCCCCCTTCGCGGCCTGCTGCGCCTTGTCTCCATCCGTGCCTGCCGCGAAAGCCTGCTTGGCGTGCTTGAAGCGTATCAGCAGCCGGCTGCTTACCGGCGTAATAGCGGCATCCAGATCAGCCTGAGTAGCCTTCGGGTTCACTGTTACCTTGGCAACCCGTTCAACCTCATGTTGGTCATAATTCCCGGTCGCATCCAGCTTGCTGCGCAAATCCAGCACCACATTCGGGTCACTCACGCCGGCCAATTCGGCGGTCTTGTGGTATTGCTTGAAGGCTTCCAGAACCTTTTCAGCCTCATTCACGAAATCCACCACATAGGTGGTGTCCTTCCCCGGATAGGCGCGGTTCAGGCGCGATAGGGTTTGCACCGCCTGAATGCCACCCAATTTCCGGTCCACATACATGGCGCAGAGCAGCGGCTGGTCGAACCCAGTCTGGAACTTATTGGCCACCAGCAAGATGCTGAATTCCGGCGTGGCGAAGGCATCCCGAATGTCCCGCCCCTTCAGGTCTGGGTTCATATTCACTTCATTGAAGGGTTCAGGCCCGGTTTCCACATCATCCACATCGCCGGAAAACGCCACCAGCAGGCCGATATCATAGCCCCGCTTGGCGATGTAGGTTTTCATCGCAACAGACCACCGCACCGCTTCCTTGCGGCTGGCAGTCACCACCATGGCCTTCGCCTTGCCGCCCAGCAGATGCGCGACATTCTGCCGGAAATGTTCCACCACAATTTCCACCCGCGCGGCGATGTTATGCGGGTGCAGCCGCACCCAACCCATGATGCCCTTCTTCGCCTCACTGGCATCCACTTCCTTTTCGCCCATTTCCGCGCCGCCATGCGTCAGCCGGAAAGCCAGCTTGTAGGAAGTGTAATTCTGCAAGACATCCAGGATGAATTCTTCCTCGATGGCTTGGCGCATGGAATAGGTATGAAAGGCCACCGGCAGATTGCCCGGCCCCGGCGGTAGAGTCGGTTCAGGCCGCCGCCCGAAAAGTTCCAGCGTCTTCGCCTTGGGCGTCGCCGTGAAGGCAATGAAGCTGATGCCGGCATCCTGCCCCACGCGCCCGGCCATTTGCGCCGCCAGCAAGTCTTCAATGCTGGCCTCACCACCATCGGCAAGGTCCTGCTGTTCTTCGGCATTCAGAGTCATTTTCAGCTTGGCCGCCGCCTGCCCGGATTGGGATGAATGCGCTTCGTCCGCAATCACCGCGAAGCGCTTGCCCTTGGTGGCGACCAGCTTCCGCACTTCCTCCAACGCGAAGGGGAAGGTCTGGATGGTGCAGACCACAATCTTCTTGCCGCCCGCCAGCGCTGCCGCCAATTGCGCGCTTTTCGCTGCGCCATCGCCGGTGATCACCTCCACCACGCCTTGGGTGCGTTCGAAATTCTGGATGGCTTCGCGCAATTGCGTATCCAACACCGTACGATCAGACACCACCAGCACGGTATCGAACAGCTTTTCATGCGCGGCATTGTGCAAATCCGCGAGGAAATGCGCCGCCCAGGCGATGGAATTGGTTTTGCCGGAACCCGCCGAATGTTCGATCAGGTATTTCCCGCCCGGGCCTTCCGCCAGCACCGCCGCCAGCAGCCGGCGCGTGGCATCCAATTGATGGTAGCGCGGGAAAATCCAGCCCTTCAGGCGCTTCTTGTCATCACGCACCGGCACCAGATACCGGCCCAGAATTTCCAGCCAGCTATCGCGCTGCCAGACTTCTTCCCACAGATACGCGGTGGGCGCGCCATTGGGGTTGGGTGGATTGCCCGCGCCGAAGTCTCGGCCCCGATTGAAGGGCAGGAATTTGCTGTCTGGCCCGGCCAACAGGGTACACATCTCTACTTCGCTATTGCTGGCGGCGAAATGCACCAGCGCGCCACCGGGGAAGGCCAGCAAGGGTTCCGGCGCATTCTTGCCGGGGTCCTTCGGCAGCCGGTCATACAGGTATTGGTCCACCGCATCCGTGACAGATTGCGTATAGTCGCTTTTCAATTCCGCCGTTGCCACGGGAATGCCATTCAGGAACAGCACCAAATCCAGGCAGTTTTCATTGTGCAGGGAATAACGCACCTGGCGCACCACGCGCAGCCGATTGGCGGCGTAGCGCGCCTGCAAGGCTTCATTCATCCCGAGCGCCGGGCGGAATTGGCAGAGCGTAAGGCGCTGCTTCAGCCCCACCACATCCAGCCCCTGGCGCAGCACTTCCAGCGTGCCTTGCTTGTCGAGCGCTGAGCGCAGGCGTTGCGCAAGGGTGGCGGCGGCGGCGCTGCCATGGTTCTTTTCCAAGGCGGCCCAGGCGTCCGGCTGGCTGGCCTGCACCCAGGCCAGCACATCTTCGGGGAAGAGCGCATGGGCACGATCATACCGCGTGGCGGCATTGGCTTCATAAAGCCAGCCTTGCTTGGCGAGATGGGCGCAGATGCCATCTTCAAAGGCGATTTCCTTATGGATGCTCACGCGGCCTCCGGCTGGCTGGGGGCGAGGGCGCGCACATCAATCTTGCCGGTAACAGCGGCGGAGATGAGCGCGGCGCGACGTTCGCGCAGAAGGGTAATGGCTTGGGTGGCTTCGGTGATGAGGGTGTCGCTCTGTCTCATTGCGGAAGTCAAATGTGCCAGAATTGCTTCTTGTTCGTTGATCGGGGGCAGAGCCAACGGCGTTGCGGCAACATCCTCAAGACTGAGTCCCTGCTTTAAACCGTATTGCGATACTTCCAAGTGATAGCGACCCGCGTCTCCCTTGAGCACGAAGCCCAAAAATCTTCCATGAATTAACGGCTTGGGTCTTATGAGGCTCAGATGTTGGTTGATGAATGCTTCTTCATTTAGCCCGTCACAAATAGCGACGTTTCCAGTTTTAGCTCCTGTTATGCAGACAACAATATCACCATTGATCAGTCGTGTTCGATAAGCTTCAGCGTCATGCGCAACAGGCACTCGCTTAGCCGTCTCAAAGTTTAATCGCATATCTTCCGACAGGTCGCCGCTCTGAATGAAGAGCGCACCAGCATCTTGGATACGCTCGGACCAACCACGTGGGCCGCTCGTTATGAAGAGACTGATCGACTTTACACGCACCACCTTCCAATGCGCAGGCACTTGGCCGAGCCATTCTATGCCGCTGTCTTTCATGGGGGCGTTGGGGTTGAGGCCCTTGGTGACGGCTTGGGAAATAACGGCCTGACGCTT
>JADCGG010000014.1 GCA_020249125.1 Roseomonas sp. | reverse complement strand
CCGATTGGCCAGCAGCAGGTCCGCGACCCACCAAGGCGCGGGCGGGGCGGTGCAGGGTTGCGCACGGCGGCGGGCGGCGGGGCCACCAACACCACCGGGGTGGCCTGCGGCGGCGGCGCTTGTGGGCGCAACACCGGCGCGCTGGGTATTGGCCGGGCCACGGGCGCCTGACGCGGCGGGCGCGGGCTGGGCGTGGTGCGCCGTTCCTGCGGGTCACGCCGGATTGGGCTTGGCCGGGAAGACAGGTTCAGCCGATGCGCCTTGCCGACCACGGCATTTTTCGAAATCCCCATGCGGCGACCGATTTCCGCGGTCGAAAGACCCTCGGCCCAGAAGGCGCGCAGCCTCTCAATCGCTTCTTGCGTCCAATCCATGAAGAACCCCCTTTGATCTCCCCAACACAAGATACGGTAGGGAAAAGAGGGGCGAGACACAAGTTCTATGATCCGCGACTCGAAAGAAATCTGTGGAAAACCCCCGATTCGCCCTTGCCAGTGGGGTTCTTGAGGGCTCCGATGGGGCATGCAGAAAGGCTTTTCAGGTGCGACTCGGCGGCTTTCCCGTGATTAGTGGGGCAGGGCGCCTGCGCCAAATCCTCGCCCTCGCGGCGCCAACCAGCTTGCTGGCGGCAACGCAGGTTGTGGCGCAATTGATTGAGCCCTGGCTCGCGGCGCGGCAGGGCCAGGCGGCTTTGGCGGGCTGGGCGGTGGTGCTGCCTTTCACGCTGTTGCTTTCCCAAATGTCGGCCGGCGCCATGGGGGGCGGCGTGGTCTCGGCCATTGCGCGCGCCTTGGGCGGCGGGAAGCGCGATGAAGCGGCGGCGCTGGCCGCCCATGCGCTGGTGATCGCCTGCGCGGGTGCGGCGCTTTTTGCCCTGCCTTTTCTGATCTTTCCGCGCGCGATCCTGGGCCTGATCGGTGGCGCGGGCGCGGCGGAAGCCGGTGCCGCCTTCGCCGCCTGGACCTTTGGCGCGGGCGCGCTGCCTGCCTGGTTGACCAATACCCTGGCGTCCATCCTGCGCGGCGGCGGGCGGCATGCGCTGGCGGCCCGCGGCGTGGTGGGGGGCTGGGTGATCTATCCGCCGCTGGCTTGGGCTTTCATGGAACCGCTCGGCTTCGGCCTGCCCGGCGCCGGCATGGCCTTCGCGCTCAGCATGACTGCTTCCGCGCTGATCATGGCGCTTGTGGTGCTGCGGGGCGGTGCCGGGTTTGTGCCGGATTTTCGTGCGCCGCTCAGGCGTGCGCTATTCGGGCGCATCCTATCGGTTGGGTTGATCGCCTGTGTGATGGCGACCCTGGCGAATTTGGCGACCATTCTGGTCACCGCGCGCATCGCCGCCCACGGGCCGGCGGCGATTGCCGCCTATGGCATTTCCGCGCGCATGGAATTCCTCATGATCCCGCTTGCTTTCGGGATTGGCTCCGCCCTTACGGCCCTGGTCGGGCGCGCGGTGGGTGCCGGGGATTGGGCTGAGGCGCGGCGCATCGCCTGGACTGGCGGTGGCCTTGCTTTCGCGGTGACGGGCGTGATCGGCTTTGGCATTGCGCTGTTCCCGGCCCAGGTGGCGGTGGCCTTTGCCAGTGACGCGGCGGTGGCGGCGATTGCGACCGAGGCGCTGGGCATTATCGGCTGGGCCTTGCCCGGTTTCGGTCTGGGAATGGCGCTTTATTTCGCGGCCATGGGCGCGGGGCGGATGCGCTGGCCCGTGCTGGCGGCCCTGATGCGCGTTGGGCTTGCCGTGCTGGGGGGCGCCTTGCTGATGGATGCGGCGGGGCTTGGGCTTCAGGGCCAATTCATTGCGGTGGCGCTTGGCATTTCTGCCTATGGGCTGATTTGTGCGCTTGCCGTGCGGCCTGGGGTTTGGCCGGGGAGCAAATAAGCATTTTCAAGCCAAGTGGCTTCACTTGGCGACTCGGAAAATGCGCCCGAACAGGAACCGAGGCGTCCTGCGGCGCGCAAGCGCGGCAGGATGGTGAGGCCGCCCCTTCACGCGCGGGGCGCTGCGCGCTACCTCTCCGCACTAAGAGCAGATCGCGTTCAGATGAAATCATCTGAACGCGTGAAGATGCTCGAAAAACAAAGCTCTAGAGCGGGTTGCGTGCACCCATGTGAACGCAACATGCTCTGGAAAACGCTGACCCGATGGGCGAGACATGACCAGCAGCAATGATATCCGTGCGACCTTCCTGGATTACTTCCGCCGCAATGGCCATGAGGTGGTGGAAAGCAGCCCGCTGGTGCCGCGCAATGATCCGACGCTGATGTTCGCCAATTCCGGCATGGTGCAGTTCAAGAATGTCTTCACCGGCCAGGAAAAGCGCCCCTATTCCCGCGCCACGACGGCGCAGAAATCCGTCCGCGCCGGGGGCAAGCACAACGACCTTGATAATGTCGGCTATACCGCGCGGCATCACACGTTTTTCGAAATGCTCGGGAATTTTTCCTTCGGCGATTACTTCAAGGAACAGGCCATCCCCTATGCCTGGGAATTGCTGACCAAGGATTTCGCGCTGCCCAAGGACCGGTTGCTGGTCACGGTCTATTCGGAAGATGAGGACGCCGCGACCATCTGGAAGAAGGTCGCGGGCATCGGCGATGATCGCATCATCCGCATCCCGACATCCGATAATTTCTGGCGCATGGGCGATACCGGACCCTGTGGCCCCTGTTCCGAGATTTTCTTCGACCATGGCGACAAGATTTTCGGCGGCCCGCCCGGCAGCGCGGATCAGGATGGCGACCGCTTCATCGAAATCTGGAACCTGGTTTTCATGCAATTCCTGGAAGAACCGGCGGGCACGCGTAACCCTCTGCCACGCCCTTCCATTGATACGGGCATGGGCCTGGAACGCTTCGCCGCCATTCTGCAAGGCAAGCACGACAATTACGACACGGACACTTTGCGTGCCATTATTCTGGCGAGTGCGGAAGCGACCAGCCAGGACCCGGATGGGCCGTTCCGGTCCAGCCACCGCGTGGTGGCGGATCATTTGCGCGCCGGCGCCTTTCTGATTGCCGATGGCGTGCTGCCTTCCAATGAAGGCCGCGGCTATGTGCTGCGCCGCATCCTGCGCCGTGCCATGCGGCACGCGCATATGATGGGATCGCGCGAGCCCTTGATGCATCGCATCCTGCCTTCGCTGATCCGGCAAATGAGCACCGCCTATCCGGAATTGGTGCGCGCTGAAGCGCTGATTTCCGAGACTTTGCGGCTTGAGGAAACGCGTTTCCGTTCCCTGCTGGAACGCGGCCTGCACCTTTTGGCCGAGGAAACCGGCAAGCTTGGGTCAAACCAGACCCTGCCGGGCGATATCGCCTTCCGGCTTTACGATACTTTCGGCTTCCCCCTGGACCTGACGCAGGATGCGCTGCGGGGCGAAGGCCGCGCAGTGGATGTGGAAGGCTTCAACGCCGCCATGGCCGAACAAAAGCGCCGCGCCCGTGCGGCCTGGGCTGGCAGCGGGGAAGCAGCGACGGAAAGCCTCTGGTTCGATGTCCAGGAAAAGATCGGCGCCAGTGAATTCCTTGGCTATTCCACCGAAGTCGCGGAAGGCGAAATCACCGCGCTGGTGGTGGATGGCAAGGTGGTGGACCATGCCGCAGTAGGCACCGAAGTGGCGGTGCTGCTGAACCAGACGCCATTTTATGCCGAAAGTGGCGGTCAGGTTGGTGATACCGGCGTGATTGTCGCGGGCGATGCCTGCCGGATCGAAATCCGCGATACGCAAAAGAAGCTCGGCAATCTTTTCGTGCATCTCGGCAAAGTTGTGCATGGCGAAGCCAAGCCCGGCATGGCGGTGACTGCTGCGGTGGAACATGCGCGCCGGTCCAATATCCGCGCGCATCATTCGGCGACTCATTTGTTGCATGAGGCTTTGCGCCGGCGGCTTGGCACGCATGTCGCGCAGAAGGGCAGCTTGAATGCGCCGGATCGGCTGCGTTTCGATGTTTCCCACAATAAGCCGATGGAAGCCGAAGAACTCGCCTGGGTGGAAGCCGAGGTGAATGCCCGCATTCGCGAAAATGCCGAGGTGATCACGCGGCTGATGACGCCGGAAGCGGCGGTGGAAGCCGGCGCCATGGCGCTGTTTGGCGAAAAATACGGCGAGGAAGTGCGCGTGGTTGGCATGGGCCATGACCCGGCGGCGACCGAAAAACATGGCGTCTATTCGCTGGAACTTTGCGGCGGCACGCATGTGCGGCGGACCGGCGATATCGGCCTGTTCAAGATCATTGCCGAAGGCGCCGTCAGCGCCGGTGTGCGGCGTGTGGAGGCTGTGACGGGTGATGCCGCACTCGCCTACATCAACGAAATGGAAGAAAGCCTGACGGCGGCGGCGGCGATCTTGAAGGCGCAGCCGGGCGAATTGGCCGGGCGCATCGCCGCCCTTGTGGAAGAACGCCGCAAGCTTGAACGCGATGTGGCGGAACTCCGCAAGAAACTCGCAACCGGTGGCGGCGGGGCTGAGGTTGAGGAAGTGGCCGGGCTACGGCTTTCCCTGCGCGACCTTGGCGAAGTGCCCCCGCGCGATTTGAAGGGCCTCGCTGAGGCCATTCTTAAGGGCGGCACGGCGGATGTTGTTGCGCTGATCAGCACGGCGGAAGGCAAGGCGAGCGTTGTGGTTGCGGTGGCGGAAGCCGCCAAGGGCCGCGCCGATGCGGTGGCCCTGGTGCGCGCTGCTTCGGCGGCTGTCGGCGGCAAGGGCGGCGGTGGCCGGCCCGATATGGCGCAGGCCGGCGGGCCGGATGCGGCCAAGGCTTCGGAAGCGCTCGCGGCGGTTAAGGCGGCTTTGGCGGGGTAGGTTTTTGGCGCGTTGGCATTTCGCTCAAATGAGGTTAGCGAATTGCCAAACTGTCTTAGAGCATGTTGCGTTCACATGGGTTCACGCAACCCGCTCTATGTTGTTGTTTTTCGAGCATCTTCACGCGTCCAGATGATTCCATCTGAACGCGATCTGCTCTAGGCGCACGCCATGACCGATCTTCGGATAGGGATTGACCTGTCGCATGCCGAGCGTTCCGCCATTGCGGTACGTGAAAGGCTCATTGCGCTCCGCACAAAATATGTGCTTGCGCCTTATGAATATTGCAAGGAGGTCCGCATAGCGCCGACGGTGCTTCCTTACAGCCACCCGGTAATCAGGCTGCATACCGCCTTGTTTACCGAGACTGCCTTGCTGGCAAACTATATCCACGAGCAGATGCATTGGTATGTGACGTGGTATTCCCACAAACGCAACGACCAATGGCGCGCGTTGCGGGCAGCACTTGAATGCCGTTATCCTGATCCGCCCATCGGGCGCGGCGAAGGCGCCGATACGCTTGCCTCAACGCATCTGCACCTGATCGTGAATTGGCTGGAAATTGAGGCGCTCAGCAGCTTGATTGGTTGGGACACCGCCAAGGCGCATGTCGCGCAGCTGCATTACTATCGCTGGATTTATGCAACAGTCATACGCGACTGGCAGGCCTTGAAAGAGCTTTATGCGTGCCGGATGTTGGTGCCGATCTTCCCGGCTCATGACATGAGCCAGGAGGATCTTGCCCTTGCTGCACGGCTTGACGAGGCGTGAGCGTGGCGAAGGCGCTTCACATCTCACATAGCGTCAGCGTGCGGCCTTCGATCAGCGGCGCATAGGCATCGCGCACCTTGGCAAGGCGCGGGTTCTTGGTATGCACATCAACCGCCGCGCGGTCCTGATAAACTTCGCAGAGCATGACGCGGCTTTTGTCATGCGCCCCATCCTTATCGAGCGGTTGCAGCACATCAAAGCGCTCACAGCCCGGTTCTTCCTGAAGCGTCAGGCGGGCATGATCGCGGATAATGGCATCAAAGGCAGCGTGCTGGCCTTCCTTGATTTTGAATTCAACGGCGATGGCGATTTTGGGCATTGGGTATCCTCCTGTTTGTGAAACTTGGAATGATCAGGGCAGCTTGGCGCCACCGCGCGCTTGCAACCGCGCCAGCAGAAAATCAATTTCCGTCGTGGTCTCCGCCGAAAGCTTGGGACCGGGGGCGCGCAACGCCGCATGGGCGATGATGCCGCGCCGCGCCAATATGTACTTCCGGATGGCAAGGCCAAGCCCCGGCTGCAATTCGCTGCGGATCAGCGGCAGATGCAAATCAAAGGCATCCTGTGCCGCATCGCGCTTGCCGGCCGCCATTAGGGCAATCACCTCCGCCAGCATTTCCGGGAAGGCATAGCCGGTCATGATGCCATCGGCGCCGCGCCCAAGTTCTTCGGGCAGGAATTGCCCGCCATTGCCGCCCAGGATGCTGATGCGCGGCATCTTGCCCTCGGCTTCCATTTTGCGAATGGCAGAAAGCTTATCGAGCCCCGGATAGTCTTCCGCCTTCAGCATGACCAGGCGCGGGTCAGCGGCGGCGCGTGCCACCATGCCAGCGCTGATGTGAATGCCGGTGAGTTGCGGAAAATCCTGGAGCACAAAGGGGGCATCGCCCACGGCATCCATGGCCTGCATGATATAGGACAGCACCGCATCATCGCCCTTAAGGCCCGGCGCTGGCGCCACCATGATCCCCGCGGCCCCCAGATCAAGCGCACCCTGCGCCACAGCGCGCATGCTGGCAAAACCAGGCGCCGAGGCACCCACCACCACCGGCACACGACCTGCGACGCGGTTGATCACGCGCTTCACGAAGCTGATCGCTTCTTCCTGATCAAGCTTCGGCGCTTCACCCATCACGCCAAGCAGCGTGAGGCCACTGGCACCCGCGGCCAGAAAGGCATCCGTCATGCGATCAGCGCTGGCCAGATCAAGCGCGCCATCGGGCAGGAAGGGGGTTGGCGCAATAACGAAAACGCCCTTGGCATTTCTGGTGAGCATGGCAGGGTCCTCAGATGATACTGGGATCATAGAACAAGCAGGCAGGCTCGCCCAGGCTTGACGCTTGGCATAAAGCGCCATCCCATGGCCGATAAAGCCACACGGTCAGGAACACGCCATGTCCCAGCAGCAAGTGCAGCATTACCTTGCCGTCCGAGAGGAATGGCTCGCCGCGCGGCAGGAGGAGATTCTGGACCCGGCGCAGGTGATCATTGATCCGCACCATCATTTATGGGACCGCCCGGGCTGGCGCTATCTGCATGATGAATTCCTGGCCGATCTGAAAAGCGGCCATAACGTCAAGGCAACGGTCTATGTGCAAGCGCGTTCCATGCACCGCGCGGCGGGGCCGGAGGCCCTGAAACCGGTGGGGGAAACCGAATTCGTCACCGGCATCGCCGCGATGTTCGCAAGTGGCATCTACGGCGATATCGCCGCCAATGCCGGCATTGTGGGCTATGCCGATCTTACCTTGGGTGATGCCGTGCAACCGGTGCTGGAAGCGCATATCGCCGCTGCCGGCAGCAGGTTTCGCGGCATTCGCCATATCGCGACCTGGGACCCTGACCCCGCGATGCTGAACCCGGCCTATACGCCGGCGGAAGACATGATGGATAGCGCTGCCTTCCGCGCCGGTTTTGCCGCCCTTGGGCGCCAAGGGCTTTCCTTCGATGCCTGGATTTATTTTCACCAAATCCCGCGTTTGGCGGCGCTGGCGCGGGCCTTCCCCGAAATCCCCATCGTGCTGGATCATTGCGGCGGGATTCTCGGCATCGGGCCTTATGCCGGCAAGCGGGATGAGGTTTTCGCTGCCTGGTCGCGCAATATGGCGGAACTTGCCCAATGCACGAATGTGATGGTGAAGCTGGGCGGGCTTGGGATGCGCCTGCCGGGCTTTGGCTTGGAAGCCGGCGCGATTGCGCCATCATCGGCGGAATTGGCCGAACATTGGCGCCCCTGGATGGAACGCTGCATAGAATTATTCGGCACGCGGCGCTGTATGTTCGAAAGCAATTTCCCGGTGGATAAGGGCGGCTATGGCTATGCGGTCGGCTGGAACGCCTTCAAGCGCATCGCTGCCGGCGCCTCGGCTGAGGAAAAGGCGGATTTGTTCTGGCGCAGTGCCGCGCGGTTCTATCGGTTGTCGCAATTTATGTGAAAGGCGCCCTGCGGCGCTGATCAAAACAGCTTCGGCCAGCGCGCCGTGCGGTTGCGTTCCTGTTCTGCGGTCAGCTCATAAGGCCCGTCACGGACATTGCTGTAAGGGGGTGTCGCCACCGGCGGCGTGGTCCAGCAATCCACCTTACCCAGGCTACGGGTACAGATCGGCTGCACGGGCGGCGTCGGGTCTGAAGCGCAATAGGTCTGCCCCTTGGCGAGCCGGACATAGGAACAATCCTGGCCGGTGACCAGCGAAACCACATTATCGCCCACCCCGCGCTGCGTGGTGACAAGCGATACCCCTTCTATGGCCGCGGGAATGGCCAGCAAGGGCGCGCCGGGGGCGCCAACGCTTTCGCAGCCGGCCAGCAGCAACAAAAGGGCGCAGAGGGGGCGGGGGAACAGCATGGGGTCAAGAGACGCCATAGAAGTTAATGAATTGCAAATTTTCTCCTAAAATTATTACCAGCCCCCCCCATAACCGCAGAATTCCCCGTTTGACCGCCGCCGCGATAGGCCTTAGCCCTGCGCGAGACCTTCATGATGCTTGAGGACCGCCTTGCCCGATATTTTTGACGAGGTTGCGGAAGACCTTCGCGCTGAACGCGCCCGCCGGCTTTGGAAGCGCTACGGGACCCTTGTTCTGGGCGTGCTTGTCCTTGTGCTGGCCGGCATTGGCGCCCATCAGAGCTGGCGCTGGTATGAAGCGCGGGAGGCTGAAAAAGCCGCCATCGCCTTCATGGCCGCCCATCGCGCCGCCGAGGCCGAGGGCGCGGATCTTCGCGCCATGGCCCAGCGCTTTGAGGAAGCGTCCCGTGGCGCGCCCGCCGGCTATCGAGATTTGGCGCGGCTGCGTGCTGCGGCGCTCAAGGCCGAAACCGGGGATTTGGCGGAGGCGCTGCGGCTCTATGATGCCATCGCTGCCGATAGCAGCGCCGATCCGTTGTATCGGGATTTGGCGTCCTTGCTTTGGGTGATCCGGTCGCTCGATCAGGGGGACCCGGCGATGCTGGCCGCGCGCATCACGCCGCTGACGCGCCCGGATTCGGCCTGGAATGCCTCAGCGCGGGAAGTGGCCGGCCTGATTGCGCTGCGTGCCGGCAGGCGCGATGAAGCGCGCCAAGCCTTCCAGGCATTGGCTGCCGATGTCACGGCGCCGCGCGGCGTCCGCGAAAGGGCACAACGCTTGGCGATGGGGCTTGAAGGATGACGGGGCGGGATATTTCTCGGCGCGCTTGGCTGCTGGGCTCGGCTGGGCTGCTGGCCGGCTGCGAAACGCTGGACAATATCTTTGGTGAGCGCCGTGTACGCATCACGGGGGAACGCAAGCCGGTGATGACCCTGCCGGACCGTACCGTTGAAGCGGATGCCGAGGCGCGCGGGCTGACCATCGCCCTGCCCGCGCAGGAACAGCGCAGCCTTTGGCCGCAGCTTGGCGGTGTCGCGAGCCATGCGGGCGGGCATATCGCGCTTGGCGCCAATCTGCGGCAGGCATGGTCCGCAAGCTATGGCACGGGCACGTCCTTCCGCCGCCGCGTTGTGGCCGGCCCGGTTGCCAGCGCGGATCGCGTTTTCATGGGCGATGCCAATGGCTTCGTTTCCGCCTTCGATATCGCCAATGGCGCGCGGCTTTGGCGCGTTGATACCCGCCCGGAAAATGAACGCGGCGATGGCGGCGGTGTTGGCGTGATCGTGGAAGGCGATACGGTTTTTGTCACCACCGTGCTGTCTGAGGTGCTGGCCCTTTCCGCCGCCGATGGTTCGGTGAAATGGCGCGTGCGCGTGCAGGCGCCGATGCGCGGCGCGCCTTCCTTTGCCAATGGCCGCATTTTCATCACTACCCTGGACAGTAGTTTGGTGGCGCTTTCGGCCGAAGATGGGAAAGTGCTGTGGCGCTACCGTGCCCAGGCTATCCTGACCGTGCCGCTCGGCCTGCCGCCGCCGGCCATTTTGGGGGACACCGTGGTGGCGGGCTTTCCTTCCGGTGAAATCCTGGCCTTCCGGGCCAATGATGGCAGGGTGCTCTGGAGCGACAGCCTGGCCGCCGCCGGCGGTACAAGCTTGGCAGATGTGGGCAGCGTGCGCGCCGCGCCGGTGATTTCGGGCAATGATGTGATTGCCATTGGCATGGGCGGGATTGGGCTTTCGATTGATCTGCGTGCTGGCAGGCGCATTTGGGAACGCGAATTTGGCGGCACGGAAATGCCCTGGGCGGCGGGCGAATGGGTGTTTGGCGGGACCGATTCCGGCGAAGTGGCGGCACTGCAGCGCGAAACTGGCTTGGCGCGCTGGGCGGTTTCGCTCCGCCCGGCCGCGCAAGGCAATCGGGCAGCGCCGCCGGTGCAGCTATCCTCTCCGCTACTGGCGGGCGGGCGGCTTTTTGTCGGCACCAGCTTGGCGGAGCTTGTTTCGCTTGATCCATCCAATGGCGATGTGCTGGCCCGGCAGCGCCTGCCCGGCGCGCTTTCCTTGCCGATGATGGTGGTGGGGGGGCGGCTGATCCTGGCGACCGATGATGGCAGCCTGGTTGCCTTTGTCGGTGAAGGCTGACCAAGGCCCTTTCATGCAGCCTGTCATTGTCATTCTGGGCCGGCCCAATGTCGGCAAATCCACGCTGTTCAATCGGCTGGCGCAGCGGCGCATTGCCCTGGTGCATGACACGCCCGGCGTCACGCGCGACCGGAAGGAAGTGACCGCGCGCATCGCTGGGCGGGATGTGACGCTGGTGGACACCGCCGGGCTTGAGGAAGCGCCCCCTGATACCGTGCCCGGCCGCATGCGCGCGAGTTCCGAGGCCGCTTTGCGCGGAGCCTCCCTCGTGCTGTTTGTGATGGATGCGCGTGCTGGCATCACGCCCGCGGATCGCGCTTTCGCGGCTTGGCTTAGGCGGATGCGCGTGCCGGTGCTGGTTGTCGCGAATAAGGCGGAAGGCCGCGCTGGCACTACCGCAGCGATGGAAGCCTTTGAATTGGGGCTTGGCGACCCCGTTCCGGTCAGTTCTGAACATGGCGATGGCTTTGGCAATCTGCACGATGAAATCGCTGCCAAGCTAGGCCCCGCGCCCGAGGATGAGACTGAGGCAGAAGACACAGAACGCCCGCTGCGCCTTGCCATTGTGGGCCGGCCCAATGCCGGCAAATCCACGTTGCTGAATGCGCTTTTGGGTGAAGACCGCATGATCACGGGGCCAGAACCCGGCCTGACGCGTGATGCCGTTGCCGTGCAATGGCGCGATAGCACGGGCGGCGAGGTGCGGCTGGTGGATACCGCCGGCATGCGCAAAAAGGCGCGCGTACAGGAAACCTTGGAGCAGATGTCGGTCGCGTCCTCCCTTGCTGCGCTCAAGGAAGCGGAAGTGGTGGTGCTGGTGCTGGATGCGCTGCTCGGCATGGATGAACAGGATTTGCGCATTGCGCGGCTGGCGGAACGGGAAGGCCGCGCCTTGGTGATTGCGCTCAATAAATGGGATGCGGTGGAAGACCGCAACGCGGCGCGCAAGCGCGTGGAAGACGCGCTGATGACATCATTGGCGCAATCGAAAGGCGTGCCCGTGGTGCCGCTTTCGGCGGCGACCGGGCGCGGGGTGGATAAG
The DNA here is from genome assembly GCA_020249125.1 of Roseomonas sp. Classification (GTDB taxonomy): domain Bacteria; phylum Pseudomonadota; class Alphaproteobacteria; order Acetobacterales; family Acetobacteraceae; genus Neoroseomonas. The sequence continues at coordinate 9,516 of JADCGG010000014.1, read as the reverse complement.
TTGATGCCGGCGGTGCGCGCGGCCTATGCGCTTTGGAATCGCCGCATCCCTACGGGTGAGGTTAATCGCTGGTTTGAAGCGGCACTCGCGCGGCATCAGCCGCCGCTGGTGGACGGGAAGCGGATAAAACTGCGCTACGCCACCATGCCCAAGGCCCGCCCACCAACCATGGTGATTTTCGGCACACGGGCCGATGTGCTGCCTGAGGATTACCGACGCTATCTGGTCAATTCCTTCCGCGAACACTTCACCATGCCGGGCGTGCCGATCCGGCTGCAATTGCGATCCCCGCGCAACCCCTATGCCGAGGATGACGGCTAAGCCTTCCGGCGCATCTTTCGCCCACCGCAAAACGCGCCTAGGCTTGCGTGTCTTTGCGGGGCCATTCTGTTTTTCATGATAGCGGATAGGGCGAAGAGACTTTTGTATTTGGCGCTTGGCGCCATGTTTGTGCAGCAGACCTTTGCTTCCATCGGTCGCACCCTGCCGCTTGTCATCGCGCCCGCCATTATCGAGGATTTGCACATAGACCCGGCGCTGGTCGGCGTTTATGTCGGCGCCGCGGCGCTCGCTTCGCTGGTGTTTCAGCTTGGCTGCGGCAGTTTCATCATCCGCTACGGTGCGCTGCGGATGAGCCAGGTGGCGCTGGTGTTTCTCGCCGCCGGCATGGCCTTGGCGGCAGCGGGGCCGCTGGTCTTTTTCCTGATCTCCGCGATCATCGGTGGGGGAGGGGCGGCGACCTCCACCCCCGCGAGTTCGCATCTGCTCGGGCGCTATTCGCCGCCCAAACAGGCGCCTTTGGTGTTTTCCATCAAGCAAACCGCGGTGCCGGCTGGGCTTTTGCTGGCGGGGCTGCTTGGGCCGTATATGACAGGGCATCTCGGCTGGAGCGGCGCGCTATTGGTGACGGCAGGCGCCTGCTTCCTGTTCGCCGTGATGCTGGAGCCCTTGCGCGGCGAGTTTGATTCGGATCGCGTGCCAAGCCGCAGCTTTCATTTTTCCGATTTCCGCACGACGCTCACGACTGTTTTGCGCGCCAAGGATTTGCGCGAATTGTCGCTGGCCTGTTTTGCCTTCAACGGGCTGCAAACCGCCTTCACCAGCTATTACGTGCTGTATCTGACCGCACTGAATTACGATCTGGCGGCGGCGGGGCTGATGTTTGCCATCGCCATGGTGATCGCCGTGCCGATGCGCATTTTCTGGGGCTGGCTGAGCAGTGGGCGCGTCGCGCCGCGCCGCGTCATGGCCGGGCTTTCGCTTGGCATGGCGGTGAGCGCAGCGTTGATGAGCCTTTACGGAGCGCATTGGCACCCTTTGCTGATCGCGGCCATCGCAACAGTGATGAGCGCAACGGCCATGTCCTGGCATGGTGTGTTGCTGTCTGAAGCGGCGCGGTTGGCGCCACCTGGCATGCGCGGTGCAGCGACGGGGGGCGTGCTTTCCTTCGGCCAGGTGGGCGCCTTTATCCTGCCCGTGATCTATGCCGCGCAGCTTGCCGTGACGAATAGCCATGGCATTGGCTTTTTGGTTTGCGGTGTGCCGGCGCTGGTGGTGGGGATTGTGATGTGGCGCGCGTCTCGTCGCGCGGCCTGAAAGGTCAGGCGCCGAAACCGCGCCCCGGCACGGAAGCGAGCAGCGCCTGGGTATAGGCATGGCGCGGCGCTTCAAAAACCTGCGCGATCGGGCCGTGTTCCACCACCACGCCATCTTTCATCACCGCAACCAGATCACAAACCTGCGCCGCCACGCGCAAATCATGCGTGATGAAAACAATCGAAAGCCCAAGCCTTTCCCGCAAATCCGCGAGCAGCTTCAGAACCTGCGCCTGCACGGAAACATCCAGTGCGGAGACAGGTTCATCCGCCACCAACACTTCCGGCTCCAAAGCCAAGGCACGCGCCAGCCCGATGCGCTGGCGCTGCCCGCCGGAAAATTCATGCGGGAAGCGTTCAATGGCCGCGGGATCAAGCCCGACCAGGGCAAACAATTCCCGTGCCTTGGCCATGGCGGCATCACGCGCCATGCCATGGATCATCGGGCCTTGCGCCACCAACTCCCCCGCGCGGCGGCGCGGATTGAGCGAGGCATAAGGGTCCTGAAACACCATTTGCACACGCCGGGCGGCCTGCCGTGCTTCTCGCTTCGACAGATGCAAAAGATCAACGCCATCCAGGCGAATGCTACCGCCATCGGCTTGCACCAGCCGCGTGATGCAGCGCGCGAGGGTGGATTTGCCGGAACCTGATTCCCCCACCACGCCCAGCGTGCCGCCCTTGGGGAGCGAGAGCGTCACATCGCGCACCGCATGGACCTCGCGCCGCTTGCGCCCAAATACGCCGCCGCTGCGATAGGTTTTTTGCACGCCTTCCAGGGTCAGGATCGTCTCGCTGGAAATCGCGCGTGGTGGTGGCGCTTTCAGCGACGGCACGGCGGCGATCAGCGCCTTGGTGTAGTCATGTTGCGGCTGATGCAAAACATCGCGCGCTGGCCCCTGTTCCACCAAAACCCCGTGCTGCATCACCGCAACGCGATCAGCGATTTCCGCCACCACGCCGAAATCATGCGTGATGAACAGCACAGCCGTGCCCTTGCGCTGCTGCAAATCGCGGATCAGCGCCAGGATTTGCGCCTGGGTGGTGACATCAAGCGCCGTGGTCGGTTCATCGGCAATCAGCACCAGCGGATCGAGCGCGAGCGCCATTGCAATCATCGCGCGCTGGCGCTGCCCGCCGGACAGTTCATGCGGAAAGGCGCGGGCGGCCTGGGCGGGTTCGGGGATGCGGACCTCGGCCAAAAGCGCCAACACGCGGGCTTCGATTTCGGTGGCGCTCAAGCTGGTGTGGATACGGAACATTTCCGCGATCTGATCACCAATGCTCCGCAGCGGATTGAGCGCCGTCATGGGTTCCTGGAACACCATGGCAATGCGCGCACCGCGCAGCGCGCGCATCGCGGCTTCATCCACTTGGGTCAGGTCGCGGCCTTCAAACAGAATACTGCCGCCTGCGATCTGCACATTGCCGGGCAGCAGGCGCATGATGGCACTCGCCATCATGGATTTGCCGGAACCGCTTTCGCCGACCACGCAGAGGATTTCCCCGGCGTTCAGGTCAAGCGAGACCTGGCGCAAAGCCTCTGGCCGATCCGCCCCGCGTGGTAGGGCGACCGTGAGACCTTGCAAGGAAAGCACCGCGCTCATCGGCCTTTCAGCCTTGGATTGAGCGCATCATTCAAACCCTGCCCGACCAGCGACACCGCCAGCACCGTCAGCAGAATGGCAATGCCCGGAATGGCCGAGACATACCATTGCACGCGCAGCACATCCCGCCCGAGCCCGATCAGATTGCCCCAGGATGCGACATTGGGATCGGACAGCCTGAGAAACGCCAGCGCGCTTTCCAGCAATATCGCGACGGCCATCACAACACTTGCATAGACAATAACGGGCGGCAGCGCATTGGGCAGGATTTCGCGGAAAATGATCCGCCCATCGCCCATGCCAAGCCCGCGACAGGCTTGCACGAATTCGCGGTTGCGGAGTGTGAGAAACTCGGCGCGCGTCAGCCGTGCCGTTGCGGGCCAGGACACCACGCCAATCGCGACCACAACGGTGGTGAGTTCCGACCCAAAGATGGAAACCAGCACCAGCAACAACAGGAAATTCGGCAGCGTCTGAAACGCCTCGGTCAGGCGCATCAGCACATCATCCACCACACCGCCGTAATAGCCCGCAAGCGCGCCGATCACGATGCCAATGACCACGGCGATGGAGGTCGCCACCAGGCCAATCAGCAGCGAAACCCGTGCGCCATGAAAGATTTGCGCCGCGATATCGCGCCCGGAATTATCTGTGCCCAGCGGAAAGCGCGGATTGGCACCTGGCCATTGCAGCGGGCGTCCGGCGAGCGAAAGCGGGTCACGCGGGAAGAACCAATCCGCCGTCAGCGCCATGGCGATAATGGCAATCAGCAGCAAAAGCCCCAAGCCGGCAGCGGGGTTGCGCAAATAGGCCAGCGCAAAACGCTTGAGCGCCGCCATCAGGGCGCGCCCCCGGTGCCGATGCGCGGGTCAAGCCGCGCATAGAGCAAATCCACCAGGAAATTCACCACAATGACCAACAGCGCGGAGATGAAGACAATGCCGAGCAGCGTATTCAAATCCCGCTGCACCACGGCTTCATAGGCAAGCCTCCCGAGGCCCGGCAGGGAAAACACGCTTTCCACCACCACGGACCCACCCAGCATGGTGCCGGCTTGCAGGCCAATCAGCGTCACCATCGGCAGCATGGCGTTGCGCAGCACATGGCGCAGCATCACGCGCGTTTCATCCAACCCCTTGGCGCGGGCGGTGCGCACGAAATCCAGCGTCAGCACTTCCAGCATGGAAGCGCGCATGATGCGAAGATAAATCGCCAGAAAAATCAGCCCGAGCGTGAGCGTGGGCAGCACCAGATGCGCGGCAATGTCGCGCAGCCGCGCAAAGCCAGTCAGGCCCGATGCGATATCCTCAAACCCGCCGGCGGGCAGCCATTGCAGATGGACCGAGAAGAACACAATCGCCATCAGCCCGAACCAGAAGGAAGGTGTCGCGTAGAAAATCAGCCCAAGCGTGGAAATCACCGTATCGGGCCAGCCATTCACGCGCTTGGCGGCGATCACGCCCAGCACCAGGCCCACGAAAAAGGCGAAGGAAAGTGCGGCTGTCATCAGCGCAAGCGTCGCCGGCAGGCGTTCGAAAATCACGGTGGCAACAGGCTTGCCGTAAATCGCCGAAAAGCCAAGATCGAAGCGGATCAGGCGCCACAAATAATTGCCAAGCTGCGCCGGGATGGAAAGATCGAGCCCGTAGAAGCGGCGCAGTTCCTCGGCCATGGCGGCATCCCCGCCGCCGCCCATTTGTGCGATCAGCGCATCCACCGTATCGCCCGGCGCCAATTGCAGCAGCAGGAACATGCCGGCCAGGATGATCAGCAGCGTCGGCAAGGACGCTGCCAATCGCCGTGCGGCGAGGCCAAAAACCCGCATCAGAAATCAGGCGCGCGTCAGGAAGCGAGCCAGAGATCGTGCCAGGATGAAGACGCCCAGCGCGGCGTATTGGAATGGTTCCTCAGGCGCTGATTAATGACCGAAATGAAAATCTGTTCAATCGGCATCCAAAGCGGCAATTCCGTATTCGCGCGGCGCACGAAATCCGCATAAAGCGCCTTGCGTCGCGCCGGGTCCAATTCGGTCGCGGCGGCGTCAATCACGCGGTCGGTTTCATCATCCGTCCAGCCCCATTGATTGGTCCAGGGTGCGCCGCGCGGCTGGCCGGAACGATACCAGACCGTGGTGGAAACCGCGGGATCGTTGCGATACTGGTGCCAGCCCGTCGCCAGATCGAAATTCCAATCATTATAGACGGTGCGGAGGAACCCTGCCGCATCCAGGCGCACGATTTCAACGCGGATGCCAACCTCATTCAGGGATTGCTGGATGAAGGTGGACCACAGCGCGATATCCTCTCCCCAAGGGGCGGGCGTCAGGCGTAGATTGAAGCGCACGCCGCCGGCGCCGCGCCGATGCCCGGCCTCATCCAACAAGCGGTTCGCCTGGGCGCGGTTGAAGGGGTATTGCGGCATATTCGCCGGGTAGAAATCGGGCGAAGTGGTTGGGATGGGCCCTGTGCCAACCTTGGCGAAGGGGCCCAAGAAGTTTTCGATAAAGAAAGGAATATCCAGCGCATGGGCGATGGCGCGGCGGACGCGGATATCGGCCAGGACCGGATTGCGGAAATTGAATTCCAGCGTATTCGTGCGCGCATTGCCTTCATTGCCGCGCGTGGTCACTTCAAAGCGCGGGTCTCGGCCAAGGCGCGTGAAATCCGCGATGGAAAGCGCCGAAAACGGGCTGAAAAGCAATTGGCCGCTTTCCATCTGCGCGGCGGCGGCGGAACGGTCTGTCACCACGCGCCAGACCACGCGGTCCAGATAGGGCAGGTTGTTGCGCCAGTAATTCGGGTTGCGATCGGCGATGATGAATTGCCCACGTTCATATTGCACGAAGCGGAAAGGGCCGGTGCCCATCGGCGCCGTATTCGCCGGGTTCTGGCGAATATCCGTGCCTTCATAGACATGCTTGGCCGAGATATAGCCAAGATCAGGCAACGCGCGCAGCAGCAGGTTCAGCGGCATGGGCCGGCTGTAGCGGAAGACTGCGGTATGCGCGTCTGGCGTGTCCACCGCATCCAGGAACAATTGCAAGGTTGATCCGTAATTCAGGATCTTCTTCCACATCTCCATGGCCGTGAATTGCACATCGGCGGAAGTGAAGGGCCTGCCATCATGCCAGGTGACACCTTGGCGGAGCTTGAAGGTAATGGTCTTGCCATCCGGCGCCGCTTCCCAGGATTCGGCCAGGCAAGGCGCGGGATTGCCGGCGGCATCCAGATCCACCAGCGGTTCCTGGATTTTGCCGCCCACGATGTAAACACCGGTGGAAGCCTGCAGGCTTGGGTTCAGGATGCGCTGTTCGGTCGCGAAATGTACCGTCATGATGCCGCCTCGGCGCGGTTGTTCCTGCGCGAAAGCCGCTTCCGGCGCCACCACATTGGCGGCCAAAGCGGCAGAGGTCATCAGCAAGGCCCGGCGGTTCATGTCCATCGCGATCATCCTTTTTCCGTCATGCGGAGACAGGTTTGCGGTTTGCGGGGGCGTGCGTCAATCATGTTGAAGGGGTTTGGGGTAATCACCCACCGATCAGGCATGGGTGAGAATGTCATACTCCCGAAGCCGTGGGATTGGGGGCCAATCATCCTGAGGGGTAGGCTGAAGCGGTAGAATTGGCTTGATGGCAAAATTTTTTTATGATATCGATGCCATCATTTTTTGGGATTTGCTATCATGGCCGCCGTCACCATCCGCAACCTTTCCGAGGAAGCCCATCGCGCGCTCAAGCTGCGTGCCGCGCGCAATAACCGCAGCGCCGAGGCCGAAATGCGTGCCATTCTGGAAGCGGCCGCCCGCCCGGAAAGTCGTTTGCGCCTTGGCACCGCGCTTGCGGAAATGAGCCGCAAGATCGGGCTGACCAATGCCGATATCGAAGCCCTGGAAAAGACCCGCAACGCCCGTCCTGCCGAACCGATGCGCTTCGCATGATCCTGCTTGATACCAATGTGATCTCGGAGGCGATGAAGCCGGAGCCTGAGCCGCGTGTGCGGGCTTGGCTGGATGCACAAGCGGCTGAGACGCTGTTTCTTTCGGCGGTGACCATCGCCGAATTATCTTTTGGTATTGCCGTGCTGCCGAAGGGGCGGCGCAAGGATAACCTGAACGCCGCGCTTGATGGCCTGCTGGGGCTTTTCACCGGGCGCATCCTGCCCTTCGATGCCGCCGCCGCGCAGCATTACGGCGCGCTGGCAGCCAAGGCGCGGGCTGCGGGGAAGGGCTTTCCGACGCCCGACGGCTATATTGCGGCGATCGCTGCCGCACAGGGCTTTATGGTGGCATCGCGCGACGCCAGCGCCTTCTCCGCCGCTGGCCTTAGAGTGATCAATCCCTGGAACCTGGCAGGCTGAAGCAGGGCGCGCTTCAGCATCACCGCCCGATCAAAGCCCCCGCAGATGAATTCATCCCCATCGCTTGCCGCGCAAAGAAATTCTTCAACCGAGGCATGCGGTCCACCGCGGCAATGCCAAGCCGGCGCGCGATGCGGATGGGGGCGATGTCATTGGCGAAAAGCCTCTCCAGCGCATGGGTCGCGCCCAGCATCAGCAGGCTATCGGGCCGGCGCTTCGCCTGATAGCGCGCGAGCAGCGCGGCATCGCCGGGATCATCCCCGCGCGCCACGGCTTCAATCAACAGCGTCGCCAGCGCATCCACATCGCGAAAGCCAAGATTGAGGCCCTGCCCGGCAATGGGGTGAATGCCATGTGCCGCATCACCCACCAGCGCGAGCCTTGTGTCCACATAACGCGCGGCATGCATGGCCGAAAGCGGATAGGACCAGCGTCGGCCAATGGGCTTCACCCAGCCCAAATGCCCGCCCAGCCGCCGCGCGATTTCCCGCCCATAAGCGGCATCATCCATGGCGAGGCACCGCTCAGCAATTGCGGTCTTGTCGGTCCAGACAATGGCGCTGACATTTGGGTGCTCGGGCAGCCCTGGCATGGGCAATTGCGCGAAGGGGCCATGGGGCAGGAATTGCTCCAGCGCCATGTTCCGATGCGGCTTTTCATGCGCGATGGACCCGACAATGCCCATGCAGTGGTAATCGAGCCGCGAAACCCGAATGCCGGCAGCGGCCCTGAGCGGGCTATTGCGCCCCTCGGCGCCGATCACCAGCCGGGCGCGAAAACTGGCGCCTGACGACAGAGTGATGGTCGCACCATCCGCATCCCGCGTGACCTCAGCCTTGGCGGGCGCATGGACCGTCAGATTGGCCAATTGCGGCAGATGGGCATTGAGCGCGATGCGAAGTGACCGTGCTTCCACCATCCAACCGAAGGGATCGTCGCCCAGCGCCGCATGATCAAAATGCAGCGACAGCGGGGAAGGGGGCTCGCCGGGTCGGCCATCGGCCACCCGAATGCCATGGATGGGGCAGGGGTCCACAGGCAGCCTTGCCCAAACGCCGGCGGCTTCCAACAAGCGCTTGGAGGTCAGCGCAATGGCATAGGCACGGCCATCAAAGGCCGGCATTTCCATGGGCGGCAGCGGCGCGGCATCAACCACAGCGGTTCGGACCCCCGCGCCAGCAAGCCTGGCGGCAAGCGTGGCGCCAACGGGGCCGGCGCCCACCACACAAACATCAACATCCAGCAAAGCATTCATGGCCACAGTTTACCGGGGCTGACGGGGGGCACCAAGTACTAAAACGCACGCCCGGAGAATGAATTATAATTGGGCACATGGCGTTTTTATGGGCGGAACACCCGAGTGGATCGCCCAAATCCAGCGCATTTCCGCCCCCATAGGCTGGCACGGGATTTGGAAACCCTTCGCCCATGCGGGGGTCGGTTCCCGCCCAGAGAGAGGAACGGAAAGCGCGATGAAACTTGTGATGGCTGTCATCAAGCCCTTCAAGCTCGACGAGGTGCGTGAGGCGCTGACCCCGCTTGGCGTGCAGGGGCTGACGGTGACTGAAGTGAAAGGTTTTGGCCGCCAGAAGGGCCAGACGGAAATCTACCGCGGCGCGGAATATCATGTGAGCTTCCTGCCCAAGGTGAAAATCGAAGTGGCCGTGCCGGCTGAGATGGTGGATGCGGTGGTTGAAGCCATCTCCTCAACCGCGCGCACTGGCAAGATTGGCGATGGCAAGATCTTCGTCATGGATGTGGAACGCGCCTTGCGCATCCGCACCGGTGAGACGGATGAATCCGCCCTGTGACCCCGCAATCCGCAATTTTTGACAGGAAGGGAAAACCCATGAGGTTCCTTGCTCGCTGTGGGATCGCCGCAGCATTCCTTGGCATGGCAGCAGCACCGGCCTTCGCCGGCGATGAGGCGAAGGTGGACACCGGTGATGCCGCCTGGAT
>JADCGG010000139.1 GCA_020249125.1 Roseomonas sp. | reverse complement strand
GGTCCATCGCCTTCACCTATAACGACCCCGTGGTTTTCCTTGAATATGCCATGGATATCGCCAAGGTCTGCCGTGCCGAGGGCATCAAGACCGTCGCGGTGACCGCCGGCTATATGAACCCCGGCCCGCGTGAGGAATTCTATCGCCACATAGACGCCGCCAATATTGACCTGAAAGCCTTCACTGAGGGGTTCTATCGCGACATCACCAAGGGCCAATTGGAACCTGTCAAGGAAACGCTGCTCTATCTGAAGCGCGAAACCAAGGTCTGGTTCGAAATCACCACCTTGCTGATCCCAGGGCTGAATGATTCGGATAGCGAGATCATATCCCTGTCGGAATGGATCGTTGATGCTCTCGGCCCCGATATCCCGCTGCATTTCAGCGCCTTCAAGCCGGATTTTCGGATGAAGGACCGGCCAGGCACGCCACCCGAAACCCTGTTCCGCGCGCGGCGTTTGGCCCGTGCCGCCGGGGTGCGGCATGCCTATGTCGGCAATATCCACGCGCCATCGCGCGCCAGCACCTGGTGCCATGCCTGTGGCGGGTCTCTGATCAAGCGCGATTGGTATGACATATTGGAATGGCGCCTTGGCCCGGATGGCGGATGCCCGGATTGCGGCACGCCCCTGCCCGGCGTGTTTGAGGAAAAGCCCGGCACCTGGGGCCGCAAGCGCCAAAGCGTGCGCCTCGCGCCATAGCCATGCTGCGCCGGTCCATCCTGGCCAGCCTGCTTGCCGCGCCTGCATTGGCGCAAACGCCGGAACGCGCGCTGCGGCTGATCATCGCTTTCCCGCCCGGCGGCAGCACCGATATTCTGGGCCGGCTGATCGCGCCGCGCATGGGCGAAGTGCTGGGCGGGCTGGTGACGCCCGAAAACCGCAGCGGCGCTTCGGGCGCGGTGGGGGCAGGCTTTGTCGCCCAGGCGGCGCCGGATGGCGGGACCATCCTGCTCGATTCCGGGGGGCAATCGGTCAATCCCTTCCTGATGCGCGGGCTTGGCTTTGACTATGTGCGGGATTTGGCGCCGGTCACGCTGTTGGCCACCCTGCCGCTGATCCTGATCACGCGCGCCGATGATGGCGCGGCGGATTTGCCCGGCTTGCTCACGCGGCTGCGCGCCAGTCCGGAACAGGCGCGCTATGGCAGCGTGGGGGTGGGGTCGCGCACCCATTTGGCGGCGGCCAGCCTGCTGAGCCGCGCCGGGATCAAGGGGGAACATATCCCCTATCGCGGCGGGGCGGATCAGATGGCGGGGCTTTTGCGCGGGGATGTGCCTTTTGGCTTTACCTCGCTGGCGCTGGCCACGCCCTTGATCCGCGATGGCAAGGCGCGCGCCATTGCGCTTTCCGCCGCCGCGCGCAGCGCGGCCTTCCCGGCCCTGCCGACCATCAGCGAACAGGGTTTCGCCGGGTTTCAGATGGGTGATTGGTTGGGGCTTTTGGCCCCTGCTGCCACGCCCGCGCCGGTGATTGCCCGCCTGGCAGCGGCGGCGAAGGATGCAGTGGAGCAACAGTCGCTGAGGCCGCGGCTTGAAGCGCTTGGCCTGACACCCACCGCAGAAGGCCCAGAGGCCTTCGCCCGCTTTCTGGCCACCGAGCGCGCTGAAATGCGCGATCTGATCGCGGCTGAAGCGATCAGGCTGGATTGAAGGGGCGTCAAACCGCCTTTTGGGCGAATAAAGCCGCGCCCGAGGCACCTTGGCGCTTGCAAACCGCGCCCGAACATCGCAGATAGCGGCCCGAGAGCGATTCTAACCTGAACCCTTATGGCGGGCGGCGTCCGGCGAAAGCCGGGGCGGGCGCTCCGCTTTTGCTTATGGAGGCCCACCGTGGCGCGTACCCCGCTAGACCGTATCCGCAATATCGGCATCACCGCGCATATTGACGCGGGCAAGACCACCACGACGGAACGCATCCTGTACTACACCGGCAAGTCCCACAAGATCGGTGAGTGCATGAAGGCAATACCACGACCGATTACATGGACCAGGAACGCGAACGCGGAATTACCATCACCTCCGCCGCCGTGACCGCCGTGTGGAATGACCACCGCATCAACATCATCGATACCCCCGGCCATATTGACTTCAACATTGAAGTGAACCGGTCGCTGCGCGTGCTGGATGGTGCGGTCTTCATCATTGAAGGTGTGGCCGGCGTGCAGCCGCAGTCCGAAACCAACTGGCGCCTGGCTGACCGCTACAATGTGCCGCGCATCATCTTCATCAATAAGCTGGACCGTACCGGCGCCGATTTCTATCGCGCTGCCGATACGCTGACGGAAAAGCTCGGCATCAACTGGGTTGCGCTGCAATTGCCGATTGGCATTGAAGACACCTTCCAGGGCATTGTTGACCTGGTGGAGATGAAGGCGCTGATCTGGGAAGGTGATGAGCTGGGCGCGAAGTATCACGAAGCGCCGATCCCCGCCGATTTGGCCGATAAGGCCGCCGAATATCGCCAGAAGCTGCTTGATACCGTTGTCGGCATTGATGAAGCGGCCATGGAAGAATATTTCGACAAGGGCGATGTCAGCATCGAAACCCTGAAGCGCTGCATCAAGCGCGGCACCATCACTGGCGAATTCCGCCCGGTGCTCTGCGGCACGGCCTTCAAGAACAAGGGCGTGCAACCTCTTCTGGATGCGGTGATTGATTACCTGCCTTCCCCGATTGACCGCGAAGGCATCAAGGTTGCGCCGGAAGAAGGCCAGGATGAAACCGCCGATCGCCGCGTGATCCCCGCCAATGAGAACGAGCCCTTTGCCGGCTTGGCCTTCAAGATCATCAACGACAAATACGGCAACCTGACCTTTGTGCGCGTCTATCGCGGCGTGCTGCGGTCTGGCGACCAGGTGCTGAACACGACCAAGGGCCACAAGGAACGCGTGGGCCGCATGTTCCAGATGCATGCTGATAAGCGTGAAGAAATCAAGGAAGTCTTCGCGGGTGATATCGCGGCTTTCGTCGGCCTGAAGGATACCGGCACGGGTGATACGCTGGCCGCGCAGGAAGATGCGGTGGTGCTGGAACGTATGGCCTTCCCGGTGCCCGTGATTGACATCTCGGTTGAACCCAAGACCAAGGAAGGCGTTGAGAAGATGACGCTTGGCCTGCAGAAGCTGGCCGGTGAAGATCCTTCTCTGCGGCTGCGCACCGATCAGGAAAGCGGCCAGACCATTCTGTCCGGCATGGGCGAATTGCATCTGGAAATCATCATTGACCGCCTGAAGCGCGAATATGGTGTGGATGCGAATATCGGCGCGCCGCAGGTGGCTTACCGCGAAACCATCACCAAGTCGCATACCGAAACCTATACCCATAAGAAGCAATCGGGCGGTTCGGGCCAATACGCCGAAGTGAAGATCGTGTTTGAACCGAAGGAACGGAATGAAGGGATCGAATTCCACAATGGCGTTGTGGGTGGCGCGGTGCCGAAGGAATACATCCCGGCGGTGGAAAAGGGCATCAAGGTGCAGGCCGATACCGGCGTGCTGGCCGGCTTCCCCACGGTGGACTCCAAGTACAGCCTGATTGACGGCAAGTATCACGATGTCGATTCAAGCGCGCTGGCGTTTGAAATCGCCGCCAAGGCCTGCTTCCGCGAAGGCATGAAGAAGGCCAGCCCGGTGATCCTGGAACCGATCATGGATGTGGAAGTGACCACGCCATCTGATCACGTGGGCGATGTTGTGGGCGACTTGAACCGCCGCCGCGGCGTGATCCAAAGCCAGGACATGGCCGGCACCAGCGTCATTGTGCGCGCGCATGTGCCGCTCAAGGAAATGTTTGGCTATATTTCCAACCTGCGTGGCATGACGAAGGGGCGCGCTTCCTTCTCCATGCAGTTCCACCATTATGATCCGGTGCCGCGCAATATCGCGGATGAGATCATGGCGAAGTCGGCGTAATTCACGCCTGATTTTGGGTCAGCAAAACGGCGCGGGGCCTTCCCGCGCCGTTTTTGTTTGGCGTTACCCCGCCGCCGCCAAAACCTCCGCCGCCGCACGCAACAATACCCCATCGCGGCGCCAAAGCGCTTCCAGCACACGGAAATGATCCGCCTCCGGCACCGGGATCAGCGCGCCCGGCGCTTGCGCTTCCGCGCGGTGGCGATGAAAGACGCGGCTTTGCCGGCGGAGTTCCGGCAATTCCCGCGCGCCATAGGCAATGGCGAT
>JADCGG010000138.1 GCA_020249125.1 Roseomonas sp. | reverse complement strand
TGGCCGGGCTATGTGGATGCGCTTTCCACACTGCTCATGGTCATCATCTTTGTGCTGCTGGTCTTTGTGTTGGCGCAGGGCTTCCTTTCGGTCGCGCTCAGTTCGCGGGAACAGGCGGTGGATGCGCTCAATCGCCGTGTCGCGGAATTGGCAGAATTGCTCTCCCTTGAAGCAACGCAGGGGGAGCAATTGCGCCAACAATTGGGGCGGCTGAATGATGATCTGCGCAGCGCCGGCACCGCGCGCGATACGGCGCTGCAATCCCTCGCCCTGATCCGCGATGAACGCGATCGACTCGCCAATGAACGTGATGGGCTGCGCGGGGAACGTGACAGGCTCGGCGCGCGGCTTTCGGATTTGGAACTGGCGGCGCGCAGTGCGGCAGACCGCGCAGGTGCGATGGAACGGCAATTGGCCGAGGCGCTTGCCCGCGCTGAACGGACAGGTGGCGATGCCGCGCGGCTGCAACGCGATTTGCGCGGCAGCCAGACGGAATTGGCCGAGGCCCGCCAACGCGCCGAAGCACGCATCAGCGATTTGGAACGTGAACGCCGCACCGCCCTGGCGGAATTGGCGGCGGCGCAAGCAGCGCTTGAAGCCCTGCGCCGCGAAGCCGCAGCACTTGATCGGCAAGTGCGCGTCGAACGTGAAACCGTAACACAGCGGCTTTCGGAAATGGCCAGGCTTTCCGAACAGATCAGGGCGCTGACGGCGCTCCGCGATGAATTGGAACGTCGTGCCGCACAGGAACAGCGCGGGCGAGAACGGGCTGAAGCCGAAGCCGGCGAACGCGCACGGCTTGCCGAGAGTGCTGCCGCGCAAATCGCGCTGCTGACGCGCCAGACGGAAGCGCTGCGCGCGGAATTGGCGCGGCTATCCCGTGCGCTTGATCTGGCGGAAGCGGAAGGGCGGGACCGCAATGCGCAAATCGCGCTTTTAGGCCAGCGCCTGAATGCTGCGCTGGCGGCGCGGGTTGAGGAATTGCAGCGCTACCGCAGTGATTTCTTTGGCAGGCTACGCGATGTTCTGGGCGAAAGGCCGGAAGTGCGCATCGTGGGCGATCGCTTTATCTTCCAGGGTGAGGTGCTTTTCGCCCCCGCCAGCGCCGAATTGTCCGAAGCCGGCCTCAGGCAGGTGCGTGCCTTGGCCACGGTGTTGGCCGAGGTCACGCCGCTGATCCCGCCCGATGTCGCCTGGGTTTTGCGCGTGGATGGCCATGCGGATCGCAACCCCATTCGCAGCGCGCGCTTCGCCAGCAATTGGGAATTGGCGGCAGCACGGGCAATTGCGGTTACCCAGATGCTGATTGCGGAAGGGCTGCCGCCCAATCGCGTGGCAGCGACTAGCTTTGGTGATGCGCAACCCATTGATCCGGGCGATTCGCCTCAGGCCTTGGCGCGTAATCGGCGTATTGAATTGCGCCTGACGGATCGTTGATGTAACGATATTTTCAGCTTTTCCTTCGAGAGATCTGGCGCGGGGAATCTATACAGCTTGGCTGACCGGAGCTTCTGCCCCAAAGCGGCATGATGACGTGATCAGAGGATAGCAGAGCGAGACGATCACGTCGGAGCCACAGCCCGGCCTTCAAGGTGAAGGCGGCGCTTGCCGCCGTGAAGGGCGAGACGATGCAGGCTGAGCGGGCTGCGTAATGCGATGTCCACGCCGGGATAGGGTGGTTGACGCTCACGAGCAATTTTTGGCGGGCACGCCCACCAAGGCGGGATTGCTGAGCGCAAAACGATGTTTCACCGTCAGCATTCGCCCCTCTGTCGAAACAGGCCAAGGCGCCGGGCATCGCGGCAAGCCAGAGCGTGTTGCGTTCACATGGATTCACGCAACCCGCCTTACACGGAAAACGCGGCGATAAGCGCGCGATTGGCCAGGTGTCAGCAGAAAGGGCGGCTGGGGACTGGGCATGGCGGCACCGCCGCCATAGGTAGAATCACACATGGCCACGTCGCTGCGAACAATTAATGGGTCCTGAAACTAGCAGGCTGCTGAAAAGCCC
Source organism: Roseomonas sp. (assembly GCA_020249125.1). GTDB lineage: Bacteria > Pseudomonadota > Alphaproteobacteria > Acetobacterales > Acetobacteraceae > Neoroseomonas. The sequence continues at coordinate 6,821 of JADCGG010000138.1, read as the reverse complement.
TCATTGAGCATGGCGATTTTGGCGCGCGAGCATGTTTTCAACGCTGCTTGCGCCTGCGCACAGCCATTTTCAGTGACTTTTTGGCCCCGTTGGCTCGCTCGGGACAGACTCCCGGCATCACGCCGCCACCACCAGCAACTTCGGCAGGCGAACCAGATTTTAAGCCGCCATGGCCAGGGTGAATTGCCAGTCCACCTTGGGCAGCCCGCGATGGCGCGCCTTGCGCATGCCAGCCACCGTCTTGGCCCAGCCGAAGGCCTCCTCGATCCGCTTGCGAACACGCAGGCTGATGGCATAGCCAGCATGCCGCGCGGTCCGGCCATCAATCGCCGAACGCGACCGCGCCGCACTGGATTTGGCGCGCACCGAAATCAAGGCGCTGATGGGTAGCACGGCGGTGAATGTGCGCCTGCAACTGGGCGAGCAATTGCGTGCGGCGACGCCGATCTTCGCGCTGGTTTCTGAAAGCCGCCCCTAGGTGGATGCGAATTTGAAGGAAGCTACCCTGACCCATGTGGCGATAGGCCAGCGCGTGGAGGTGGTGTTGGATATCTACCCGAAGGTGACGTGGAAGGGCGTGGTGGAAAGCATCAGCCCGGCAACGGGGGCAGAGTTTGCGATCCTGCCGCCGCAAAATGCCTCCGGCAATTGGGTGAAGGTGGTGCAGCGCCTGCCTGTGCGCATCCGCCTTGAACCCCATGCGGGGGAACCGCCGCTGCGCGCTGGCGTGACCGCGGCGGTTTCGATTGATACCGGGCGCGGGCGCAGCCTGGGGGATGTGGTTTCGGGGTTTTTGGATTTGTTTAGGGGGAAGGCGGAAGCGGCGGGGGCGCGTTAAACCCTTGGGGTGACGGCCACATTTAGTGAGGGAGTTAATATATTTTTAAAATGAGCGCGGCGGCGGCGGCCAGTTGTCCTGGCCTACCATCACAGGCGCACTGTTAGCGGCAGGGCCGCTACCACCTCGCAAGACCTGCAATCTCGCCCTTCGATCTAGCATCTCCAAATGAGCCGCCTCGGCTAACGCACCTGGATAGTAGACGCGACTTAGGTCGTCGGGCACCAGGGAACCTGACAAGCCCAGATCGGCGGCCATAGCGTTTAGCAATCTGTGGAGGAGTTCATCCTGGGTGTGCTGGGGAATTTTTTTGGCTTGATCAAGAGAAGTGAAAAACTTAGACCACGCATCGCGCACATCACGACTATCGTGAAACACTACATCAATGAGATTAAAATTTTTAACTGCCCCAGCGTCGTAAATGACAGCCCTATGGCCCATCAAGGTGGTGAATACCTGGAGCCTGAGCCTTCTGCGTTCTTCAGCTGCCGCCGCTGTTCGCCTAAGTTCCTCAGCCAATTTCGCCGCATGAATCGGCCCCTTCCATGCAGCAAAGGCCGCTATCGCTGTAGCGATTGCGGAAAAGACTGCCGCTATAACTGAAGCGATTTGCTCTGTCATTCTAGCCCCCGAAGTCGCCGAAACCTCGCATTTACTAATCCGTGTGGAGTCTCAATCGTAATGAAGTCGCACTCGGCAAAATTCGTTGGAAGCCCGAATGTTAAATCAAATTCTAGACCTGTAGAACCGGAACTACCGCCTTGTATAAGCTCCAATCGAGCGGGCACAGCGACATGCAATGCAACATCGAAGCCGTTGTCAGATGATTTGATCGACCCATCATAGCAAGTCGAGTCTAACCCAGCTCCACGAATGATACCTTTGTCAAGCGTCAGTACGGCAAGAGCCTCTCCGCTCTGACTTGACATATAAACAGCATAAAACCCATCTGGTGTCTTCATGGTTTTGGAACCGATCTTTTGAGAAGTGCTGTCCGATCGCATAACGCCCAAAATCACAGCCAGTCTTTATCTTAAATATTCTGAAACAGATCAAGTGGAAAGATGGACCAGGGCTCGGGAACGGACCCTGCGATAGACAGCCTGATGACCATTCCCTTGCAACAATCAAGTGGTTGTTTTTTGAATCAACCGGTGCGCTAGCTCCGAACAACAAAAGCTTTGCCGCTTGGGCGGAAAGTACTCCAGAAGGGGAACGTCTTCTTACGCGTGAAAAAGGGCGGGTCAGTCAGCGACCGACTCAACCTAAATCAATGCGCTATGCACTAGGTAGCAACGCCTATCCTCGCTGACATTGGATTTTTGGTGGGGGCAAAGCGCCGATTGCCGTGGCTAATTTTGTCAACGGGCGTCGGGCGCCCTACCCCCACCCCACCGCCTCCGCATACCTCACCCCCGTCAGCACCAACCCCTCCGGCGGCGCGGTCTGCCCGGCCTTGGCGCGGTCTCCGCCCAACAACACCGCGCGCGGCCAGGAAGCCGGGCGGCGGCCATGGCCAACCTCTACCAGCGTGCCCACCATGTTGCGGACCTGGTGGTGCAAAAAGCTGCGCGCCTCGGCGATGATTTCAATCTCATCGCCAAGGCGCGTCACGTCCAAGCGATCCAGCGTGCGAAGAGGGGATTTCGCCTGGCAGGATGTGGCGCGATAGGCGGAAAAATCATGCTTGCCCAAAAGCCCCTGCGCCGCTTCATGCATGGCCGCGGCATCCAGGCGTTTTTTAACATGCCACACGCGGCCCAATTCCAAGGCCGGGCGTGCCGGCCGGTTCAGGATGCGGTAGCGATAGGCCCGCCGGATGGCGGAAAACCTGGCGGACCAATCAGGCGCCACAATCGCTGCGCCCGTGATGGCCACCGGGTGGGGGCGGGTGTGGAAATTCAGCGCCTCTCGCACCCGCTCGGGCGGCAGGCCAGCCGGCAGATCAAGATGCGCCACTTGGGCTTCGGCATGCACGCCGGCATCGGTGCGCCCGGCGGCGGTGACCAGCGGCACCTCTCCGCCATTCAAATGCGCGGCGGCGCCTTCCAGCACGGATTGGATGGAAAGCAAGCCATCCTGGCGCTGCCAGCCGCAAAAGGGCGCGCCATCATATTCCAGCCTCAACGCAAAGCGGGGCATGGCGTCATTCCAGGCGGGTCCCGGCGGGGATTGGCAGGCCGCGCAAAAACGCCTCGGCGGCCATGGCGGCGCGACCGGGGCGTTGCAGGCGCTGCAAGCGCAGCGCCCCCTGCCCGCAGGCAATCAGGCCGGCATCATCCAACGCCTCACCGGGGGAGCCCTCGCCCGCGTCAAGCGTGGCGGCGGAAACCCGGATGGCTTCCCCCTTCAGCATGAAGAACGTGCCCGGCCAGGGATTGAGCGCGCGGATGCGCCGCGCCAGCGCCTCGGCCGGTTGTGCCCAAACCAGGCGGCCATCTTCCTTCACCAGCTTGGGGGCATAGGTAACGCCCTCTGCCGGTTGGGGCTGGGGCGCTGGGTCTTCCGCCAGCGCGCGCAGGATCAACCGGGCGCCGAGGCCTGCCAGCGCATCATGCAATTCGGGCGTGGTGGTTGTGGGGCTGATCGGCACTGCCGCCTTCAGCAGCATCGGCCCCGTATCCAGCCCTTCTTCCATGCGCATGATGGTGATGCCGGTCTCAGCATCGCCCGCCAGAATCGCCGCCTGGATCGGCCCCGCCCCGCGCCAGCGTGGCAGCAGGGATGCATGGATATTCAGGCAGCCGCGCCGCGGCGCCTCCAGCATGGCTTTAGGCAAAATCAGCCCATAGGCCGCGACAACCGCCACATCCAGATCAAGCGCGGCGAAGGCGGCGTGTTCCGCCCCATCACGCTTCAGCCGCGCCGGGTGGCGCACGGGCAGGCCGAGTTCCAGCGCGGCACGATGCACCGGGCAGGGCGTTTCCTTCTGCCCGCGCCCGGCGGGTTTCGGCGGCTGGCAATACACCGCGGCAATGTGATGCCCCGCATCATGCAGCGCGCGCAACGCCGGCACCGCGAAATCCGGGCTGCCCATGAAAGCCAGGCGCAGCGGCTGCGCGGGGTTGCTCACCCGCGCTGCTGGGATTTCAGATCCTTGGCGAGCTTCCGCAGGATCATATTGCGCTTGAGCGCAGAAAGGTGGTCCACGAACAAAACGCCGTTCAGATGGTCAATCTCATGCTGAAGGCAGGCGGAAAGCAGGCCCTCGCCTTCGATCTCACGCTTCGCACCCGTCAGGTCCAGATAGCGCACCTTCACGCGGGCGGGGCGCGTCACATCGGCATATTGACCGGGGAGCGATAGGCAGCCTTCTTCGCGCGTTGCGGCTTCGGCGCTTTCGGCGATGATTTCCGGGTTCACCAGCACCATCGGCGCGGGCGCTTCCTTGGGCTGGATATCCAGCACGACAAGGCGCAGCCCTTCGCCGATTTGCGGCGCCGCCAGGCCAATGCCCGGCGCGGCATACATGGTGGATAGCATCCTATCGGCCAAAGCGCGCACGATATCGCCATCGGCATCGCCGATCGGGCGCGCCTTAAGGCGGAGCCTTTTGTCAGGCACAAACAGGATGGGCAGGGTTGAGTTTTCGGTCATGGCAGGCGCTGGCATGTAGCCCCGCGCGCCCCCCCTTGCAACGCCAAAGCCGCACGCCAAGATAGGGGATCAGCAGGGCGCTTCGGGCCCGGCACCATGCTTCGCTCTCGGATGAGGAGGCCAGTTTACATGACCAGACCTTCGCTTTTCGGCTCGCCCTTGTTTCTTGGCTTCGATCATCTGGAACAGATGCTCGACCGTGTGGGCAAGAATGCCGATGGCTACCCGCCCTATAACATCGAACAGATCGGCGATAACCGGCTGCGGATTACGCTCGCGGTGGCTGGGTTTTCGATGGATGATTTGCAGATCACCCAGGAAGACAATCAATTGGTCATCCGGGGTCGTCAGAAGGATGATTCGGAAGGCCGGATTTTCCTGCATCGCGGTATCGCCGCCCGCCAATTCCAGCGCGCCTTTGTGCTGGCCGAGGGCATAGATGTCGAAAGTGCATGGCTTGATAATGGCCTTTTGCATGTGGAATTGAAGCGGCCCTTGCCTGAGGTGCGCGTCAAGACCATCCGCATTGACACCAAAACCAATGGCGCCGCCACCATCGTGGAAGGGCGCCCTGATCGGGGCTGAACGCCCCTCACCCGCCGGGCCTGTTTCAGGACGGCATTGCAGCGTGGGCCTTCGGGACATGCAAAGGACAAGACCATGAGTGACCAGGAAGAATTCGACACTGAAACCGAAGGTGAGCAGGACATCATCCTGACGGCTGAAGCGCTGCGCAAGCTCTCACCGCTCGATTGGGCGCGCTATGGCACGAACCGCATCGCCTATATGCGCCCGGTGCTGGTGAACAACAGGCCGTCAGTCGCGATCCATGCGGCGGATGGCACACAGATTGGCGCGGCGCCGGATTACGCTTTGGGTGCCGCGGCGATTTTCCAGCATGGGATGGGTGTGGCGCTGGTGCATTGATCCGCGCGCCATCACGGCGCGTGCGGTTCCAGTATTAGCCATGGGGTTGGCGCCATGCGCCATTCCCATATCGCCAAAAGCTGATCCAAATGGCCAAGGCCCTGCCTCCATTCGGGTAGCTCTGGCGTGCTGAAGCGGTCTTCCAGCCGCGTCACCTGATGCGTTGGCGCAAAGGGCGCGGCGATCAGGTCTGTCATGCTGCGGTGGTGTTCTTCAGATGAAGTAAGTAGTCTGTCCCCGTGTCTTCATATGGTGGGAGCTATCTCTTGCGCTCCCTTATCCTAGGGGGAATTTCTTTGGTGGGTCCTGAGCCTGGACCGCGGTGTTCATGGCAGCTTCAGCCCGCGCGTTCCGAAAAAGTCAGCATAAACGGCTCTCCAATCCTCGTCCGCGACCTTGATCTCTGGAAGGTCGTCGGGCTGTCGCTGCTCTCGTGGCACAGCAAGAATATTCATATCGCCGCGGTTAGGAAACACATTATTTTTATTGCCAAAAAAATTGTCGGTGCGGAAAAAATGCGCAAAATGCCAATAACACCGATAACCATATTGTAGAACAAACTCTGTTGAAGAAACAGTGCCTGGCAAGCGCTTGGCTTCAAAATAGACAACAGGGCGACAGGACTTGATCGTCTGCTCCGCTCCTTGAAATACATCCCATTCATGCCCCTCAACATCTAACTTAACAAAAGAAAGGCGCTCAAATTTCAAATCATCCAGCGCAACTACGGGAACAAGATCACCCTCGGTGGACAACGCTGTCGCCCCAAAATTTACGGCGTCGCCAGCGTAATTGAAATTCATTCTGGAAATGAAGGCACGCTGGCTAACGGCCAAGTTTAGAACGCGAACATTCGATATCTCATTCAGAACCAACGATGTTGCCAAGCAGTGTGCCACCATGGGCTGCGGCTCAAACGCAAGGACTTGTCCATTTACTCCGACGGCACGCGACATGGGCAGCGTTCATGTTCCGACGTTGGCGCCAATGTCTACGCTCACATCCCCTGCCTTGAGATAGCGCGCCATAATGCGGTTCTCGCCTTCGGCAAACTCACCATATTTCTCCAATGCCTTGCCGATAACAGAATCTGCCTTAGGCCACACCATGATGCCATGGCGGCATTGTTTGATCGAAAACATGGACAAACTAAGCTTCACATCAACCTCCGGAGTCAAATTCAGTCTTGAAGACTGAAATTCAGGGACATTTGGCCATTGTACCAACATTTCCCAGATAGGTGGCCTATCAGCAGCCGATTGGCGTCAGAATGGCCCAGCCCCAGCCCTCTCGGAAAGCAGAATCACTTAGCGACAGCGTCCGCCGTAACGGAATCGTCGCACTAACCGCCCTGCCACACCCTAGCAGGCTGCTGAAATTCGTAGCCTGATTTCGCTATCTATGATTCACTGTCATCGCATTTGTTTGAGGTTGCGATGCGCGGCAATGATGCGGTGGC
>JADCGG010000137.1 GCA_020249125.1 Roseomonas sp. | reverse complement strand
GAGACCAATCTGCGCGTTTTCGGCTTCGGGCTGCGTGCGCCGGTCAATCTGGGCGGGACGCTGGCGGCGCCGCGCATTGGTGTCGCGGCTGGTGCGGCGCTTGGCCAAACCGCGATTGGCCTGCTGGGCGATACGCTGACGGGGCGGGTTGTGACCGATCCTTTGGGCAATCTGCTGGGTGGTGCGGGCCGCAATGCGGAAGCGGATTGCGCCGAGCCCTTGCGCATCGCGCGCCTTGGCGCGGATGGACCGGCACCCGCACCGCGCGCCGCACCGGACGCAGCGCAGGACGCGCCTCGGCCAGGCACGCCTGCCTTGCCATCACCGGTGCAGGATGTGCTGCGCGGCCTTGGCGGGATTCTGGGGGGCGGGCGGCGGTGAAGCTGATGCTTCAGCCTTCCACCTCATCCAGCGACAGGCCGAGCGCTTCCAGCCCTTCTTCCAACATATCGCCGAGCATTTCGATACCAAGCAGATACCCCGCCGGGTCGCGCATATTGCGTTCCCGCGCCAGGTTGCGCGCTTCTTCCCAATCATCCGCCTCATAATCGCCGCGGCCAATCCAGGCGAGCGCGATCAGGGAAGCTTGTTCATCCTCATTCAATTCGCTGATGAAGGCGCGCAGCGCATCCTCATCCATGTTTTCATCATCTTCGGCGTCGAGGCCTTCCTCATCGTCATCCGCACGAGAGATGGCGCCGCTTTCCTCGCCTTCCTGCACGGCGCGCGCGGCATCAACTATGGCGGCCACCGATTCCAGGCTGATGCCCAGATCGAATTCCTCATCATCTTCATCGCGTGCGGCCATGGTGCTTCTCCTTCAACACGGCGCGCACTCAAGCACAGGGGCGCGGGGCATTTCCAGCCCTGATCCGGTTGCAAATGCGTGTCAGTGGGGGCGCGTTTCAGCGCCGCGAAAGGTCAACCAGCCCCGCGAAGCCTGTTTCCGTGCCGAAGGCCAGATGCGTGCCAGAATCACTCCAGGCCAGCGCCGAAACCGCGCCGCGACCGGGCGCGGCGACGGGCACTACGCGCCCGCTGGCGATTTCCGCCATCAGCACCAGCCCATCATCAAAGCCCGCCGCCACCACTTCCTGCTGCGGGTGGCAGGCAACGCGCGTGCAAAGCGCCTGATCCCCGCCAGCCAATTCGGTGGGTGCCTTGCCCATCGGCCCGCCGCCAAAAAACGGCCAAAGCACAATGCAATCCGCGCCGGATGTCGCCAGCCAGCGCCCCTTGGCGGTGAAGGCGATGGATTTCGTCTTCGCCGGATAGCCCGCCATGCGCATATGCTGCCCATCCGCAAGCCGCCAGCCATGCAAGGTATTTTCCTGCATGGCGGTCACCACATGCGTGCCATCCGGGCTGATCTCAACGCCGATATGGCTGCCCTTCCATTCCAGCGCGCGGGGCTTGTCTTCCTTCGCCGCAACAAACCAGAGCGAGGCGCCATTGTAATGGCTGGCTGCGATGCGCTTGCCCTTGGAATCAAAAGCAATGCCCGTAACCGATGTTGGATGCGCGAGCGATTTCAGCGCTGCCCCCGCGCCATCCAGCAGATGCACGGCCTTGCCCACCACGGCAGCGCGCAGCCCGCTTTCATGGGCTGCGACATGTTCCACCCAGCGGCTGCCATAGCGCGCCAATTCGGCAAGCGTGCCATCGGCGCCAAGGCGCATCACGCTCCCATCATCGCCGCCGGAAATCGCGCCATTCTTGGCATCGGCACAAAGCGACAGCACCGCGCCATCATGCGCTTCATGTTGCGCCCAGGCTTCTTGCGGCGTGGCCAGCAGCGCGCGATGTAAAACGCCATCGCTGGTGCCGAAGATGCAGCTTTTGCCTTCATGCCCGAAAGCAAGCCCCGCGACCCAGGCGCCGAGGTTTTGCGAAACGCCCCGGCTATCCAGCAAATAATCCGTGCTGCTCATGCGCCGGGCGGCGCCCAACGCGCGATTTCGGCATTGATCTTCGCCTCATCCTCGCCGGCCTGACAGGCTTCAAAACCACGGCGCAGCCAGGGGCGATTGAGATCGCGCCCAATGAAAACCAGCTTGGAACGCCGAGGATCGCCTTCCTTCCAATTGCCGATGAAATCGCCATCGGCAATCATATGCACCGCCTGGAAAGCGAAGCGGCGGTCATCGCCTTCATACGCCAGAATGCCTTTGGTGCGCAGCAAATCCTGCCCCTTGCTGGACAGTACCTGCGTGATCCAGGCATTGAAACGCTCAGGGTCAATCGGGCGATCCACTTCGAAGGAAACGCTGTTCACTTCGGAATCATGTTCGTGATCATCCTCGCCTGACAGGAATTCAGGTTCACGTTCCAGGATGCGCGCCAGGTTGAAGGCATCACGCCCGATCACGGCATTGATCGGCACATCGGATTTCGTGGCGCGGCGGATTTCGGCATAGGGGTTGATGGCGCGGATGCGCTTTTCAACCTCAGCCGCCTCAGCCTCGCTCACCAAATCCATCTTGTTCAGCACAATGATGTCCGCGAAGGCGATTTGTTCCTGCGCTTCGGCGGAATCGGTCAAGCGCGCGGGCAGATGCTTCGCATCCACCACGGTCACAATCGCGTCCAACTTGGTCGCACGCTTCACATCATCATCAACGAAGAAGGTCTGCGCCACCGGCGCCGGGTCCGCCAATCCCGTGGTTTCCACGATAATGCCATCAAACTTGTCGCGCCGTTTCATCAGGCCGCCCAGGATGCGGATCAGATCGCCGCGCACCGTGCAGCAGATGCAGCCATTGTTCATTTCGAACACTTCTTCATCGGCATCCACGACCAGGTCGTTATCCACGCCCAATTCGCCGAATTCATTGATCACCACAGCGAATTTCTGGCCGTGATTTTCAGTGAGGATGCGGTTCAGCAGCGTGGTCTTGCCGGCGCCAAGATAGCCGGTCAGCACGGTTACGGGCACGGGGGCGCGGGCGGTGTCGCTCACGTTTGTCTCTCCGTCAAAAGGATTTGGCCCCTATATGGGGCGAAGCCGGGCGGAGATCACCCCGCCCGGTTTCGAATCAGGCGGCTTCTGCCGTAATCGCCTCAGCCAGGGTATTGATCAGCCGATCCACATGCGGCTTTTCACAAATCAGCGGCGGCGACATGGCGATGATATCCGCCGTCACGCGGATCAGCACGCCATCATCAAAGCAACGGCGGAAAACATCCAAGGCGCGCTGCGTCGGCTTGCCGGGGCGCGGCGCCAATTCCACCGCGCCAATCAGGCCAACATCGCGGATATCAATCACGTTCGGCAGGCCCTTCAGCGAATGCACCGCATCCTGCCAATAGGGCTCCAACGCGCGCGCCCGGCCCGGCAAATCCTCGGCGCGATGCAATTCCAGCGTGGCAATTGCCGCCGCCGCCGCCAAGGGATGGCCGGAATAGGTATAGCCATGGAAGAATTCGATCCCGGCGCTGGTGCCGGTCACGATGGCATCATAAATCTCGTTTTTGACGGCAACCGCGCCCATGGGCACGGCGGCATTGGTCAGCCCCTTCGCCATGGTCATGATATCGGGCACCACGCCAAGCCGTTCCGCGCCGAAATTGGCGCCGAGCCGGCCAAAACCCGTGATCACCTCATCAAAAATCAGCAGAATGCCGTGCTTGGTGCAGATATCGCGCAGCCGCTTGAGGTAACCCACCGGCGGCACCAGCACGCCGGTTGAACCCGCAACCGGTTCCACCATGACCGCGGCAATGGTTTCCGCGCCATGCAGCGCCACCAGGTTTTCCAGCACATCGGCCAATTCGGCGCCATGCGGCGGTTCTCCGCGGCAATAGGCGTTCTTGGCCGGCAGATGCGTATGCGGCAGATGGTCCACATACGGCAGCAGCGCGCCGAATTGCTTGCGATTGGGACCGATCCCGCCCACCGACATGCCGCCAAACCCCACGCCATGATAGCCGCGTTCGCGCCCGATCAACCGCACACGAGAGCTTTCCCCCCGCGCCTTGTGATAGGCGAGTGCGATTTTCAGCGCCGTATCAGCGGCTTCACTGCCTGAATTGGTGAAGAAAACGCGGTCCATGCCATCGGGCGTCATATCCGCCACGCGCGCGGCGGCTTCAAAGGCAATCGGGTGGCCAAGCTGGAAGGCGGGGGCGAAATCCATGATCGCGGCCTGCTTCTGGATGGCTTCCACAATCTCCCGCCGGCCATGCCCGGCATTGCAGCACCAAAGACCCGAGGTGCCGTCCAGAATCTCCCGACCTTCCGGGGTGTAGTAATGCATGCCCTCAGCGCGGGCGAGCATACGCGGGCGGTCCTTGAAATACTTATTGTCGGAATAGGGCATCCAGAACGCGTCCAGATTATTCGGGCGCGGGACATTGATCTCATTCATCGGGGCTTCTCCGGGATTTGCGCCGATACAAACACCCGCTGGCGCGCGGGGGCAAGCGGGAGTTTGTTCAGCCGTGGCGGAGTTCCGGGAAATCCTCCTCCCGATGCTCGCCCTCTGGCCTCACGCCGGCGGCGAAGCGCTTTTCCTCAAGCTGGCGCAGTTCCACCCGCCTGATCTTGCCGGAAATGGTTTTCGGCAATTCATGCACTTCCAGCCGCCGCACCCGCTTGAAGGGGGAAAGCCGCCCGCGCAGATGCTGGAAGATGGACAGCATGGTGGCTTGGGTGGCCTCGGCACCCGGGGCCAGCGCGATGAAGGCCTTGGGCACCGCCATGCGCATGGCATCCGGCGCCGGCACCACGGCGGCTTCCGCCACCGCTTCATGCTCGATCAGCACGCTTTCCAATTCAAAGGGCGAAATCCGGTAGTCGGAGGCTTTGAAGACATCATCCGCCCGCCCAACATAGGTCAGGTAGCCATCCTGATCCCGATTGGCGACATCGCCGGTGCGATAGAAGGCCTCGCCCGCCGGCAGGATGGCGCCATCATCGCCCTGATAGCCCATCATCAGCCCGGTCGGCGCGGGGTTCAGCGCGATGCAGACCTCCCCTTCCTCAGCCGGCTTGTCATCGGGGTCGAGCAAAACAATCCGATAGCCGGGCAAGGGCTTGCCCATGGAGCCTTCCTTCAAGGGCATCCCTGGCGGATTGCCGATTTGTGCCGTGGTTTCCGTCTGGCCGAAAAAGTCGCGGATGGTGAGGCCCCAGGCGTCACGCACCTGTTCGATGATTTCCGGGTTCAAAGGCTCCCCCGCACCGCCCACTTCGCGGAGCGCGGTGCGGAAGGATTTCATGTCTTCCTGCACAAACATGCGCCATACCGTGGGCGGGGCGCAGAGGCTGGTGACGCCATTGGCCGCAATCGCTTCCAGCATGCCGCGCGCATTGAAGCGCGGCTGATTGGCGATAAACACCGTGGCCCCCGCATTCCAGGGCGCGAAAAGGCAGGACCAGGCGTGCTTCGCCCAGCCAGGCGAGGAAATGTTCAAATGCACATCGCCGGGCCTGAGCCCCAGCACGAACATGGTGGAAAGATGCCCCACCGGATAGGATTGATGGCTATGCAACACCAGCTTGGGCCGCGCCGTGGTGCCTGAGGTGAAATAGAGCAGCAACGGATCAGCGGCGCGCGTTGGGCCATCCGGCGTGAAGCTATCGGCGCCCTGATGCAGGGTTTCATAAGCCAGCCAGCCCGGCGGGGCGGCGCCAATGGCAATGCGGGTGACGCCCGCTTCCAGCCCCTCGAATTTCGGCGCGTCACTTGCGTTAGCAACCACAAAGCGCGCCCGGCCGCGCGAAAAACGGTCCTTCAGATCATCGCCCGCAAGCAGCGTGGTCGCGGGGATCACCACGGCGCCGAGTTTCATCGCCGCCAGCATCACTTCCCAAAGCGGCACGACATTGCCGAGCATCAACAGAACGCGGTCCCCGCGCTTCACACCCAGTGCGCGCAAGCCATTGGCCACGCGGTTGGAAGCGGCGGAAAGTTCCGCAAAACTCACTTCCGCCGCGCCATCGCCGATGATGTGCAGCGCCAATTGCTGCCCCTGCGGGCCTTTGGCCAATTCAGCGTCAAACCAATCCAGCGCCCAGTTGAAATCGCCAAGTTCCGGCCAGCGGAAATCACGATAGGCAGCCGCGTAATCGCCGCGCTGCGCCAGCAGGAAATCCCGCGCGGTCTTGAAGGCGGAATGGCTCATGCGCTGATGCTCCCCAACCGCGCAACTTGGCGCGGGGCGTTGTTGTTATCAGCTGAAGGCTAGATCAGGCCTATGTGACGGGGCAAGGCGCATCCTACTCCACCTTGATCCCCGTCGCCGCCACCACGCGCTGCCATTGTGGCACATCGGTTTCCAAAAGTGCGGCCAATTCGGTGGGGCCGGTCAGCAAGGGCGTGGTGCCGGCGGCGGCGAAGCGGGTGCGGACATCGGGAAGGTCGCGGATACTGCCGAGTGTTTCCGCCATGCGTGCGATGATGGCGGGCGGTGTCGCGCTCGGGGCGGCGATGGCATACCAATTCAGCGCGACATAGCCCGGCACGGTTTCATTGATGGCCGGCGTATCCGGCAAGGCCGGCAGGCGCCTTGGCCCCGCGACACCCAAAAGCCTTGCACGGCCGCCCTGCACATGCGGCAGGGTTTCCACCGTGCTCGCGAAAACCATGTCTATTTCGCCGGCGTAAAGCGCTGTCATGGCCGGGGCTGCGCCGCGATAGGATACATGGGTCAAATCCAGATTGGCGGCGAGCGCGAAAAGCGCGCCCGAAAGATGGTTGGAAGACCCAACCCCGCCACTGCCATAGGTCAGCCGCCCTGGCGCGGCGCGTGCCGCATCCACCACATCCTGCACCGTCCGATACGGCGATGCCGCACGCACCACCATGGCGGTTGGAATATCGGCCACCAAACTTACCGGGGCTAAGGCTGTGCGCGGATCAAGCCCGCGATTGGGGTAAAGCGCCGGCACGCTGGCAAGCGACGCGCTGGTCAGCACAAAGGCAGTCCCATCCGGCGGCGATTGCACCACGGTATGAATGCCAATGCTGCCGCCCGCCCCTGGGCGATTTTCGATGATGAAGGGCTGACCGAGTTTTT
>JADCGG010000136.1 GCA_020249125.1 Roseomonas sp. | reverse complement strand
TCAGCTATGTTGATCTTGAAAAGCGGGTGCGCCCTGACCATCCGCTACGGGTGATCCGCGGCCTGGTGAATAGCGCCCTTGCAGACCTTTCTTCAGCCTTTGACGCGCTTTATTCGCCATTCGGTCGGGAATCCATCCCGTCGGAGCGTCTGCTCCGCGCCCTGCTTTTGCAAGCTTTCTACTCGATCCGTTCGGAACGACAATTGGTCGAGCGGATCGAGTTTGATCTCCTGTTTCGCTGGTTTGTTGGTCTTGGCGTTGATGACCCGGTATGGGACGCCACGACCTTTACCAAAAACCGCGACCGTCTGCTGGCGGGCGACGTAGCCTAGAAGTTTATGGCCGCGGTACTGGCGCAGCCGAAGGTGAAGGTCCTGCTTTCTAGCGAGTATTTCTCGGTTGATGTCACGCTGCTGGAAGCCTGGGCCAGTACCAAGAGCTTCCGGCCGAAGCACGGCTCTCGCCCGCCATAATGTTGAGCAGAATTTCCATGGCCAGAAGCGCAGCAACGAGACCCACGCCCCGATTCCCAGCTTTACCATAAAGGGCGCTGCAAGGAAGCCAAGCTGGCTTTCCTGGGCATGCGCTGATGGAAAACCGCAAGGGTCCGTGTGTCAGGCGAAAGCGGCGTTGAAAACAAGCGCTAGTGCCGAAAACGCGATGCTCAGTGGTGGCTTTTCAGCAGCCTGCTAGTGGTGCGATTCATGCTATTCTTTCGCGATCCAAAACTGCCTCTGCGCACCACTAACCCTATATTTGGTGGGCCGATTCACGCTGCTATCGGGAATCTACAGCAGCGACCGGACCACCAGGAATGATCTTGCGGGTAGCCATAGGGATCAAAAGCCTGGACAGCATGATTATTCTCAATTTTTCAGGAGTTTATCTGAAGGAAGTGGCGCAGGAAAGGAAACCGTGAACGCGAACATCTCTGAGAATTTGGGAGGGAGTTTCCTCGCCGGGCTGTCGTCAATCCACAGATGGGTCAGATGCTGCTTAAGCCAGTACGCCAGTTAGGCTCGAATCATTAGACAACGCCCCCCTGGGATGTAGCGCACAGCCAAGAGGCTGTTTAGTCTAACATCTCTCAATGGCTTACTTTAAGAAGCGAGTTATCGAAGGCACGACCTCTTTGGCCATCCAATTCTTCGTTTGTGGCCACTTCCGCGCGTACCTATTTCAGGGCAGGGATTCATGACGGCTTCCGCCATTTTCGGGGATTTGTTCGCCGCCTGGCTTTTTGGCTTTTCGGCGCTGATCAGCATTATCAACCCGCCCGCCGGCGCGCTGATCTTCCACGGCATGACGCGTTGGCTGACCGAACAGGAACGGTCGCGCCTTGCGCGGTCCATCGCCATCAATAGCTTCATCGTCCTGCTGGCGGCGCTGTTTCTTGGCACGCCGATCCTTGGCTTTTTCGGCATTTCCCTGGAAGCCTTGCGGATTGCCGGCGGGCTTACGGTGGCGGTGGCCGGCTGGCAAATGCTGAATGAGGAAGATGACAATCAGCGCCGCGAGTCCCAGGCGCCCGCTGCCCTGGACACCGCCCCGGTTGAGCGCATGAGCTTCTTTCCGCTCACCCTGCCGCTCACCACCGGTCCCGGCACCATCGCCGCGTCCATCGCGCTTTCGGCGGAACGGCGTTCCTCCGCCATCAGCGACATCGTGCTGAACACGCTGGCCTTCACGCTAACAGCCGCGACGGTGGCGCTGACTGTTTGGGTGGCCTATGCCAATGCCGCTGCGGTCGCGCGCAAGCTGGGCCCGACAGGCATGCTGATTGCAGCAAAACTCGCGGCCTTTGTGCTGCTTTGCATTGGCGCACAAATCATGCTCACGGGCGTGATTGATGCGCTCACCCCCATTCTCACGAAGCGGTGACGCGCCGCGACCCCCTGCGTTCAGAAGGAAAGAACCATGGCCAGCATTACCGAACTTGTTGATGTTGATTATGCGACAGAAGCGCTGATCCGCCTGCTCGCGATTGATAGCGTGACGGGTTATGAAGCCGCTATCGGTGCGGCCATTGTGGATGAATTGCAGAAGGTTGGCGTGCCGGCCAGCGCCATCCGCTACGACACCGCGCATCAGCGCATCAAGCTGCCGACCGAAGTGGGCAATCTGATCGTGGACCTGCCCGGCACCAAGCCCGGGCCGCGGCTTCTGTTCTCCACCCATATGGATACCGTGCCGCTGTGTAAGGGTGCGAAGCCGCGGCGGGAGGGGGATCGGATTGTTTCCGACGGCACCACGGCTTTGGGCGGCGATAATGGCACGGGCTGCGCTGTGCTGATTGCGCTTGCCAAGGCGCTTATCCAACACAAGCTGCCGCATCCGCCGATCACAATGCTGTTCACGGTGCGCGAGGAAAGCGGGCTGCATGGCGCCCGGGAATTGGACCCGAAGGATCTTGGCGGCGCCGTAATGGGCTTCAATGTGGACAGTACCCATGCGGCGAAACTGACCATTGGCGCGGTTGGTCAGCAGAATTGGGAAGTCACCATCAAGGGCAAGGCCGCCCATGCGGGTGTGGCGCCGGAACGCGGCATATCCTCAACGCTGGTAGCATCCATCGGGCTGACCGAGGCACGTCGCGCCGGCTGGTTTGGCAAGGTGGAGCAGCCGG
This sequence comes from Roseomonas sp., assembly GCA_020249125.1. Lineage (GTDB taxonomy): Bacteria > Pseudomonadota > Alphaproteobacteria > Acetobacterales > Acetobacteraceae > Neoroseomonas. The sequence goes on along the minus strand of JADCGG010000136.1, from coordinate 2,332 downwards.
AAGGCAAGGGTTCTTCCAATGTTGGTATCTTCGGCGGCAAGGATGGCAAGGCCGCCGGCGATGCCACCAATGTGGTCACGGATTACGTGCATCTGGTGGGCGAAGCCCGCAGCACGGATGCGGCCTTTGCGGTCAAGATCACGGAAGCCTTTGAAGCAGCCTTCAACAAAGCGAAGACCGAAGTGAAGGATGCCGATGGCGCCACCGCCGAAGTCACCTTCCAATCCCGCACCGCCTATCCGCCCTTCCTGATGTCTGAAAATGATCCCGCCGTGCAGCGCGCGAAAAAGGCCGCGCAAGCCATGGGGCTGGAACCGGTGACCATGGTGTCCGCCGGCGGGCTGGATGCGAATTGGCTGGTCAAGCATGGCGTGCCAACGGTCACCTTCGGCGCCGGCCAGGCGGAAATCCACACCGTCAATGAATATGTGGTCATTCCGGAATTCGCCCAGGGCTGCCGCCTGGCGGTTGCCATCGCGACCCTGGAGTAATTCCGCGCCCCATGCGCATCCTGCTGATCGAAGACGACAAGGCCACCGCCGACTACATCGCCAAGGGTCTGCAGGAAATTGGCCATGTCGTGCAGGTTGCGCGTACGGGGCGTGACGGCATGTTGCTTGCAGCTGGTGAGGCCTGGGATGTGATCGTGACAGATCGCATGCTGCCCGGGCCGGATGGCCTCACCATTCTGCGCGCGCTGCGGGCTTCCGGCATTACCACGCCTGTGCTGGTGCTGACCGCGCTGGGGGAGGTTGAACGCCGCGTGGAAGGGCTTGATGCAGGGGCGGATGATTACCTCGCCAAGCCTTTCGCCTTCAGTGAATTGCGGGCGCGCATCGCGGCGCTGGCGCGCCGCCCGACGCCAACAAGCGACCCGGTATTGCTGCAAGTTGGCGATATTGAAATGGATTTGCTGAAGCGCGTGGTGCGGCGCAATGGCCAGCCAGTCGAATTGCTGCCGACCGAAATGCGCCTGCTGGAATTCATGCTGCGCCGCCCGGGCCAGGTACTGACCAAGACCATGCTGCTGGAAGGCGTGTGGGATTTGAACTTCGATCCTTCGACCAATCTGGTTGAGGTGCATGTCAGCCGGCTGCGCCGGAAGCTATCGCTGGAAGGCTTGCCCGCGCCGATCCAGACCATGCGCGGCGTGGGCTATATGCTTGGCCTGCCGAAATGAGCGGGCTGACCCGCCTGCTGCGCAGCTTTGCGCTGCGTACGGCTTTGCTGACGGCGTTTGGTGTCTTGGGTATTTCCGCGCTGGGGCTTGGGCTTGGCTGGCTGCGGAGTTCCACCGCGCTGGAGGAAGCGCTGGACAGCACCATCCGCGCGGAAGCGGAATTGCTGCTGGGCGAATTCCAGCGCTTTGGCGTGATCGGCCTGACCCGCGCGGTGGAAGCCCGCACGCGGGACCGCACGCCAAGCGCCATTCTGGTGCAACTACGCCTGCCTGATGGGCGGCCAGTGGCGGGTTCCGCACGGCTATCCGGCGCGCCGATGGGTTTGCGCGGTTTTGTCACGCTGCGTGCACCTGAGGGCCCGGTGCGCACGCTTGGCATTGGCGTTTCCAATGGTTTTACGCTGTTCGTCGCTGCGGAATTCGGCGCGGTTCTGGATACGGCTTCAACCCTCGCCACCACATTGTTGGCGGCGGGCGCAATCGCCGTATTGCTCGCGCTGGCTTTCGGCTTGTTCATGGCGCGCGGGTTGCAATCCCGCCTTCGCCAGGTTTCAGAAGCTGCAGAACAGGTGATGCGCGGCGATCTGGCGCGGCGCCTGCCCCTGGCCGGCAGCGCCGATGAGTTTGATCGGCTGGCGGGCACGGTGAATACGCTGCTGGATCGCCAGGAAGCGCTGATCGAGGGCATGCGGCAAGTCACGGTGGATGTCGCGCATGATTTGCGCGGCCCGCTTTCCCGCCTGCGCCAAAGGCTGGAAGCGGCGCTGGCGCGCGCGCGCGATGCCAACGCCGATGCGGCGGCCTTTGAAGCCGCCTTGGCCGAATTGGATACGGTGCTTGCCACCTTCACCGCGCTGCTGCGTATTGCGCAGCTTGAAGCCGGCCCGCCCTTGCCGCCGCAGGAAGCGCCGGTGGTGGAGCTTTCTGCGCTTGTGGTAACCCTGGCCGAGGCTTACGCGGTGGTGGCGGAAGAAGCCGGCAAGCGGCTTGAAGTGCAGGTGGCACCCGACCAGCGCCTGCATGGCGATGCCGCGCTGCTGCGCCAGATGCTGACCAATCTGATGGACAATGCTCTGACCCATGGCGGGCAGCGTTTGCGCGTGACGCTGCACCCAGGCCCGGTGCTGGAAGTGGCCGATGATGGCCCAGGCG
>JADCGG010000135.1 GCA_020249125.1 Roseomonas sp. | reverse complement strand
CGATGCTCAATGAGGGCTTTTCAGCAGCCTGCTAGACGTTTGATTTTCCGTGATATTGCGACAGCGTCGGAAAATCTAAGAATCTTTATTTTTCAGAATCTGCGAGCTTCGTCGCGATTTTCTATGGCCATCTGGGAAATGCAGGATTGACTAACGCATGCCGACGAAGGGCCCCGCCTGCACCACCGCGCCATCACGCTCGATGATACTGTTGGCAATCATCTGATGGCGCCATATGCCCATCAGGCGCAAAACGCCTTCCAGATCGCGGCCTGAAAGCGGTTCCGGCTTGGCTAAAGCCTGACGCAGCAGGCTATCCATGGTCTGGTTCAGGCTGGTCATGCGCAGTGTGCTCTCACTTCACACGCGGCAGTTTCTGTTCCACCAGCGCGGCCATCACACCGCCGCCATAGGGAATGGCTTCGTCGTTGAAATCATAATGCGGGTTATGCACATCGCAGCCGCCCGCATCGCCGGTGCCATTGCCGACATGGATGTAAGCGCCCGGGCGTTGCAGCAGCATATACGCGAAATCCTCGCTCCCCATCACGGGTGTGCGATTGCGTTCCACCGCCGCTTCACCCACCAAGGATGCGGCGGCATCAGCAAGCGCAGTGGCTTCTTCCGTCGCATTGATGGTGGGTGCGGCGATTTCCTGGAAGGTGATTTCGGCGCTGGCGCCAAAGGCCGAAGCGGTGCCGCTCACCACGGCGCGCATGCGGTCTTCCACAAGGCGCATCATTTCAACCTTGAAGGCGCGCACCGTGCCCTTCAGCGTCACCTGATCGGGGATTACGTTGTAGGCTTGGCCAGCATTGAAGCCTGTGACACTCAGCACCGCGCTATCCAAGGCGGGCACATTGCGCGCCACCACGCTTTGCAAAGCCGTCACGATTTGCGCGCCCACCACCACGGGATCAATCGTCTGTTCGGGCCGCGCGCCATGGCCGCCCTTCCCCTGAATCATGATGTCGAAAAATAGGGCGCCCGCCATGATGGGCCCGGGGCGAATGGCGAATTGCCCAACCGGCAAGCCTGGGCGATTATGCAGCCCATAGACGGTATCGCAGGGAAAGCGTTCAAACAGCCCATCCGCCAGCATGGCTTGCGCGCCACCGCGGCCTTCTTCCGCCGGCTGGAAAATGAAATGCACCGTGCCATCGAAATTGCGAGTCTCCGCCAGATAGCGCGCGGTGGCCAGCAGCATGGTGGTATGCCCATCATGCCCGCAGCCATGCATCTTGCCTTCAATGCCGGATTTATGCGCGAAGCCATTGGCTTCCGGCATGGGCAGCGCATCCATATCGGCCCGAATCCCAAGCCGGCCCTGGCCGTTCCCATTCCTCAGTACACCAATCACGCCGGTCTTGCCAATGCCGCGATGCACCTCAATCCCCCAGGAAGCGAGGCGTTCGGCCACCAGCGCGCTGGTCCGCACTTCCTCAAACCCCAGTTCAGGATGGGCGTGGAAATCGCGCCGCCAGGCGGTGAGTTCTTCTTGCCATTCGCGGATTTTCTCGACAGGTGTCACGCGGCTTATCCTCAAGGTCATGCTTCAAATGAGAAAACTATAGGGCAGCGCCGCTCCCTGGGCTACGCTTTCCCGCAAGAGCCGCGAAGCCGGCCCAAACGCCAAGGAGGACCCCATGCGCCCCACCCGTCGCCTGCTGCTATCCGCTCTGCCCGCCGCCGCGCTGATTGGCCGCGCTAAGGCCCAAAGCGCCTTCCCTGATCGTCCGGTGCGCTACATCGTGCCTTTCCCACCGGGTGGGCTGACTGACATCATGGCGCGGCTGGTTGGCCAGAAGCTGTCGGAAATTTGGGGCCGGCCGGTCATCATCGAAAACCGCGCCGGCGGCAATGCGCTGATCGGTGCCGATGCGGCGGCGAAAAGCCCGCCCGATGGCTATACGCTGCTCGCCATCACCATGACGCACGCGGTGAATGCCTCGCTCTTTCCCGCCGCCCCCTTCAATTTCCGCCAGGATTTCACGGCGGTTTCCGTGCTGGGATCGCTGCCGCTGGTGGTGGTGGTGAATGCGGAACGCAACCCCGCCCGAACACTTGCCGATCTGCTGACCCAGGCACGAGAGCGCAATTTGAACGCCGGGTCTTCCGGCAATGGCTCCCCACCGCATCTGGGGCTGGAATTGGTGCGGCGTGTCGCTGGCGCGGGGGATCGCATTACCCATGTACCCTATCGCGGCGGTGCGCCTTCCGTGACCGACCTCGCGGCGGGGAATCTGGATTTCATGGTCTCCAACCTGCCGGAATGCATTGCGCAAATCCAAGGCGGGCGGCTCAGGCCCCTTGCCATAACCTCCGCCGCCCGCCATCCCCTGGTGCCGGATGTACCCACCGTGCGCGAAGCGGGATCGCCCGAGCTTGAAATGACCAATTGGACCGCGATGATGACCAATACGGCAGTGCCCGCCCCCATCCTGGCCAAGCTTGAATCCGATACCCTGGCCGCGATCCGCGATGCCGAGGTTTCCCGCCGGGCGCGTGAGGGCGGCTTTACGGTGGAAGCCTGGGACAGGGCGCGGAGTGCGGCCTATATCAGCGCCGAGACTGACCGCTGGGCCAGGCTGGTGCAGGAAGCGAAATTGAAGGCGGATTGATGCGACTTTCCCTGATTGAGGCTGAAAAACTTGTCACGGCGGCGCTGATGGCCTCGGGCGCTGCGCTCGAGATGTCAAGCCGCACCGCCGCCGCCCTGGTGGCCGCGGAAGCGGCGGGTCAGGCGGGGCATGGGCTGTCGCGCGTCGCGCAATACGCCACTTTCCTGCGTAATGGGCGCGCGGATGGGAAGGCCATACCGCGCATCATCAATGAACGCGGCGGTGCGGCGCTGATAGATGCCGGGCATGGCTTGGCCTATGCCGCGCTCGCTTTGGCGGAACAGGAAGCGGCCTGGCGCGCGCGCGGGCATGGCATTGCCTTTGTCGGCGTCACCAATAGCCACCATTCCGGCGCCATGGGCCTGCCGGTGCGGCGCCTCGCGGAACAAGGGCTGGTGGCGCTGGCCTTCACCAATTCTCCCGCCGCCATGCCGGTGCCGGGCGGGCGTCGGCCCCTGATGGGCACCAACCCGGTGGCCGCCGCCTTTCCGCGCCGCGCCGCGCCGCCCTTGGTGATTGACATGGCGCTGTCTGAGGTGGCGCGCGGCAAGATCATGGTCGCCGCCAAGGAAGGCCGACCCATTCCGGAAGGCTGGGCCTTGGATGCCGAAGGCCGCCCCACCACCGATGCCAAGGCCGCGCTTTCGGGCGCCATGCTCGCCATGGGCGGCAGCAAGGGCGCGCTGCTGGCGCTGATTGTCGAATTGCTTTGCGTGGCGCTGACGGGCGCCGCTTTCGGCTTTGAAGCCGATAGCTTCTTCCAGGATGAGGGTAATCGCCCGCGCCTGGGCCAGGCGCTGCTGGTGATTGACCCCGGCGCGCTTGCCGGTGCGGATGGCTTCGCCGCGCGGATTGAAACCCTGATCGCCGCCATGCTGGCCGATGATGGCGTGCGCCTGCCCGGCGCCAAGCGCGATGCGCAAAGCGCCCGCGCCAGCACCGAGGGAATCGAAATCCCCGATGCCGTCTTGGAAAAGATCAGGGCACTGTCTAGCCCGTGAGCAAAGCCCAGGAACCGGACAGGCATTGCGGCCCCGCCGCCGTCGCCGCGCTTTTCGCGCATCGGCCCGCCGATGTGCTGCGGTTTTTTTATACGCCGATGCGCCGGCAGGAAGCGGGCGCCTATTGCGCGGCTTTGGCCAAGCGGCGCCTGCCCTATCGCGAAGTCCCGCCCGAGGAATTGCAGCGCATCGCCGGCACCACGCATCATGGCGGCATGGTGGCGGTGGCGCGCCCGCGCGGTGTCCCCCTGTTGGACGCCAGCAACCTGCCGCCAATCCTTTGGGCCGCGCCGGTGCTGCCCATTCTGGATGGCATCGGCAATCCGCATAATCTTGGCGCCATTGCACGCTCCGCCGCGTTTTTCGGCTGCAAGGCTTTGGTGATTTCCGGCGACCAACGCCAGGCAAGGCTTTCCGATGCTGCCTTGCGTACCGCTGAGGGCGGCTTGGAAGCGCTGGAGGTATTCCAAGCGCCCGATCTGCCCGCTTTGCTGCGCGCGCTTGCGCCACAGATGCTGACGGTGGCGGCGGTCGCGCGCGATGGCGTGGCGCCCGAAGCCCCGCCGCGCGGGCGCCCCTTCGCGCTGATCCTGGGTAATGAGGAAAAGGGGCTGTCGCGCGAAAGCATCGCAGCGGCAGCGGCGCGCGTGACGCTGCCGGGTTCCGGCGCGGTGGAAAGCTTGAATGTTTCGGTCGCTGCGGCGGTGCTGATCCATGCGCTTTGGCGCTGAAGGGCACGCGCTTGAAAGCCTTGCGGAATCCTCACAAAGCTGCGCGTGGTTGCAGTTGACATGACCAAACCTGCCCTATCATCGCGCGCTGGACCCGAAGGCAAGGTGCTGGCGTTTTCCGGCACGCTGAATGCCGAAGCCGCGGCGGCGCTGTGGCCAGCAATGACGCGCGCCCTGGCTGACCAGCCAAACGCGATTGATCTTTCCGCAGTGGAGAGCATGGATAGCGCCGGCGCCATTCTGGTGCTGCGCGCGGGTGATGCGGTGGCAGTGCAAGGCGGCTCGGCGGATGTGCTGGCCGTTTTGGAACGCAATCGCGCGGCGTTGAAGGCCGCCCCGGTGCCCAGCGAAGCGCCGCGCGAATTCGCGCCCATCACGGCCTTTGGCGGTGCGGTTTATGGCGGCATTCAGGCGGCACTTTCCGGCATTGCCTTTGCCGGTGAAGCGCTGGTCGCGGCCTTGCGGGTGATGTTCCGCCCGAAACTCTTTCGCGGCGCGGAATTCCTCCGCCATTTGGATGAGATCGGGCTGCGCGCCTTTCCGCTGACCTTGCTGCTCGGTTTTCTGATCGGGCTGATCCTGGCTTATCAATCCTCCATTCCGCTAAGGCGTTTTGGCGCGGAGATTTTCGTGCCCAATCTGGTTGGCATTTCACTGCTGCGCGAATTGGGCGCGCTTCTGGCCGGCGTGGTGCTGGCCGGGCGCACAGGATCGGCCTTCGCCGCTGAACTCGGCACCATGACGGTGAATGAGGAAGTGAATGCTTTGCGCATCATGGGCATTGACCCGATGGTGATGCTGGTACTGCCGCGTATTCTGGCGGGGATATTGGTGATGCCCGTGCTGACATTAGTGATGAATCTCGCGGGCCTTACCGGCATGACAGTGGTGATGCAGAGCCTCGGCTTTCCCTGGAGCGCGGTTTCCAACCAATTGCAGCAATGGCTGAGCCTGGGTGATCTGATGGGTGGCCTGTTCAAATCCTGCTGCTTCGGCCTGGTGATTGCCGCCATTGGTTGCCGCGCCGGGCTTTCCGCCGGGTTGGGCCCGCGCGCGGTGGGTGATGCGGCAACGGCGGCCGTGGTGGGCGGCATTGTTGCCATTGTCGCCATGGATGGCGTTTTTGCCATTCTTTTCTTCAGGCTTGGCATATGAACGACGATACCGTCATCAGCGTCGAGAATTTGGCCGTCAGCTTCGGCTCGCGCACCATCTTCAGGGGCGTGTCCTTTGAAGTGAAACGCGGAGAGGTCTTCATCATCCTGGGCGGTTCCGGCTGCGGCAAATCCACCTTGCTCAAGGCGCTGATCGGGATTGTACCCATCGCCGCCGGGCGGTCTGAAATCCTTGGCGTTGATCTGGCGGAAGCGGATGCGGAAGGGCGCATTGCTTTGCTGCAAAAGATTGGCGTGATGTGGCAATCCGGCGCGCTTTTCGGCAATATGACGCTATCGGAAAATGTTGAATTGCCCTTGGAAGAACACACAGACTTGCCGCGTCCGGCACGCGAAGCCCTGGCGCGCGCCAAGCTTGGCCTGGTTGGGCTTGGCGATGCGGCGGGGCTTTTGCCGGCTGAGATTTCCGGTGGCATGGCCAAGCGCGCTGGAATTGCGCGCGCCATGGCGCTTGATCCGCCCTTGCTGATTCTGGACGAGCCCTCGGCGGGGCTTGACCCCATTACCTCGGCCGGGTTGGACAAGTTGATCCTGGATATTGCGCGCAGCACCGGCACCACCTTTGTTGTGGTAACGCATGAATTGCAATCCATTCTGGCCATTGGGGATCGCTGCATCATGCTGGACAAGGAAGCGCGCGGCATGATCGCCATGGGCAAACCACGCGAATTGCGCGATACCGCGACCCATCCCACGGTCCGATCCTTCTTCCGCCGAGAGGCCGCCTGACATGGCAAAACCGCCCAATACGCTCTTTCTTCGCGTCGGCATGCTGGCACTTGCCGCCATTGCGCTTGCGGTGGGCTTCATCCTGTATCTGACCGCGGGGCAATTCGGCACCAAATCGGATTATTTTGAGACCTATGTGGGGGAATCCATCGTCGGGCTCGATGTTGGCGCGGCGGTGCGCTTTCGCGGCGTGCAAATCGGGCGCGTGACAGAAATCTCCCTCGCTGCTGCGGTCTATGATGTGCCGGAAGCGCGGTCCAATCGCTATGCGATGCAATTGGTGGTGATACGCTTCGCCGTGGAACGCACGCGCGTGTCTCGCATCGCCTCGCTTGATGATATGATCACGGCAGGCTTGCGCACGCGCATCGCATCCCAGGGCATTACCGGCGTCACCTATCTTGAAATTGATATCCTTGACCCCGCGCGCTACCCGCCCATTCAGGTGCCTTGGAAGCCGCGTTACGATCATATTCCCGCCGTGCCTTCCACCATTACGCAAGTGACCAGCGCGGCGGAACAGATTCTGCGCCGCCTGGAAGCGCTGGATATTGAAGCCCTGGTCAATAACGCCGCCGGGCTGATGGGTGATTTGCGCAAGCAGATCAGTGAGGGGGAAGTGGCGACCGTGCTGCGTCAAGCGGGTGAGACCGTGGCCGAACTCCGCGCCGAGATTCGCAAGGTGCGGCTTGAGGATACGGCAAATGAATTGCGCGGCGCCATTGCCAGCATGGGTGATGCCGGGCGCAGTGCGCAGGAATTGCTGGCCAGTCGCGAAGTACGCGATGCCCTGGTGCGTATCCCCGCTGCCGTCACCGCGCTGGAACAGACGCTGCGCACCGCGCGCGGCACCACAGCCGATCTGCAAGCCGATTTGTCGCCGCTGATGCGGGATTTGCGATCATCAGTCGCCAATCTGCGTGACACGACGGAAGCGCTCAGGCGCAACCCATCGCAAACCCTGCTCGGCGCGCCACCGCCGCCGCCCAATCGGGAACGCCGCTGACATGAAGAACCTGAATCGCCGCGCCTTGCTGGCAGCACCTTTCCTGGCTTCCGCCTGTTCTGTCCTGCCGGATCGGCCTTATCAGGAAGTGCTGCGCTATGCGCTTGATCCACGCCGGCAGGGGGAAGGCTGGCGCGGCAAGGGGCGGCGGTTGCTTCTCCTGCGGACGCTGCGCGCGCCGCCCGCGCTGGATGTGCGTGGGCTCCGCAGCATTCGCCCCGATGGGACTGAGGAGATTGATTTCTACGCCGAATGGATCGCGCCACCTGCGGAAGCGGCAGAACAGGCTTTGCGCCGTTGGTTGATGGATGCCAGGCTTTTCGCCGCCGTGCTAGCGCCGGGCAGCCGCGCCAATCCTGATCTGGTGCTGGAAGGCGAATTGACGCGCCTTGTCGCCAATCGCGCGCGGGGACAGGCGGAAGCCGAATTGAATTTCGTGCTGATTTCTGAACGCGAAGCTTCTCCCCGCGTATTGGGGCAGATGATCAGCACGGGCAGCGCTGCGCTGCCGAACAATACGCCGCGCCCTGATCAGTCTGCGGCGGCGATGAATGCCGCTTTGGCGAATGCCTTCGCTTCCCTGGAACAGGCGCTGGCGCGTTACGCCTGATCACGCCGACGCCGCGCGCGGCGAAAAGCGTAGACCAGATGCAGCGCATAGGCAGCGATGGATCCGCCCACCACCACCCAGGCGAGCGGTTCCACCCAATGCTGCACACGATCATAATGGTCTTCCAGCCAATAGCCCGCAATGGCGAGGAAGCTCAGCCAGATCGCTGACCCAATCGCAGTCCAGAAATAGAAAACGCCACGCGGGATCAGCACCATGCCGGCGGGGATGGAAATGATGGTGCGAATGCCAGGCAGCATCCGCCCAAAGCAAAGCGCGAAGGGCCCCCAGCGCTTCAGGGTGCGCTCGGCGCGATCCATATCCTCAGTTTCGAACGCAAACCATTTGCCATAGCGCGCGACCAAGGGGCGGATGCGTGCCATGCCGAACCAGCGGCCAATTTCATACCAGAAGGCATTGCCGACCAGCGTGCCCAAAACAGCGACGATGATGGTGCCGATCAGTGAAATCTCGCCCCGCGCGGCAGCGAAACCGGAAGCGGCCATGATGATTTCGGATGGGATGGGCGGGAAGATATTTTCCGCCACCATCAGCACAAACACGCCCATCAGCCCGGTTTCCGCGACCTGGCGCGCCACCCATTGAAACATTCAATCCACCTTGAAAATCAGCAGCGTGAGCCAGCGCCCGCGCACGTAATTGAGCCCCGTGACAGAACCGGCATCGCGGGGCTTGATGCCACGCTCTGCCGCCGCTGCGCGAAAGGCCGCTTCCTGCCGATGCGAAACCGCCACCACGCGCCCGGGCTTTTCCGCCAGGAATTCGGCTGCCGCTGCACCATCGCGCAGCAGTGCAATACCGCCACCCAGCGCGAATTGCAGCGAAGGTTCGTGATAGCCGACCACGCCGAAATCACGATCACGCAAGCCTGGCGCAATGGCGCGGACCTCAGCCGCCAAGCGCGGCGAAACCCAAACGGATTGCAAGCGCGGAATGACGCCTTCCAACACGGCGGCATAGACGGGCAGGCTCAATACCGCCCCCAGCAAGGCCGCGCGCGCCCAATGCCCGGCGCGCGCCGTGCGCCACAGCAGCAGGATCAGCGCCATGCCAAAGCCAAGCCCGATCAGGCCGAAAACATCCACGCGCTTTTCGGCATAGAAAGCCGCCGCCATGGCGGCGATGGGCAGGCCCAGCGCCACGCCACCAAGTGCCAGCCATCCAATCGCCGCCAGCCAGCGCGGCGTTGGGCGTCGCAGCGGGTCCAGCGCCCAGGCGGCGGCCAGCAGCATCAGCGCGGGATAGGCCGGCAGCGCGTAATGCGGCAGCTTCGTTGCCACGGCTTCAAACAATAGCCAGACCGGCACCGCCCAGCCCAGCAAGAAACGCGTTTGCGGCTTCAGCCGATCCGCCCAGGCGCCCGGCAAGGCACGCAGCACAATCCAGGCCGAAGGAAAGGCAGTGATGCCGAACAGGAAGGTGTAAAAGCCAGGCGGGCCCCAATGGCTTTCCTCGCCCGATCCCACCTTGCTCAGCATGTCATCGCCCACCGCTTCGGCGAAAAAGCGGCCTTCGGTCGCGACGCCAATGGCGATGAACCAGGGTGCGGCGCAGGCAATCATCAAAGGCACGCCCCAAAGCGGGCGGAGCGCGGCAAACCAGGGCGCGCGGCGATCCATCACTAAAAGCGTGATACCGGCCAGTAGCGGCACCATGGGCGCAATCGGCCCTTTCAGCAGCACACCCGCGCCAAGCGCCAGCCAAAAGCCCAAAGCCTGCTTTGTGGTAAATTGCGCGGGCGCCAGATAGGCGCGGCCCATCAGCAGCATTGCCGCCGTGATGCTCGCCAATAGCGCCGCATCGGTTTTGGCGATGTGGGTTTCCACCACCAGCACCATGCAGGGCGCCAGCATGACCGCCGCCAGAAACGCCGCACGCCGCCCCACCAAGGCGCGGCCCAGATAACAGATGGCGAGCACGGCCAGCAGCGCACCGATCAGGGATGGCAGGCGATAGGCCCAAATGGCGCCGCGTGCCGGAATGCCCATGGCTTCAAGCGTGTGAACCGTCGCGGCCTGCGCCCAATGGATGCCAACGGGTTTCTTGTTGCGTTCAACCTTGCCCAGCTTGATCCGCACATAATCGCCGGTTTCGACCATCTGCCGGCTGGCCTGGGCGAAGCGGCTTTCATCGCGATCCCCGGGCGGGATGGAAAAGAAGCCCGGCAGCCAGACCAGCAGGCACAATAACGCAAGCCACCAGCCTGGGCGGCGCGTTTCCGGCAATCGGTCGAGAAAACTACCCAGGGTCATCGCGCCGGGCATCTAGCACGAGTGAGGCGCGGGTGCCATGAAGGCGGCATGAATGAAGCCCCATCCCGGCCAAGGCGCCCGCCCGGCCTGCCCACCCGGCGCGCCGCACGCGATGTGCTGGATGCCGTGCTGGAAGCGCATCGGCCATTGGAAGAGGCACTCGAAGCCCTGCCAGCGCGGCTTGAGGCGCGGGATCGTGCGGCGGCGCATCGCATTGCGGCGACGGTTCTGCGCAGGCTGGGCAGCATAGATGCGGTGCTGGAACCTTTTCTCCGCCGCGAACCGCCGCCGCCGGCGCGCCATGCGCTGCGGATCGGGGTTGCGGAATTGCTGCTGCTTGGCACGCCTTCCCATGCGGCGGTGGCGTCTGCCGTGGATCTGGCGCCACGCGCCTTTGCCGGGCTGGTGAATGCCGTTTTGCGCAAGGTGGCCACGGAAGGGGAAGCGCTGCTGGAAGGGCTGGATGCGGCGCGGCTGGATACGCCGCCATGGCTTTGGTCCGCCTGGCATGCTGCCTATGGCCCCGCAGTGCGGAGCATTGCTGAGGCGCATTGTGGCCCGGCGCCGCTTGATCTTTCGCTGAAGCCCGGCGCCGCGCCACCGGAGGGCGCGGAAGCCCTGCTCGGCGGGTCCTTTCGCCTGCCCGCCGGTACGCGCGTGACGGAGCTGCCCGGCTTTGCCGAGGGCGCCTTCTGGGTGCAGGACGCCGCCGCCGCCCTGCCGGCGCGGCTGCTGGCGCCACGTGCGGGGGAACGCATTGCTGATCTTTGCGCAGCCCCGGGCGGCAAGACCGCGCAGCTTGTGGCTGCGGGTGCGACGGTCACGGCGGTGGAGCGCGATGCGAAACGCGCGGAACGGCTGCGTGAAAATCTGGCGCGACTGCACCTGCCGGCAGAGATCATCACCGCCAATGCGGCGCAATTTCGCCCAACCGCGCCCTTCGATGCCATTCTGCTGGACGCGCCCTGCACCGCAACCGGTACCATCCGCCGCCACCCCGATGTCGCCTGGCTGAAGCGCCCGCGCGATGTCGCGACCGCCGCTGCCTTGCAATCCAGGCTGTTGCACTCTGCCGCCGGCATGCTGGCGCCAGGCGGACGGCTGGTTTTCGCCACCTGTTCCTTGCAGGCGGAAGAAGGTGAAGCGCATTTGCGCGAAGCATCCGCGCTGGGCCTTCGGCTTGATCCGATCCGCGTTGAGGAAATGCCTGGCCTGGCCGAGGCAATCCTGCCATCCGGCGCGCTCCGCACCCGCCCCGATTACTGGGCCGAGCGCGGCGGCATGGATGGGTTTTTCATCGCGCGCTTTGTGAAGGCTTGACCCCGTGAAAACCATTGCGCTTCGCCGCGCGCTTCGGCACATCTAAACCATGCCTCGCGGAGACCTTTTCCCCGATATCGCGCCCTATGAGACCGGCTTCCTGCCGCTTTCATCCGGGCATGTCATGTATTGGGAACAGGTGGGCAATCCTCGTGGCCAGCCGGTGCTGTTCCTGCATGGCGGGCCAGGGGCGGGCGCCGGCGCGGTGCATCGGCGCTTCTTTGACCCGCAGCATTGGCGCGTGATCATTTTCGATCAGCGCGGCGCGGGGCGGTCCCGCCCGCTTGGCGAATTGCGCGATAATACAACGCCGCATCTGGTGCGTGACATTGAGGTGCTGCGCCAATTCCTGGGCATCGAGGATTGGTTGCTGTTTGGCGGTTCCTGGGGATCAACCCTGGCACTTGCTTATGCTCAGGAACATCCTGCACGCGTGCTGGGCTGCGTGCTGCGCGGCGTGTTCCTGGGCCGGCGCGACGAGGTGGTGTGGTTCCTGGATGGGTTGCGCCGCGTCTTCCCCGATGCCTGGGCCGCCTTTAGCGAACATTTGCCGCCAGAAGAACGCGCTGACCTGCTGGGCGCCTATCTGCGCCGGCTGTGTGACCCCGACCCGGCGGTGCATCTGCCCGCCGCGCGTGCCTGGAGCCAATATGAGGGGGCGTGTTCCACGCTTTTGCCCTCACCGGAAACGGTGGCGAGTTTCGCGCAGGATCGTACCGCCTTGGGGCTGGCGCGGATTGAGGCGCATTACTTCGCCCATGATCTGTTCCTGCCTCCCGAGGGTTTGCTCGGCCACATGGACCGCCTGGCCGGTATGCCGGCTGAGATTGTGCAGGGCCGTTACGATATGGTCTGCCCCGCCACCTCCGCCTTTGAATTGGCCGCGACTTGGCCTTCCGCGCGGCTGACGGTGATCCCCGATGCCGGCCATTCCGCGTTGGAGCCCGGGCTCCGCACGGCCCTGGTGAGCGCAGTGGAGCGTTTTCGGCGGCGCTAAGCCGGTTTGGCGTTTCCTGACGCGCTGATCTGGGGTAATGGCATCGGGGCTGTCCCCGTAGCTCAGCAGGATAGAGCATCAGATTCCTAATCTGGGGGCCGTGCGTTCGAATCGCGCCGGGGACACCAATTAAATCAAAGGGTTGCGGCCTATTCGCCTGCCACCTGAAAATCCGCACTTTTCATGCGGACCCCATGCGGACCCCTTGGCCGAGAATCGCCCCCTTCTTGTTACCGCCACCATTCAGCCCTGACCCCTGCCGCCATACCCCAAGGGCATCCATTGCGGGCGGATGCAACCGCAACGGATATTGCACCCTTCCCGCAACGGGCGACTGCCGAGCATCCGCGCGCTAGCTGCCCGCATACACAAAAGCCAGGGAGGACCCGCGCGGATGAAGCGCCCGCCACCCCCTGGGCAAAGCAGGCATGGCAATAGGCAGCTTCTTTCCCTTGATCGCCTGCCAATTCTGCCAATTGTGCCAAAAGGTCTGGGGCAGATTTCCCAATCATCCCGCGCCTGAACCGCCCCGGGTTTGTCGGAGGCTCCAACTTCCAAATAGGATGGAGGCCTTATGAGCAAGACGACGAACAAATTCGCTCCTGAAGTCCGCGCCCGAGCGGTGCGGATCGTGCTGGATCACGAGGGGGAATACCCCTCTCGCTGGGCTGCGGCGTTATCGATTTCGGCCAAGATTGGCTGTTCGGCGCATACGCTGCTGGACTGGGTCAAGCGGGCGGAGGTGGACAGCGGCAAGCGGGCTGGCGTGCCGAGCGACATGGCCGAGAAGCTGAAAGCGCTGGAACGGGAGAACCGCGAGCTGCGCTAGGTTGTGTGAACTCTAGGGATTCCCCAACTTTCTGATATGTGATTCAAGGTGCTT
>JADCGG010000134.1 GCA_020249125.1 Roseomonas sp. | reverse complement strand
CGTGGGTTTTGAGGTTCAACAGCAAAATCATACGATATTTCAAAAAGATATACCATATCCGCCAACTCTTGGTGAATAATGCGGGCTAGGCCATCGGTAACATTGTTCTGTTATGAAGGATTCTGGGGTTCTCGCCTTACCTCGGCGGGACGTTGCGGCGCGGCCTGGGCATTCGGGGCAAAATGCTTGGCTGCTATTTTTACCTATGCGCTGCGCCTTGAAGGAGAATTGCCATGAGCGGTTTCAACGACACAGTTCTCAGCGAAGGCAACGACTCATTTACCGGCACCTCCAATCCCGATTGGGTGCTTGGCCTGGGCGGGGATGACAGTATCCTTGGTATTGATGGCGATGACTCCCTTGATGGTGGTTCGGGCCTTGATACGATTGATGGCGGTATCGGCAATGACAGCATCAATGGGAATGCCGACAATGACAGCCTGATTGGCGGGAGCGGTAACGATTACCTCAGGGGTGACCTGGGTGACGACACGCTGGATGGTGGCAACGGTAATGATTGGTTTTGGACCCCGGACACGACCGGATCGAATACAATTGATCTCACCATTGGGCGCGCATTTGGCGCTGTGGGTAATGACAGCGTTATCAACATCGAAAATGTGCTCACTTCAGGTTCAAACGACACCGTAATTGGTTCGGCTGCCGACAATATAATTCTAGTCAATGGCGGCGATGATTCAGTTGATGCCGGGGCGGGTAATGATTTCGTAGAGCTGGGCGACGGCAATGATGCCGTTTCCGGTGGCGCAGGCAATGACACACTGCTCGGCGGCCCGGGCGTCGACTACGCTACTACCACTGGCCAGGCGCTTTCAGGCGGTATTGGTAATGACAGTTTAGTGGCCGGGTCGGGCGATTACCAGGTTCTTCGCGGTGGTGACGGCCACGACACGCTGATCCTCGCGGGTGGCGAGAACCAAAACGCACTTGGTGGTAACGGTAATGATTTTTTGCAGGCAGGTTCAGGCCCAGCTCAAGTCATGAGGGGCGAGGAGGGCGACGACACGCTGGTTGGCGGCACGGGTCAGGAGGGCAGTTTCTTCGGTGGTAATGGTAATGATTCCTTGCTGGCAGGGCAGGGTTCCGGCGACACGCTGAATGGTGGTGCCGACAATGACACCTTAGGCAGTGGCCAAGGAAATGATGATCTTATCGGCGGCATTGGCACCGATTGGGCGAGCTACGCGAATGCCACGGGCGCTATCACGGTTGATCTTGTCGCCGGCACAAGTGCCGGGGCGGCAGGCAATGACAGCCTGACAGGGATTGAAAATGTCCTTGGTGGCAATGGCCATGACAGTATTCTGGGCGATAGCCTAGCGAATAACCTAGACGGTGGTGCCGGTAATGACACGCTGATTGGTGGGTTTGGCAATGACTCGCTGATTGGCGGCAACGGCTGGGATTTGGCCAGCTACGCCAATGCCGGCGCTGTCACGGTTGACCTTGCCGCTGGGCGCGCCACTGGCGCCCATGGTAATGACAGCCTGACCGGGATTGAAAACGTTCTTGGCGGCAACAGCGCTGACAGCATCCTGGGCAACGACCTTGCCAATATTCTGGATGGCGGCGCGGGTAATGACACGCTCGATGGCGGCAATGGAACTGACTGGGCGAGCTATGCCAATGCCACGGATGGCGTCACGGTCAATCTCGGTGCGAATAGCAGCGCGGGCGCAGATGGCGTTGACAGCCTGACGGGCCTTGAGCGTGTTCTGGGCAGTAATTTCGGCGATACCTTGCTTACTGGCAACATTAACAGTGCTCACGTGTATGGCAGCGATGGTGCTGACAGCCTTGTCGGTGGTAACGGGGGTACGCAACGCTTATTTGGCGATAGTGGCAATGATACGCTGGTTGGTGGCACCGGCACTCAGACCTACCTCCTTGGCGGCGCTGGCGATGACAGCATTGATGGCGGTGATGGTGGTACTCGATTTATTTATGGGGAAGCAGGTAATGATACGCTGATTGCTCGGCAAGCCCCCGTCAGCAATGGCTTTTCCGGCGGCGCTGGTGACGATAGCTTGCTGGGTTCTAACGGTAGTGAGAATTTGGCGGGCGACGCCGGCAATGACACCTTGAATGGCGGTGACGGAAGCGATCTACTTCAGGGCGGTAATGACAACGATAGCCTGCTGGGTTCTGCGGGTAACGATTTGTTGAATGGCGACGCCGGCGATGACACCTTGAATGGCGGCGTCGGAGACAACAATCTCTACGGCGGCGATGGAAATGATTTCGCGAGCTTCGCGGATGCAACCGGTGCCGTTGAAGTCTCCCTATCCAATAGCCCAGACCCGGGCGTCGCCATTCGTCAGGATGGTGGTACAGACAACCTTTACGACATTGAAGGGCTGATCGGTTCTAACTTTGACGATACGCTGATCGGCAATACCGACGCCAATACACTTATTGGTGGTGATGGGTCGGATTCGCTGTTCTCCGGCGGCGGTAATGGCGGCGACTTGCTCGATTTCGGCGCTGGCAATGACACGTTTGATTGGGTGCAGGGCGTCACCACTGGTAACCTGACGCTGATTGGCGGCGCAGGTGCCAATGACCGCTTGAACCTTGGCACTGGTTGGGTGGCCGGTACCTTCACCGGCAATGATTGGATCAATTTCCAGAACCAGGATACGGTTGATGGCCAGACCGTCACCATGTTCACCCAGGGTTGGGAAGATGTTGTGTGCTTTGCCGAAGGCACACGCATCGTCACGCCCAATGGTGAAGAATTGGTGGAAAAGCTGCGCGCCGGGGATATGGTGCTGGCCATGCGTGGTGGGCAGGCCGCGTTCGAGGCGCTGCGTTGGGTCGGCTTCATGGATATTGCCGTGCCGCGCAATGCCACCATGGCGGCAAAAACCGCGCCCATCCTGATCAAGGCCGGCGCGCTTGCCCCCGGCATGCCGGCGCGTGATCTCCGCGTCAGCCCGGATCACGCGATGGAAGTGGATGGGCACCTCATCCCGGCCAGTCATCTGGTGAATGGTGAAAGCATTGTGCAGGAAATCTGGTGCCGGCGTGTGCGCTACTTCCACTTGGAACTTGAAGCGCATGGGTTGTTGCTGTCTGAGGGCACCTGGTCTGAAAGCTATTTGGATGATGGCAATCGGCATGCCTTCAACAATGCGGCACTGACCGGGCTGTTCCTGGATTTCGAAGCCGGGCGGTCGCAGGGCCAGTATGACGAAAGGGCCTGCCTGCCGGTACTGCGCCAGGGTCTCAAGCTGGATGAAATCCATGGGCGGCTGGCGCTCCGCGCTGAGGAATTGGTGCAGCCCGAAAAGGGCCGGCGCAGGGTCTGAGTTTCCCTCCGCCACGGCCAAGGGCATAATGGGGCGATCATTTCAGGAGATCCCCCATGCCCGAAGGCCGCCTTGTCATCGGCACCAAGCGTTATTCTTCCTGGTCCATGCGCGGCTGGCTGGCCGTGCGGCTGGCTGGGCTGGATGTGGAGGAAGTGGTCATTCCTTTGGCGGGCGGCGGCGGCACCTCGGCGCTTAAAACCGCAACCCCCGCCGGCATGGTGCCCTATCTGGAACATCGCGGCGCGCGGGTTTGGGAAAGCCTGGCGATTTGCGATTATTGCGCGGAAATCACGCCCGCGCTGTGGCCTGCGGACCGTGCCGCGCGCGCCCATGCGCGGTCCATCACCGCTGAGATGCATGCCGGGTTTCGCAACCTGCGCATGGCCATGCCGATGAACCTTGGCCGCAGCTTTCCAGGCCGGGGCCGCACGCCGGAAGCGCTGGCCGATATCGCGCGGGTGGAGGCGATTTGGGCGGAAGCCATCGCCGCCCATGGTGGCCCCTTCCTGATGGGCGCTGAATTCGGCGCGGCGGATGCGATGTATGCGCCCGTGGTCGCACGCTTCATCACCTGGCAGCCGGAGCTTTCCGCCACAACGCAGCGCTATATGGCGGCGGTGCGCGCGCATCCCCTTGTTTCGCGCTGGTATGATGAAGCCGCCGCTGAACCCGTTGAATGGTTGCTCGACCGTTATGAGAATCCGGCATGAATACTGCCCTTGCGCTTGACCATCTGGGCGTCGCCGCGCGCGATTTGGCGCCGATGTGTGCGGCCTATGAAAGGCTCGGCTTCACGCTTTCACCGATTGCGCAGCAAAGCGGGCGGCGGCGGCCTGATTTGCCCGTTGAGAAATATGGCTCCGGCAATCGCTGCGCGTTTCTGAAGCATGGCTATATCGAATTGATCGCCATTCTGGACCCGGCGTTATTCGACAATAACCTGAACGCCTTTCTGGCGCGCTATCCGGGCATTCACATTCTAGCCTTGGCGATGCTGGATGAGGATGCGAATCTGGCGCGGCTGCGCGCCGCCGGGCTTGATATTCCAGGCGTTGCCTATCTGGAACGGCCCGTGGAAGCGGGTGGACCGATTGCGCGCTTCGCCCGGCTTCCTTTCCCGGACCCGCCGGAGGGCCGCGTGCAATTGATCCGGCACCTCACGCCCGAATTTGTCTGGCAGGATCGCTGGATGGGCCACGCCAATAAGGCTGAAGTTCTGGAAGCCGCCATTTTATGCGCCGAAAACCCCGCCGATACCGCCACACGGCTTTCGCGCCTTTCCGGCCTGCCGATGGAACCGGACCCGGCGGGCGGCTTTCTGCTGCGCCTGCCCGGTGCCGCGCGCGCTGCCGGGCCAAAGGCGCCGGCGCTGGAAACCCGCGTGCGCGTGCTGACGCCGGAAGCACTTGGCACGGTTCTGCCGGGTGTCACGCCCCCGGCATCACCCTGCATGGCGGGGATGGTGGTGCGGACTGCGGATGGCGCGGCTTCAGCCCGGCGCATCCTGGCCGGCATCCCAACCCGCGAAGCGCCGGAGGGCATTATGGTGCCACCAGAACACGCCGCCGGCGCGGCGCTGATTTTCTCGTGAAACGGGCAGCCATCAGCCGAAGCCTGCGAATCTATCACGCGCCAGGCCGTGCCGAGGCTTTGGATGGCTTCTATCGCCGCTTCCTGGGCCCCGGAGACCTTGCCTTCGATGTTGGCGCGCATGTTGGGGATCGGATGCTATGCTTCCGCCGCCTTGGTGCCTGCGTGGTGGCGGTGGAACCTCAAGCTGCCTTGGCCCGCGTGCTGCGGCTTTTGCTGCGCGGTGACCCTGGCGTGACGCTGGTTTCGCAATTGGTGGGCGCGCAGGCGGGGCAGGCAGAGCTTCGCCTCAATACCGCCAACCCCACCGTCGCCACCGCCAGCACTGCCTTCATCGCCGCCGCCGCCGGCGCGCCTGGCTGGGAGGGGCAGGCATGGGACCAGGCCGAAACCCTGCCCGTCACGACCCTGGATGCGCTGATCGCCGCCCATGGCATGCCGCATTTCATCAAGCTGGACATTGAAGGCTTTGAGGCCGAGGCGCTGCGCGGCCTTGCCCGCCCGCCCCGCGCGCTTTCCTTCGAATTCACCACCATCCAGCGCGATATCGCCGCCGAATGCCTGGGGCTGCTGGCCGCGCTTGGCTATCGGCATTTCCAGGCGAGCCTTGGAGAAACCTTGCAGTTTGTCCTGCCCGCGCCCTGTGATGCGGCGGCGATGCAAGAATGGATCGCCGCCCTGCCGGCTGAGGCCAATAGCGGCGATGTCTACGCAAGCCTTGAACCCGCGCGCCTGATGATCACCCACCCTCAGCCGTGATCCGTGCCGCCGAGATCAGGCTCCGCCAGCGTTCCAGATCGGCAAGCAGGAAGGCGCGGAACTCTTCAGGCGTTGACCCCACCACCACGGCGCCGAGAGATCGCAGCCGCGCATTCAATTCCGGCTTGGCAAGCGCGGTGCGGACGGCGTTGTTCAGGCGCTCCACCACCGGGGCGGGCGTTTCGGCGGGCGCCACCAGCCCAACCCCCTGGATATAGCGTTCAAACCCGCCAAAGCCCGCCTCCGCCATGGTGGGCACGTCCGGGAAATCCGGATGGCGTTCCGCAGTGCTGACCGCGAGGCCGCGCAGCTGGCCGCGCTGGATATGCTCGGCAATGCCGACCATGGGGTAGAACATGAAGGAAATGCGCCCGGACATGACCTCGGCCAGCGCCGGCGCATTGCCGCGGAAGGGCACATGCGTCATTTCCGTCTGCGTCATCACCGCCAGCAAGGCATCGGAAAGATGCGCGGAGCCGCCATTGCCGGCGGAGCCATAAGTCACCGAACCAGGCCGCGCCTTGGCCGCCGCCACCACGGCGCCGATATTGGCATAGGGTGAATTGGTCGCCGTCACGGCGATCAGCGGCAGCGTCGCGATCAGCGACACGGGTGCGAAATCTTCAAGCGGGCGATAGCGCGCATTGGGCAGCAGAATGGCATTCACACTATGGGCGAGTGTGGTCACCAGCAGGCTTTGCCCATCCGGCGCATCGCGCATCACACCTTCGGTCGCGATCAGTGAATTGGCGCCGGCGCGGTTTTCCACCACTACGGGCTGTCCGAGCAGCCCTTGCATTTCCTGCCCCAGCACGCGGGCGATCACATCTGTCGGCCCGCCGGCGGCGAAGCCCACCACCAGCCGAATGGGCCGGCCCTGCTGCGCCCGGGCGGCACGCGGCATGGCGGCCAGGCTTAAGAGCGCGAGCGCCCCGGCGGCGCGGCGGGAGAGCATTTCTGTCATGGGGTTTCCTCGGCGGTTTTGTTTGTGGCCCCAGTGTTTTCCGCACCTCCACCACTGGTCAAGCGGGGGGCGGCGGGATGACTCTGCCCGGCTTTGCGCTTAACATCGTTCACGTTTCAAGCTTGGAGGACGCGACATGGGTGTTTTGACGCAGGAACAGAAGGATGCCTTCTGGCGCGATGGTTGCCTGGTGGTGCCCAATGCGGTTTCCCCCGATCTGCTGGCGCGGCTGCGCGCTGAGATTGCCGGCTGGGTGGAAGAAAGCCGCGCCCATACAAAACCCTTCGGCCCGCCTTGCGTGGATGGCCGCCCGCGTTTTGATATGGGCAAGGAACATAGCGCCGAAAACCCCGCGCTGCGCCGGATCAATAACCCATCCGATATCTCACCTGCCTATCTGGAAGCGATGCGCGACAGTGACATGACGGAAATGGTCGCCGAGCTGATCGGCCCCGATGTGAAATTCCATCATTGCAAGATCAATCTGAAGCTGATGGGGGCCAAGACCGAAGTGCTGTATCATCAGGACTTCGCCTATACGCCGCACACGAATGACGACATCATCACAGCTCTTTTGTTCCTGGATGATGTGGATGAAACCAATGGCGCGCTGACAATTGTGCCGGGTTCCCACAAGGGGCCGATGTATTCGCTGTTTGATGGGGATCGTTTCACCGGCGCCGTTTCGGATGCGGATGAAAAGGCGCTGCTGGCGCAAAGCATCCCCTGCTATGGCCCGGCGGGGTCAGTTTGCCTGATGCATACCAAGCTGGCGCATGGTTCCGCCCCCAATGCCGGCACCAAGCCGCGCGGGCTATATATTTGCGTCTATACCGCCGCCGATGCCGTGCCGCTGGCGCGCAACCCGATGCCGAGCACGCATGAGGGTGAGGTTATTCGCGGCAAGCCAGCGCGCTTTGCCCGCATCACGGAAACCCGCGTGGAATTGCCGCAACAGCCGAAATCCGCGAGCTTCTTCACCGTGCAGGGGCAGGCTTCAGCGCAAGCGGCGGAGTGATCAGGCTTCGCCCATCAGATGCAGATCGAGGCTGCGCTCCGGCGCGCCTCGACGATGTTCAAACAGATAAATCTCCTGAAATTGTCCCAGCATCGGGGTTGCGTTCTGCACCGGAATGCTGACGCTGCTTTGCGTCAGCGCAGCGCGAATATGCGCGGGCATATTATCCAGCGCCTCATCCTCATGCCGATAAAGCCCGCGCCCTTCCGGCACCAAGCGCAGAAAGAAGGCTTCCAGATCAGCCAGCACTTCTGGGTCAGCATTGGCCTGCACAAGTAGCGATGCCGAAGTGTGCCGGCACCAAATTGTCAGCAAACCGTTTAAAACGCCCTGCGAAGCCACCCAGGCGCGCACATCATCCGTAATGGGATGAAGCCCTTGGCCGCTGGCGGTTTTCACCAAGCGGCCAAAGCGTTGCAGCATTACTCCACATTCTCCGGCTCACGCTCCGCATCCCGATCTTCCTCGGGCTTCGGCAGCGCGGGCGGGGCGGCTTCCTGGCAATCGAAGGTCAGCGCGCCATCACGGAGCCCCACCTTCACCGATCCACCCTTGGCGAGTTTGCCAAACAGCAATTCTTCCGCCAGCGGCTTTTTCACATATTCCTGGATCACCCGCGCCAAGGGCCGCGCGCCATAAAGCGGGTCATAGCCACGTTCGGACAGCCATTCCTTGGCAGCCGAGGAAAGTTCAATCGTCACATTCCGGTCAGCAAGCTGCGCTTCCAATTGCATGACGAATTTCTCGACCACCTGCGCCACAATCTCCGGCGTCAGGCCAGAGAACGGCACCACCGCATCCAGGCGGTTGCGGAATTCCGGCGTGAACATGCGGCGGATCGCATCCTCATCCTCACCCACGCGGGCGGCGCGTTCAAAGCCAATGGCGGGCTTCGCCATATCGGAAGCCCCCGCATTGGTGGTCATGATCAGGATCACATTGCGGAAATCCACATTCTTGCCGTTGTGGTCCGTCAGCTTGCCGTGATCCATCACCTGCAACAGGATATTGTACAAATCCTGATGCGCCTTTTCGATTTCATCCAGAAGCAATACCGCATGCGGGTGCTGATCAATCGCATCCGTCAAAAGCCCGCCCTGATCAAAGCCAACATAGCCAGGCGGCGCACCGATCAGGCGAGAAACGCTGTGGCGTTCCATGTATTCGGACATGTCGAAGCGGATCAGTTCAATGCCGAGTGTCTTGGCCAATTGCTTGGCAACTTCCGTCTTGCCAACACCCGTGGGGCCTGAAAACAAATAATTCCCAATCGGCTTTTCAGGGTCGCGCAACCCGGCGCGGGAAAGCTTGATGGCGCTGGCGAGTGCTTCAATCGCCTTTTCCTGGCCAAAGACCATCGCCTTCAAATCGCGTTCCAGATTCTTGAGCGTTTCCCGGTCATCGGTAGAAACCGATTTTGGCGGGATGCGCGCGATCTTGGCGACAATGTCTTCCACATCCTTCAGCGTCACGGTCTTGCGGCGCTTATTCTCAGGCAACAGCATCCGCGATGCGCCGACCTCATCAATCACGTCAATCGCCTTGTCGGGCAGCTTGCGGTCATGGATGTATTTCGCGGAAAGCTCCACCGCGGCGCGGATCGCTTCCGGCGTGTAGCGGACCTTGTGATGCTTTTCGTAATTGGTCTTGAGACCCTGCAGGATCTTCACCGCATCTTCGACCGATGGTTCATTCACATCAATCTTCTGGAAGCGCCGCACGAGCGCGCGGTCTTTCTCAAAATGCGTGCGGAATTCCTTATAGGTCGTGGAACCAATGCAGCGAATGGTGCCCTGCGCCAAGGCGGGCTTCAGCAGGTTGGATGCATCCATCGCACCGCCGGAAGTCGCCCCCGCGCCGATCACGGTATGGATTTCATCAATGAACAGCACGGAACCGGGCTGCGCTTCCAATTCCGTCACCACAGCCTTCAGCCGTTCTTCGAAATCGCCGCGATAGCGCGTGCCGGCCAGAAGGCTGCCCATATCCAGCGCATAGATGGTGGATTTCGCCAGCACTTCCGGCACATCACCTTCCACAATGCGCTTCGCGAGCCCTTCCGCAATCGCGGTTTTGCCGACACCCGGATCGCCCACATAAAGCGGATTATTCTTGGTGCGCCGGCAGAGGATTTGAATGGTGCGCTCAATTTCCTGGTCACGGCCAATCAGCGGGTCAATCTTGCCCTGCTCGGCCTTCTTGTTCAGGTTGACGCAGTAATTCGCCAGCGCATCCTGCCCGCGCGGCGCGCCGCGGCCCTTTTCTTCGCGTTCCTGGCCCTGATCTTCATTGCCGCCGCCATCGCCCTTCGCCGCGCGGGGTTGGGAACGCCCAGGCGCCTTGGCAATGCCATGGCTGATGAAATTCACCGCATCCAGGCGAGTCATATCCTGCAATTGCAGGAAATAAACCGCATGCGATTCGCGTTCGGAAAAGAGTGCCACCAACACATTGGCGCCGGTCACTTCATCCCGGCCAGAGGATTGCACATGAATGGCCGCGCGCTGCACCACGCGCTGAAAACCGGCGGTGGGCTTGGGATCGCCGCCGCGTTCCGTCACCAGCCCGGCCAGGTCCTTGTCCAGAAATTCGGTCAGGTCGCGCTTGAGCTTATCAACATCCACACCGCAGGCACGCAGCACGCCCGTTGCATCGGCATCATCACCCAGCGCAAGCAGCAGATGTTCAAGCGTTGCGTATTCATGTCGGCGCTCACCAGCCAAGGCCAGGGCGCGATGCAGCGTCTGTTCTAGGTTACGGGACAACATGATCAACGACGCTCCATCTTAGCCCGAAACCCCAACGTTGCGGGGCCAAGGACCGATTGTGATTTCCAATGTAGGCGCCCTCCCGGGATTCTTCGACCCCCTGCGTTAGTCCTTCTCGATGGTGCATTGTAGCGGATGCTGGTTCTGGCGCGCCAGATCCATCACCTGCGTTACCTTGGTTTCCGCGATTTCATAAGTGAAGACACCGCAGACCCCTACACCTCGGCGATGCACATGCAGCATGATGCGCGTCGCTTCCTCACGATTCTTCTGGAAAAACCTCTCCAAGACGTGAACGACGAATTCCATCGGCGTGTAGTCATCGTTCAGCATCAATACCTTGTACATGGCGGGCTTCTTGGTGCGCGGGCGCGCCTTCACGACGATGCCCGTCTGCGGCCCTTCGCCACCACCTTGCCCGTCATTCGGGCGCTTATCCTGATCGCTCATGCTGTCGGTTCGGTCTTTCCGGGCGCAGACTACCACGCTGCGCTGCCTATAGGATATGGAGCGAATGGCCCAAGGTGAAGCCCTGATGACATTCAAGGCGCAATTCTTTTGCGAAGATGCCGAACCATTCAAGGCAAAAAAATAGCGTGACCCATTGATATGGATCACGCCATTTGCCGGCCACCCCCCGATGGGGAGGAGGGGGGGAGGGGGGCGGCCAAGCCAGAACGGGGCCGATGCCCCGCCCAAGATTTAAGCCGCCAGCGGCTTCGCCATCTTTTCCATCGCAACGGTGAAGCGCGCATTCACCGGCGCAAAGGCGCTTTCGGCGAGCTTCACGGAAGCTTCCTGAAGCTTGGTGCCTTCGGCAACCACCTTCTCCAGCGCGGCCTTGGCGAGCTTCGCCTGCAGCTCAGCGGCTTCATTCACGCTCTTCACGCCGGCCAGTGCCTTGGCACCTTCCAGGGCGTGGTCGGTCAGGCCCTGCGCCAGCGCCATATACTGGCGGGCGAGGTCCTGAGAGCCCGAGGCCCAGGTCTGGGCGGCCTTGGTGAAGGCCTCCACATTGCCGCGGCCGAATTCAGCGGCTTCTTCCGCCGCCTTGAAGATGCTTTCGGCACCCTTGGTCATCTGTTCCATGTTCTTCTCCATTGCGACGCGGGCCTGTGCCGCGCCATCGGTCATCACTTTTTGAGCCTGCGCCGCGGCTTCTTCCGCGACCTTGCTCACTGCCTGGCTCTTGCTTTGTGCCATAATCTCAATCCTTTCCTTGCCTGTCCGGTGCGCAGCGGCCCGGACTTCATGTGCCGGCCGGGAAGGCCGAGAAATTTTGCTGCGCTGCAACATGAGAGGGCTTCTACGCGCGGCGCCGGGGCGATTGCAAGCATTTTTTTGCACTGCACAAAAATTTTTGAAGATGGGGCTGGGCCTGGGGGCGAGGGTTTTTCGGGTGGCGACTCAAGCGAATTTGTTAAGCCTCTGATCGAATGAGGATTTCGGCATTTTTTGCTGGACGAGGCGGCGCTGAGCGTCTATGAAGGTGTCAGGGGAAGACAGGTTCGGGGCAACGCAGCCTTGGGCCATACGGGGGTTTTGCGGAATGAGGATTCGCCGCCAAGGCTTGGGGAGCCTTGCCGTTCGATTCGCTGGGGCGATGTTTGGGGTGGCTCTAGCCGCCCTACCTTGGCGCGCCGCCGAAGCGCAGATCGGCAGCGCGCGCTATTCCGCCATTGTCATGGAAGCCCGCACCGGGTCGGTATTGATTGATGCCGGCGCGGATGAACCGCGCTATCCCGCCTCACTCACCAAAATGATGACGCTTTATATGGCGTTTGAGGCGCTTCGCGACGGCAAGACGCAGCTCAATAGTCGCGTGGTGATGAGCGAGGAAGCCGCTTCCCGCCCTCCGTCCAAGCTGGGCATCCCGCCCGGCGGGGGGCTGACGGTGGAACAGGCGATCCTCGCCTTGGTGACGAAAAGCGCCAATGACGTGGCGGCCGCCTTGGGTGAGCATATTGGCGGGTCCGAAGAACGCTTCGCGCAAATGATGACCATGCGCGCGCGCAGCCTTGGCATGACGCAAACACGCTTTCGCAATGCCTCTGGCCTGCCGGATTGGGATCAGGTGACGACAGCGCGGGATATGGCAACGCTTGGTCGGCGCCTATTCACGGATTTCCCCAATCGCTACCATTATTTCGGCACGGTGCATTTCGCCTGGGGGCGGGCGCAAATCCGCAACCATAACCGCATGCTTGGCGATTATGATGGCGCGGATGGCATCAAGACCGGCTTCATCAATGCGTCCGGCTTCAATATCGTGACCTCCGCACAGCGTGATGGCGTGCGGCTGGTTGGGGCCACTTTCGGGGGGTCTTCCTGGGTGGAACGGGATCGCCATATGGGCGCGCTGCTCGATCAGGGTTTTGCCCGCATGGGGGTGGCGCCCAGGGCGCCTTCTTCCGTGATGGCCGCCGCCGCACCGGCCCAACGGCGTAATCCGCCTGCGTCTCGGCCCGTCGCGCAGAATAATCAGCGCCTGGCGCAACCCGCCCAAGCACAGCGCCGCCCGCAGCAGCAAGTGGCCGGTGCGCCAAATCGTCAAGGGCAACTTCAGGTGCCGGTGCGCCAAACCCAGGCCGCCGCGTCAACGCCACCCCGGCCTGCGGCGCGGCCTGTTCAGCGCGTGGAACAGGGCAGCACGGCAAGCAGCGCCCAGCGCCAACAAACCGCAAGCGCTGCGCCTCGTTCAGCGCAGCGCTGATTCAGCTTTCGCGCCAGGAAAGCCCGGCACGGGCCATGCGGGTGCGCACGTAAATCAGCCACATCACCTGCGGGCCAAGTGCAAGCAGAAAGACGAGCGGCTTCACCGCAGGGGCCAATTCCAGAAACACCCAAGCGAGCAGCCCATAGGCCAGCACAAAGGCCCATTGCACAGCGGCCACCTGCCGCACGCCCATCCCGCTACGCTGCGCCATTTGATACAAATGGGTGCGATGCGCCGCGGTGATGTTCAGCCCCATCGCCGCGCGGCGGACCAGCGTAAAGGCAGCATCGAAAAACAAGCCGAAAAGCAATAGCGGCACCAGCATGAAGGAGAGCTCAGCCGCGTCAAAGCGCGCCGCCGCGACCGCCAGGATCGCCACCATGAAGCCGAGGAATTGGCTGCCGACATCGCCCATGAAAATCCGCGCCGGGTGCAGGTTGAAAGGCAGAAAGCCAAGCAACCCGGCAGCCAGCATCATGGATGCCAGGTAGACAAACCAGCCGCCCTGATGTTCCGCAATGGCGCAAAGGATCAGCAGCGCCAGGAACACCGTGCCCCCCACCAGCCCATCCAGCCCATCCATGAAATTAACCGCATTGGTGCAGCCCAGAATCCAGAATAGCGTCAGCAGGGGCCCCAGCGCGCCAAGCTGCACAATGCCCAGGCCCGGCACCGCCAGGCGCTGCAATTCCAGTCCGCTGCCAATCGCGACCAGTGCCGCAAGCCCCTGCGCCGCGAGTTTCACCGCAAAGCGCAAATCCCGCGCATCATCCCAGAAGGACACGGCCGCAATCGCCAGCGCCGCGCCGATTACGCCAAGGAATTGCGGGCCTGGCAGCCGCGCATATTCCGCCTGCCAATACAAAATCCCCATGCCGAGGGTGAAGGCCACCACAACTCCAAGCCCGCCACCGCGCGGTGTGGGCCGGCTATGGCTGGACCGCGCATTGGGGTGATCCAGGATCGGGTAGGCAATCATCAGCCGCACCACCAGCGCCGAGACCAGCGCAAGCCCAAGGGCAACGGCCAAATGGATCAAGAAGGCGTGAAAGGTCATCTCGCGCGCCGCTATCGCCCGGCCAGACGCCGGGCGCAACCGGGCTGGCGGTTCACCGCCGTTGCAGGATTTCCGGATTGACCATCATGGCCGGGTCGGGCGCGCCATCCAAAGCGGCCAGGATATTGCGCGCCGCTGCTTCCGCCATGCGGGCCGTGCCTTCTTCCGTGCTGGCTGCCGAATGCGGGCTGATGATGACATTTGGCATGCTGAACAAGGGATTGCCCGGCGTTGCCGGTTCCACTTCCAGCACATCCGTCCCAAATCCCATCAGCCGGCCGGATTGCAGCGCGGCCACCACCGCTTCCTGCTTCACAATCGGGCCGCGCGCCGTATTCACCAAAATGGCGCCGGGCTTGAGTGTGGCGAAGGCGGCTTCATCCATCAAATGCTTCGTTTCAGGCATCAACGGGCAATGCAGCGTCACCACATCCGCTTCCGCCAGTGCCTTGTTGAAATCCCGCGCCGGGATATGGCCATCAGACGCGATGCGCGCCGGGTGATAGAGCGGGTCATGCACCATCACCTCCATATGAAAAGCCCGAGCATAGGCCGCAACGCGTGACCCGATCCGCCCATACCCCACCACCAGTACGGATTTGCCGGCCAAATCCACCATGCGCGGGCCATCCTTGGGCCACCAGCCGCCCTGCTTGATATGGGCATCCGAATCCACCGCGCGCCGCGCCACGCCCAGCATCAGCATCATGGCGTGTTCGGCGACGGAAAGATCATTGGTGCCGTTCACCACCATCACGGCGATGCCGCGTTCGGTGCAGGCGGGGATATCCACCGTGTCGAAGCCAACCCCAATGCGGGAGACCGCGCGCAGCCGAGGCGCTGCGGCCAATGCCGCCTTGTCCACCCGTTCCAGCCAGGCCACCAGGCCATCCGCATTGGCCAAGGCCGCGTGCAGGGCTGGCGCGGGCGGGTCGAACATTTCGATGGTTTCAACATCGGGCCGCGCGGCCAGCACGGCGGCACCCGCGGGATGCAGGGGCCGGCCAAGGACAATGCGATAGGGCATCAGTTCAGCTTCTCGATCTTGTTGGTTTCAACCACGTCGCGCCAGCGCGCGATTTCGGCCCGCACATGGGCGGCGAAGCGCTCAGGCGAGCCCCCTTCAGGCCGCGCGCCCAAATCGCGCAGCTTGCGCTGCACTTCGGGGTCGGCAAGCGCCTCATTCATCAGGCGATTGAGCCCGGCCACCACCGCATCCGGCGTGCCGCGCGGCGCCATATAGCCAAACCAGGGTTCCGCCACGATGCCGGGCACGCCGGCTTCGGCCAGGGTGGGGACATCGGGCAGGGAGGGGTCTCGTGCAGCGCCCGTCACCGCCAAGGCGCGAATTTGCCCGGCGCGGATGGCTTGGATTTTGGTGGGGATGTTTTCCATCATCACCTGCACCTGCCCCGCGATCAACGCCTGCAAGGCGGGCGCGCCGCCGCGGAAGGGCACATGCACCAGCGTGAGGCCAAGCTGACCATTCAGCAATTCCGGCACCAGATGATTGGAAGACCCGAAGCCGGAGGAGCCGTAATTCACCTTGCCCGGATTGGCCTTCACCCAGGCGATGAATTCCTGAAGATTGCGCGCCGGCACATCATTATTCACCGCCACCGCATTCATGACACTGCCGGACCAGAAAACCGGGATCAGATCCCGTTCAATATCATAGGGCATGCGGGCATAGATGGCGGGGTTGATCGCGCAATTGCCGATGGTGCAGGCGCCAAGCGTATAGCCATCCGGCGTGCTTTTCGCCGCGGCATCCATGCCGATATTGCCATTGGCGCCGGAACGGTTTTCCACCACCCAAGGATGCGGCGCGCTGCGGCTGACGCGATCCGCCAGAATGCGCGCGACCAAATCCGTGGAACCACCTGGCGGGAAGGGCAGGATGATGCGCACCGGGCGTTCCGGCACCCAACCCTGCGCGAAGGCAAGCCCGGGCAGACAAAGGGCGATCAAGGTCAGGGCAATCCGGCGCAGCATGGAACCTCCTTTAAGGTGGGTCGTTGGGGACCCTTGCGCGGAGTATCATGCCTAATAGGCGAGGCTTCAAGCCGTGCGGGTGCTTGCCAAAGGGGGCGGGATCATCTTTTGCACGGTCTTGGTTTGGGGGCGCTGCGGCATTGGAAAAGCACAGGACAGGGCAGGGGATTGCGTTGATGGTGGTGGCCATGGGGATGCTGCCGCTTTTGGATGTATGCGCGAAATCCCTCGGCCAGGGCGGCATTCCCATTCTGCAAATCGTCTGGGCGCGGATGTTCTTCGGAGCGGTCTTCATCCTGCCCTTTGCCTGGCGCGCGGTGGGGCCGCGCGGCTTGCTGCCGGAAAGGCTTGGCTTTCATACGGCGCGCGCGGCGTTTCTGGTGGGATCAACGGGGTTTTTCTTCGGCGCCATCAGCTTCATGCCGATTGCCGATAGCCTGGCGATTTTCTTCGTGCAGCCCTTGCTGATTACCGCGCTTTCGCCACTGCTGTTGAAGGAACATGTCGGCCCGCGCCGCTGGGCTGCGGTGGCGATTGGCTTTTGCGGCACGCTCATCATCATTCGGCCCGGCTTTCAGGACTTCAACCCGGGCATGGCGCTGGCCTTTGCTTCCGGCACCTGCATGGCGCTTTACATGCTGATCACGCGCCGGCTGGCGCGGGATGAAGACCCGCTGATGACGACCTTCCACACCAGCCTGATGGGCGCTGCGATGATGAGCCTGACGCTGCCATTTTTGTGGCAGGCGCCAGATGCCATTGAATGGGGCTTATTGTTGCTGCTGGCGGCGATTGCGGTGGCCGGCCATTTCCTGATTGCGCGCGCCTATAGCATGGCCGAGGCATACCTGCTGGCGCCTTTGGCCTATACCGAGATGATCATGGCAACGCTGGCGGGCTGGTGGTTCTTTGGCGAAATGCCCGATGGCTGGACGTTTTTGGGCGTGGCTATACTGATTGCCTGCGCGATCTATATTTCCGTGCGCGAAAGGGTGAAGCGCGTTCCCGTGGCGCGTGAGTTTGAGCAGCCTTAGCGCCGTGGGGCCATTTTGGCCCAATGACGCCCGTTTCTCAATTCGCCGGCTTAACCGCCATGGCCGTAGTCCGTTCATCCATCCTGGGCGTATAGGCAAAGCCGCGCCGGGCGGCCCAGACATTCACCAACTGGAAGAGCGGGATCATCACCTGTTCATCGGTGGTGACCATCTTCACCGCTTCGCGCAGCAGTTTTTCGCGTTCCGCATCATCCAGCGTGGCGGCGGCGCGTTCGGTCAGCGCATCCAGCGCCGGATTGGAATAGCGCGATGAATTGGCGGCACCACGGCGCTTTTCCCGATCAAACGTGCCGAAGATATTGACCAGCATATAGGATGCTTCGCCGGTCACGCTGCCCCAGCCGCCCATGCGGGCGTTGAATTCCTGCCGAGCGGTCCGCGCGGCATAGGTGGTCCAGGGCAGGGTCTGCACTTCGGTGCGTAGCCCAACGCGCGTCCACATTTGCGCCACTGCCTGGGCCGTGCGGGCATCATTCGGGTAGCGATCATTGGGCGCCATCAGCGTCAGGCGGAAGCCTTGCGGAAAGCCGGCTTCCGCCAGCAATCGCCGCGCGCCATCGGCATCAAAACGTGGCACAGGCACATCGGGGTTATAGGAAAAGGCGCCGGGCGGCAGCCATTGGCCGGTGGGCTTGGCGGTGCCTTCCATCACGCGATCAGCCAGCGCATTGCGGTCTATCGCCATGGAAAGCGCGCGGCGCACCCGCACATCATGGAAGGGATTGCGCGTAAAGGGCTTGCCTTCATTATCGCTGACCAGCACGGGGTTTTCCGCCCGCGAATAATCGAAGGTCAGGTAGATCAGCCGAAGTCCCTGGATTTCATAAAGCGTAATGCGCTGATCACGGCGCAGGCGTTCAAGGTCGGATGACGGCACCTGGTCAATCACATCTACATCGCCGGCGAGCAAGGCTGCGGTGCGGGAAGCATCATTGGCGATGAAGCGATAGGAAACCCGCGCCCAAGGTTGCGGCCCGGCCCAGTAATTCTCGTTCCGGGTGAATTCCGTGCGGTCGCCGTGGCGATAATTCACCATGCGATAGGGGCCGGTGCCAATGGCGGCCTTGCCGGAATTGTAATCCTCAGTCTCCGCGCCGCTGCCGGCGTGGCGGGAAATGATCTGCACGGAAGCCAATTCTGTCGGCAGCAGCGGATGCGGGGCGGCGGTGTGGAGGCGGATGGTGAGAGGATCAATGATCTCGGCGCGCGTGATGGCGCGGATCATGCCGGCGAAAGTGCCGGGGCTATTGCGCACATTGGGCACGCGTTCGATGGTGAACACCACATCATCGGCAGTGAAATCGCGCCCATCATGCCATTTCACGCCTGGGCGCAGCTTGAACTCCCAGACCGTTTCCGAAATGGGCCGCCAGCTTTGCGCCAGCATGGGTTGCAGCCGGGCTTCGGCATCCTGTTCCACTAGCCGGTCGAACATATGCTGCGTCAGGCTGATATTGGGCGACGCATTATAAAAATGCGGATCAAGCGCAGTGGGCGACCCGCCAATGCCGATGGCGAGGTTCTGCGCCATGGCGCCGGAAGCGCCAATGCCGGCCAGCAGCCCGGCGGCAAGCGCAAGGGCAGGAAGTCGTGAGGGGGCGGTGGGCATGCCGGCTTCTCCTTCATGAGGCCAGGCGATGCTAGCGGTGTCGCGCGCCCGCTGCTAAAAGGATCGGGAGTGTGGTTCAAAAACAATCGGGGGTCTGGGATGATGGGTAATCTTCGCAAGCTGGCTTTGGCCGCCAGCACTGCTTTCATCGGTCTTTCGGCACAGGGCGCGCTGGCGCAAAGTGTCACCATGGCGGTGGCGGCGCCGGTAACCTCGCTTGACCCGCATTACCATCAGCTGTCGCCCAATAACGCGGTGGCGGATACCATTTTCGACAAATTGATCAATACTGATTCCAAGTCGAACAGCCAGCCCGGTCTGGCGCTCAGCTGGCGCGCCGTTGAACCCAATGTCTGGGAATTCAAGCTGCGGCCCAATGTGCGCTTCCATAATGGCAATCCCTTCACGGCCGAAGATGTTGCCTTCACGCTGCAACGCCTTCCCAATGTTCCCAATAGCCCATCTTCCTTCGCAGCCTATTCGCGGCCCATCCAAGCCATTGAGATTGTGGACCCGCTGACCATCCGCTTCCGGACCGCGGCACCGCATCCGCTGCTGCCCTTGGACATGACCAATGTCCGCATCCTGGACCGGGAGACGCATCAGAACGCGACGACCGAGGATTTCAATGCTGGCCGCGCGGCGATTGGCACAGGCCCCTATCGCGTGGTGTCGCACCGCAGCGGTGACCGGATCGAATTCGAACGCAACGACAATTACTGGGGCGATCGCGCGCCCTTCCAGCGTGTGCTGTATCGCATGATTACCAATGATGCGGCGCGCACCGCGGCGCTGCTGGCGGGCGATGTTGAATTCATTGACCAGGTGCCGACATCGGATCTGGCGAAGCTGCGCCAGGATAACCGCATCGCGCTTTCTGAAACGGTGGGGCTGCGCCTGATCTTCCTGGGCCTGGATCATCTGCGCCAGGCCAATGAGAATTCGCCCTTCGTCACGGATAATGACGGCAAGCCGCTCGGCAAGAACCCGCTACAGGATGTGCGGGTGCGGCGCGCGCTTTCCATCGCCATTGACCGCAAGGCGATTGTGGATCGTGTGATGGAAGGTGCTGCCGTGCCGGCGGGGCAATTCCTGCCGGAAGGTGTCTATACCCATGTGCCGGGCGTGACGCCGCCACCTTTTGATCCTGATGGCGCGCGCCGCCTGCTGGCGGAAGCGGGCTATCCGCAAGGTTTTCGCATTCAGTTGAACGGCCCGAATGACCGCTATGTGAATGATGCGCGCATCATCCAGGCGGTGGGCCAGATGTGGACGCGCATTGGCGTGCGCACCACGGTGGAAGCGCAGCCCTGGACAACTTTTGTGGGACGCGCGGGCCGTGCCGATTTCTCGGCGCATCTGATCGGCTGGGGGTCCAACCCTGATGGCTCTCATCCGTTGCGCAATATTCTGGCGACGGTGACGCGTGAGAAGGGTTGGGGGTCTTCCAATCGCGGGCGCTATTCCAATCCGCAGGTTGATGCCTTGCTTGATCAATCCCTGGTCGAATTGGATGAAGCCAAACGCGTGCAATTGGTGATCCAGGCGCAACGCATCGCGGCTGAGGATGTGGCGGTGATCCCGCTGCATATCCAGACCAATATCTGGGCCATGCGTCGGCATCTGGCGCATGATGCCCGTAATGATGAGCTGACGCGCGCGCAGGATGTGCGCCCGGCGGCGCGCTGAACCGGATAGGATCAAATGACCGTCTACCTTGTTCGGCGCGTCTTGCAGGCATTGCTTGTTGTGCTGGCGATGTCGCTGATTGTCTTTATCGGCGTCTATGCCATTGGCGATCCGGTGGAAATCCTGATCAGCCCGGATGCGGACCAGATTGAACGCGAACGCGCCGTGCAGGCGCTCGGGCTCGATCTGCCGCTCTGGCAGCAATATGCGGTGTTTCTGACCAAGGCGTTGCAGGGCGATTTGGGGCGGTCATTCGTCTATAACGAACCGGCGCTGAAGCTGATCTTGCAGCGCATGCCGGCAACCCTGGAACTTGCTTTCGGTGCCACGATTATCGCACTGATCATTGGCCTGCCGCTTGGGCTTTACGCCGGGCTAAGGCCCGATGGCCGCTTCAGCCGCGTGATCATGGCGGGGTCCATCCTGGGCTTTTCGCTGCCTACCTTCTGGGTCGGGCTGATGCTGATCATGGTGTTCGCGGTTTATCTCGGCTGGCTGCCCTCCACCGGGCGGGGCGATACGGGCACGCTGCTTGGCCTGCAATGGTCCTTCCTGACCTGGGACGGCTTGCGGCACATGGCGATGCCGGCGATCAATCTTTCTCTGTTCAAGATCAGCCTGGTCATTCGCCTGACGCGTGCGGGTGTGCGAGAGACCATGCTGATGGATTACGTGAAATTCGCCCGCGCCAAGGGGCTTTCGCCGGCGCGTGTCACTTTCGTGCATGTGTTCAAGAATATCCTGATCCCCGTGGTGACAGTGGTGGGGCTGGAACTTGGCAGCACCATCGCCTTTTCGGTGGTGACGGAAAGCGTCTTCGCCTGGCCCGGCATGGGCAAGCTGATCATTGATTCGATCAATGTTCTCGATAGGCCGGTGATTGTCGCCTACCTGATGATGATCGTGCTGATGTTCATCGCGATCAACCTGATCGTTGATCTGACCTATTCAATGCTTGACCCGCGCGTCCGGCTGGAGAGCAAAGGCACATGAGCGAGGCTGTCATTTCCGCGAAGCCGGCGGATAAGGTGGAAACACCCTTCCGGCGCTTTGTGTCCGAATTCGCTGAGAGCAAGGTCGCCCTTGGCGCGCTGGTGGTTTTCATCATCATCGCGCTGTTGGCGATTTTCGCACCCTGGATCACGCCACAAAATCCCTATGACCTGGCTGAACTTGACATCATGGATGGGCGGATGGAGCCCGGCACGGTGGGGGGTGCGGGCTTCACCTATTGGCTTGGTACGGATGATCAAGGGCGCGATATGCTCTCTGGCATCATCTATGGCTTGCGCATTTCGCTGACCGTCGGCGCGGGTTCGGCTTTGATTGCCTGCCTGATTGGCGCTTCGCTGGGCTTGCTCGCGGCCTATGCCGGCGGGCGGACCGATAGCGTGATCATGCGGCTGGTGGATTTGCAGCTTTCCTTCCCGACCATTCTGGCCGCACTCATGATCCTGGCCTTCCTTGGCAAGGGAATCATGAATGTGGTGATTGCACTCGTGCTGGTGGAATGGGCCTATTATGCACGCACGGTGCGCGGCACGGCGCTGGTGGAACGTCGGCGGGAATATATTGAAGCGGCGCAATGCCTCGCCTTGCCCACGCATCGCGTGCTGTTCCGCCATTTGCTGCCGAATTGCCTGCCGCCCTTGATCGTGGTCGGCACCATGCAGGTGGCGCGCGCCATTGCGCTGGAAGCGACCCTTTCCTTCCTTGGGCTTGGCGTGCCGATCACGGAACCTTCGCTCGGCCTGCTGATTGCCAATGGCTATGAGTATATGCTTTCAGGCAAATACTGGATTTCCTTCTATCCCGGCATTGCGCTGCTGATCACCATTGTCTCCATCAATCTGGTCGGCGATCAATTGCGCGATGTGCTGAACCCGCGACTGAAGAAATGAGCATGACGGCGCCTACCTTAGAAGTTCGCGATCTCAAGACGCATTTCTTCACCCGCGCTGGCGTGGTGAAGGCGGTTGATGGCGTTTCCTTTTCTGTCGGTCGCGGCAAGGTGCTGGGGCTTGTCGGGGAATCGGGTTCCGGCAAATCCGTCACGGGGTTTTCCATCATTGGCCTGGTGGACCCGCCCGGGCGCATTGCGGGCGGTTCCATCCTGTTCCAGGGGCGCGATCTGGCAAAGCTATCCGAAGAAGAAATGCGCGATTTGCGGGGCAACCGCATCGCCATGATCTTCCAGGACCCGATGATGACGCTGAACCCGGTGCTGCGCATTGATACGCAGATGATCGAAACCGTGCTGGCGCATAAGAAGGTTTCCACCGAGGAAGCCCGCCAGCGCGCGCGCGATACGCTCGGCATGGTGGGGATTCCTTCGCCGGATGAAAGGCTGAAATCCTACCCGCACCAATTCTCGGGCGGGATGCGCCAGCGTGTCGCGATTGCCATCGCGTTATTGCATGAACCGCAATTGATTATTGCCGATGAACCGACAACGGCCTTGGATGTGACCATTCAGGGGCAGATCCTGGCCGAGGTGCAGAAGCTTTGCGCCACCACCGGCACTTCCATGATCTGGATTACGCATGATCTTTCGGTGGTGGCGGGCCTCGCGGATGATATCGCGGTGATGTATGCCGGGCGCATTGTTGAAAAGGGCGCGGTGGGTGAAGTGCTGGATAAGCCGCTGCATCCCTATACCCATGGGCTGATTGGTTCCGTGCCGAGCCGTAACAAGCGCGGTGAGGCGCTGCGGCAAATCCCTGGCATGACACCATCCTTGCTGAACCTGCCGCCGGGTTGCGCCTTCCGGTCGCGTTGCCCGCGCGCTTCCGAAGCCTGCCTCGCGGAACCTGTGCTGGCGGAAATCCTGCCGGGGCGCGACGCGCGCTGCATCCACCCCCATCTTGAAGCGCCAGAGGCCGCATGAACGCCGGACCGATGCTGGAACTGCGCGACATCACGCGCCGTTTTGAAAAGAAGTTGGATTTCGCCGGGCGCATCGCCCAGCGCCTTGGCGCGCCGGTGCGCGAAGAAGTGGTGCATGCGGTGGACCGCGTGAACCTGACCGTCCGCAAGGGCGAGGTTGTGGGGCTGGTCGGTGAATCCGGCTGCGGCAAATCCACGCTTGGGCGCATGGTGGCGGGCATTCTGCCGCCCACCGAAGGCACCATTCTGCGCGATGGGCGCGACATCAAGGCGCTGAGTGGCACCGAGGCGCGGCAGATGAAGCTCCGCACGCAAATGATTTTCCAGGACCCCTATGCGTCACTCAATCCGCGCATGCGCGTGCAGGATATTGTGGGCGAGGCACCGCGCGTGCATGGGCTTTTGGAAAGTGCCGCTTTTGATGATTATGTGGATGAACAGATGCGCCGCGCGGGGCTCGATCCCGGTTTCAAGCGGCGCTACCCGCATCAATTTTCGGGCGGGCAGCGCCAGCGGATCGGGATTGCGCGCGCGCTGGCGGTAAAGCCTGACTTCATCGTGTGTGATGAGGCTGTGGCGGCGCTGGATGTTTCCATTCAGGCGCAAATCCTCAATCTGTTCATGCGGCTCAGGAAAGAACTGGACCTGACCTATCTGTTCATCAGCCATGATCTTGGCGTGGTGGAGCATCTCTCGGATCGCGTGGTGATCATGTATCTCGGCCGCGTGGTGGAAGAAGCGGATACGGAAACCGTCTTCCGCCGACCCAATCACCCCTATACGCGGTCCTTGCTGGATTCCGTGCCGCGGATTGAAAATCGCAAACGCGCTTTCAGTGTTGTGAAGGGCGAAATACCCTCACCGATCAACCCGCCGAGTGGCTGCCATTTCCATCCGCGCTGCCCGCTTGCGATGGAACGCTGCAAGGTGGAAGTGCCGAAGCTGCGAGAGATTGCGCCCGGCCAGCGCAGCGCCTGCCATTTGAACGATCAATGAGGCTGCGCTTCTTCCTCGCCGCGCTTTTGCTGATTGGCCTTGCCGCTTGTGAAAGCAGCGGCACCCGCGGTGGTTATGTTGGTGGCGGCGCTGGCGGTAATCGCTCGTCAAACTGAGCCAGCTTCGCTGCGCGGGCGTGACGCCGCGTAGAAACTCCCTGCCGCGAAAAGCGCAATGCCCAAAAGCAACCACGGCACCGGGCCATAGCCGCCCGCCGCATCCCATACCAGCGCCAGCGCCAAGGGTGCCGCCGTGCGCGGCAATACGGCAAAGGCGGAAAGCGCGCCGGATGTCGCGCCAAAGCCATCGCGGCCCATGATTTCCGCCACACCCGCCGCGCGCAGAATGGTCAGCAAGCCATCCGCCACCGCCCAGGCGATAATGAAGGCAATGGTCAGCGCCAGGCTATGCGGCGCAAGCGCGAAAAGCGCCATGCCAATCGGCAGCAGCAGCACGGCAAAACGCCCGACATGGCGCATGGCAACGCCGCGCCCAAGCGTGAACAATACAAACCGCGCCGCTACCTGCCCCGGCCCATGCGCGGCGGCCAGGAATAGCACAGTCGCTTCCGGCCAGCCGCGTTCGCGCAGCAGCAGCACCAAATGCGCACCAAGCCCGGTGCCGATGAAGGCATGGGCGGCGAAGCAAAAGGCGAGCCCCAGAAAGACTGGATCGCGCAAGCGGCGCAGCAACGAAACTGACGCTGTGTTTTCGGCCACGCGCTTCGGCGGCCCGGCATGGCGCAGCATATAACCCGTAAGTATCGCGGAACCCGTTTGGATCAGCGCCAGCACCAGCAGCGCATTGCGCCAGCCGAACGCCCCGATCAGTATTTCCACCAGCGGAATGAAAATGGTGCCGGTAAATCCCGTGATCAGCGTAATTGCGGTGATACTGCGCGTCACGTCGCGCGCTTCCGCCACCACCACCGCCATGGCCGGCCCCCACAGGCAGGTTGCATGGGCGATACCCAGTAGAATCCAGATGGCAACAAAGGCGATGGGATGAGAGACAAAACTCCAACACACCAGCAAAGCCGCGCCCAGCAGCGCGCCGCCGGTCATCATGCCGCGCGGGCCATGCCGGTCCTGCCAGCGCCCCGCCGGCACCGCGATCAGGCCCGAGATCAACAAGCCACAGGTGAAGGCGCCGGAGATCAGCACGCGGGACCAGCCAAGCTCGGCCTCCATCGGCGCGACCATCAATTGGAAGGGGGTGAAAAGGCAGCCCCAGCCGACAAGCTGCGTAATCGCGGTGCCCCAGAACAATAAGCGGGGCGCAATGCGCGGCGCTTCGCTCACACGGTGAATTGCTCGGCAATGATGCGCTCGGAAAGACCGTGATCGGGATCGAACATCAAGGTCAGCGATACATCGCGTGCCTCACGCACCTCAACCCGCGTCACATCGCGCACTTCGGTGTAATCGGCAACCGCCGCCACGGGGCGCTTTTCCGGTTCCAGAATATCAAACACCACTGTCGCATCCGATGGCAGCAGCGCGCCGCGCCAGCGCCGCGGGCGAAAAGCGGAAATCGGTGTCAGCGGCAGCAGATTCGCACTCAGCGGCACAATCGGCCCATGGGCGGAAAGATTATAGGCGGTGCTGCCGGCCGGTGTGCTCACCAGGATGCCATCGCAAATCAATTCCGGCAGCCGCGCCTTGCCATCCACCAGAATGCGGATCTTGGCGGCCTGACGGCTTTCACGCAGCAGGGAGACCTCATTGATTGCCAGCGCTTCCACCGGCGCCCCATCCTGACGCTGCGCGACCATGCGCAGCGGATGCACAATGGCGGTTTGTGCGGCAGCCAGCCGCGCGGGCAGATCATCTTCCTGATAATCATTCATCAGAAAGCCGACACTGCCCCTGTTCATGCCATAAACCGGCAGTCCGCGACGCAGAAAGCGATGCAGTGTTTCCAGCATGAAGCCATCGCCGCCAAGCGCCACCACCATATCGGCTTCGTCTTCGTGGGCGCTGCCATACCGCGCGACAAGCGCGGCGCGGGCCTTTTGCGCCTCGGCACTTTGTCCGGCCAGGATGGCAACGCGGCGGGGCGCGAAGGCGTTCATGCGCGGTGCCAGCCGGCAGCAGCGGCACGGTGTTCCAGCAGCGGCATGTCGCGCCGCACACGGGCCGTCAGCGCCTGGTCAATGCGCGCGGTCGCATGGCCCTTCCCGTCGCTGGCCTTGGCGACCACATGGCCCCAAGGATCGGCAATCAGCGAATGGCCATAGACGCTGCGTTGCGCGCCGCGTTCTTCATATTGGCCGAAGGATGCGGCGGCGATGATCCAGCATTGCGTATCAATCGCGCGCGCGCGCAGCAGCGCTTCCCAATGATCCTTGCCCGTTTGCAGCGTGAAATTGGACGGCACCAGGATCGCTTCCGCCCCCATGGCGCGCAGCGCGGAATAAAGCTCAGGAAAGCGCACATCATAGCAAATGGTGCAGGCAAAGCGGATACCGCCCGCTTCAAACAACGCAAGGTCACGCCCGGCGCCATAAAGCGCGCTTTCGCGATAACCGGTGCCATCGGGCGCGGTGATGTCGAATAGATGGATCTTGCGATAGCGCGCGATCTCTGCCCCATCCGGGCCGAACACCAGTGTGGTGTTGAACAGCTTCTCGCCGCCATTTTCGATCATGGAACCGCCATGCACGGTAATGCCGTGCCGGCGCGCGAGGCCGCGCAGCAGCTCATAAGCCGGGCCGCCTTCGCCCCCCGGTGCGGGCAGCATTTCGGCGGCGGCCATGCGGGCATCTCGCCCGCCGCCCAGATTGGTCCAGGTCTCGGGCAGGCTGACCAGGCTGGGCCGGTCAGCAGCCACGGCGGCTTCGATCAGCGCCTCAGCCTGCGCAAGATTCGCGGCCTTGTTGCTGCCCTGGTTCATCTGGATCACGCTGACGCGCATCCGCTTCACTCCTGACCAATAACGCCACCATCAAGCCGAGGCCGGGGCCAAGCCGCAAGGGGGGGGTCAGGCGCGTGGCGGGCGCCAATCCAGCTTCGGTTCGGCGCGACGGTCGCGCAAAGGTGGCTGGCTATAGGCAGGCGGCGGCGGCACAGGCGCGCTGAGGCGCGGGCCGGCTTCAACTTCCCGCCGGGTGAAGCCTGCGGGTTCTTCCCAATCCTGCTCCACCTGAGGGCGCGGGGCGGCGACAGGCCCGGCGCGGCGGAGTTCAGCGCGCAGCTCCGCCAACTGCACTTCCAGCGCCTCCAGCCGCGTTTTCACACCATAAACGGCGAAAGGCATGCCAAGGAAGGCCAGCACCAGCAGCCCCAATAGCAATGCCAGGATCAACCCGGTCCAGGAAGGCAGGCCCGGAAAGGTGAGGGCGGCAATGAGCGCTTGCAGCGCCTCAACCACCGGTGACACTCATGTGGAGATCGGAAGAGCG
>JADCGG010000133.1 GCA_020249125.1 Roseomonas sp. | reverse complement strand
GTGGGCGCGTTCAGAATATGCTTGGGCGGCATCAGGCTGCCGGTTTCCCGCGCGGCGCGCATCGCCTCATTAAACGCCATATAAACCGCGTTGGATTTCGGCGCGGTCGCCAAATGCACCACCAATTGCGCCAGCGCCAATTCGCCCTCGGGTGACCCCATCCGCTCAAAGGTTTCCCAGGCGGCAATCGCCAGCGGCAGCGCACGAGGGTCCGCCATGCCGATATCCTCAGCGGCGAAGCGCGTCAGGCGGCGGGCGATGTAACGCGGGTCCTCGCCGCCCGTCAGCATGCGCGCAAACCAGTAAAGCGCCGCATCCGGGTCTGAACCGCGCATGGATTTATGCAGCGCGGAGATCAAATTGTAATGTTCTTCGCGGTCCTTGTCGTAAAGTGCGGCACGTTTCGCGAGCAAAGCGGAAAGCGCTGCGGGGTCCAGAGGGGCGGAACCTTCGGGCAGGGCGAATAATTGCTCGGCCATGTTCAGGCCGTAGCGGCCATCGCCATCGGCCATGGCGCGGAGTGTGGCGCGGGCTTCGGGCGCCAGCGGCAGGGCGCGGCCCATCAGCGCTTCGGCGCGCGTCAGCAGCAACTCCAACGCGGCATCATCCAGGCGCTTCAGCACCAGCACCTGGCAGCGCGACAGAAGCGCGCCATTCAGCGCGAAGGATGGGTTTTCCGTGGTGGCGCCGACAAGCGTCACGGTGCCGTCTTCCACCACGGGCAGGAAGCCATCCT
This sequence comes from Roseomonas sp., assembly GCA_020249125.1. Lineage (GTDB taxonomy): Bacteria > Pseudomonadota > Alphaproteobacteria > Acetobacterales > Acetobacteraceae > Neoroseomonas. The sequence continues at coordinate 7,080 of JADCGG010000133.1, read as the reverse complement.
GTTGCGCGCGGTTGAAGCGGTGGATTTCATCCACGAAAAGCAGCGTGCCTTGGCCGTTGGGTTTGCGCGCGCGGGCTTCTTCAAAAGCGCGCTTCAAATCGGCGACGCCTGAAAACACCGCTGATAGGGCCGTGAAGCGCAGCCCCGCCGCTTCCGCCAGCAGCCGCGCGATGGTGGTTTTGCCGACACCTGGCGGACCCCATAGAATCAAGGAAGCCAAGGAACCGCGCGCCAACATGCGCGAAAGGCTGCCTTCTTCGCCCAGCAAATGGTCCTGGCCCACAACCTCGGCCAGGGTGGCGGGGCGCAGCCGGTCCGCCAAGGGGCGCGCGGCCTCCTGCGCAGCGGGGGCGGCTTCCGGGGCGCCGAACAGGTCAGGGGTGGCGGGGGCGCGGGCCATGAGGGGGTTCAGCGGATCGCCAGCGCATTGCCGGGGCTGCCAATGCCGCCGCGATGGTTCAAAGGGGCGGCGGTGAAAAACGCGGTGAAGCGGCCTGTCGCGGCGCACTCTTCGGCCAGGGCTTCGAAGTCAAAGAACTCGCCCAGGCAGAGGCCAAGCCGGGCGATGGCCAGATGAAGCGCCGGCTTCCAGGGGAAGATCGGCCAGGCCTCGACCGTTGGGTTATCGGCGGCGACGGCGGCAATGCCCTGGTCCCACAGGAAGCGCCACATGCCCTCCCCGCCATCCAGGCCGGAATAATCCCGCGCGCCGGCTTCGCCTTGGATCAGCAAATGCCGCGCATCGGCATCGGGGGCGGCGCGGAAGGCAGCAAGCCAGCCGGTGCGGACCAGCAGGATATCGCCGGGGCGCAGCGCCACGCCCTGAGCAGCCAGGCAGGCGGCAAGGTCTTCGGCGGTGGCGCGCCGCCCGCCCATGGCGCCCCAATCGCGCCCGGTAAGCGCGAAATGGCGCGCAAGGTCCGCCAGCACCGCGCGGCCCGCAATCCCGTGGGCGAGCGCCTTGTCTATGCCGTTGCGGCTTTCCGGCCCATGCACAATGGAAGAAAGCGGCGCGTGGTTGTAGAAGCCATGGGTGGCGTCAGCGAAATGCGAAAGCCCATCCCATTGCGTGCTGCCTTGCAGCCAGAAGCCATCCAGCCTGTCGTCGCGCGTCACGCGGCCCGGATGTTCTTCCTTCACCATCACGGGCGTCGGCGCGGCGCGGCGGCGATGGGCACCTTCATGCGCGGCGCCGAAGGGCTCATCCAACGGCAGGTTCACATTGAAGCGGCGGCCCTGGCGGATTTCATCGCGCGCGGCGGCGACGGTGGCATCCGTAATGCGGTTCAGCGTGCCGATCTGATCATCCGTGCCCCAAACGCCCCAGGAAAGCGGCAGGCCGGTGGGATCGCCCTCGGGGCGCGGGAGGTCGTCATAGCGCGGCGGAGTCTTCATGGGGATAGTCTAATCCCAACTGGGCGCGCGCATCACCCCCGCGCTTGACGCGCCCTGCGCGCGCCCGCACATGGCGGGCAAATGAAGGATATAACGCCATGAAACTTCCCCGCCGCACGCTTCTCGCCGCCGCCGCTGCCCTGCCGCTGCCAGCCCTGGCGCAGGCCCGCAGCATCCGCCTGGTGGTGCCCTTCGCCGCCGGGGGGGCGGCCGATTCCGCCGCGCGCACCCTCGCGCCGCGCATGGCGGAAAGGCTGGGGGCGACGATTGTGGTGGAAAACCGCACCGGCGCGGGCGGTTCCATCGGCGGGGCGGAAGTCGCGCGGGCGGCGCCGGATGGCACGACTCTGCTTTGGGATGCGTCGTCCCATATCGTGAACCATGCCCTGCTGCGCGGGCTTGCCTTTGACTACACCACGGCCTTCACGCCGATCAGCATGGCGACAAGCTTCCCGCAGGTTGTTGCCGTCAAGGCCGATTTCCCGGCGCGGGACCTCGCCGCCTTCATCGCCGCCGCCAAGGCGCGGCCCGGCGCCATCACCATGGGCACGCAGGGCAATGCCACGGCGGGCCATCTGGGCCTGGTGCAATTCACCCGCGCCGCCGGCATTGAGGTGATCCACGCCCCCTATCGCGGCGGTTCCGATGCGGCGCGCGATTTGGCGGGCGGCAATCTGGATGGCGTTTTCATCACGGCCCTTTCCGCCGGCCCGGTGGTGGATAGTGGCCGCGCCCGCTTCCTGGCGGTGGCGAGCGCCGCGCGCCTCGCCGCCCGGCCCGATGTGCCGACCATCGCCGAAAGCGGCTTCCCCGGCTTTGACATCAGCGAATGGGTGGGGCTTTTCGCCCCCGCCGGCACCCCCGCACCCGTGCTTGCCCGGCTGCATGAAGCGCTCGCCGCAAGCCTCGCCGAACCCGAAGTCCGCGCCCGCCTGGCGCAGCTTGGCGCCGTGCCGGTGGGCAGCGCGCCGGAGGATTTCGCTCGTTTCGTGCGCGAAGGCCGCGCCGCCATGAGTGTGCTGGTGCGGGAAGCCAATATCCGTGTGGAATAGAAGGGCAGCGCTCACCCTGCTGGCGCTGCTTGGCGCCACCCCCGTCCGCGCCATGGACCCCGATATCATGAGCGTGATCGGCCAGCCCGTCCTCGCCCTTGCGCAGCGCCCGGAAGTGGGTGTGGTGCTGCGCCCGGCCAGCGGCGGGCACCGTGGCGCGATTGCCGAGGCTTTGCGCGAACCCGGCCCACCCGTTGGCCTGGTGGATGGCCAATACCTGCACGGCCATGGCTGCAACCCGCAAGGCTGCCGGGTGCGCGGGATTTTCCTCGCCTGGGATCTGAAGGGCGATAGGATGTTCATGCTGCTATCGGAAGAAGGCCGCGTGCGCGTTTCCATCCCGCCCGACCCGCGCGCCTGGCCGCGCGACCTCAGCGCGCCCCTGGCGGGTTTCTCGCCCGCGCTATCTGAAGCCATCGGCACGCGATAAAACAAAAAAGGCGGCCCCGAGGGACCGCCTTTCTGACTTGCGTGGGGGAAAGCCTCAGCTTTCCGCGGCTTCTTCCGTGGCTTCCGGCTTAGGCCCGCTATCGAGACCCTTGGCGCCCGGGTTGCGGTCCACCAATTCGATCACGGCCATATCGGCGGCATCACCATAGCGCATGCCAGCCTTCAGCACGCGGCAATAGCCGCCCTGCCGCACCTTGTAGCGTTCAGCGATTTCACCAAACAGCTTCGCCACCACCGCTTCATCGCGGATCTGCGACAGCGCCTGACGGCGCGCATGCAGGCCACCGCGCTTGCCGAGCGTGATCATACGCTCAACATAGGGGCGCAATTCCTTGGCCTTCGGCAGCGTGGTCGTGATCTGCTCATGCTTGAGCAGCGAGGTCGCCATATTGCGGAACATCGCCGCACGATGGCTTGACGTGACATTGAGCTTCCGCCCAGACAATCCGTGACGCATCTTTCTTACCCTTCAGAACGAACCGCTTAGAACGGCTCATCTGCCCTTTTCGCCAAATCCTCGATATTCTCGGGCGGCCATTCCGGCACTGCCATGCCGAGGCTGAGCCCCATCGCGGTCAGGACTTCCTTGATTTCATTGAGCGACTTGCGCCCGAAATTCGGCGTGCGCAGCATTTCCTGTTCGGTCTTCTGCACCAGATCGCCGATATAAACGATATTGTCGTTCTTCAGGCAATTCGCGCTGCGGACGGACAATTCAAGCTCATCCACCTTGCGCAGCAGGTTGCGATTGAACGGCAGATCATCCTGCATTTCCGCACCGAGTTCAGGGCGCGGTTCGTCGAAATTGATCAGGATTTGCACCTGCTCCTGGATGATGCGCGCGGCAACGCCCACAGCATCTTCCGGCGCCAGCGTGCCATCGGTTTCAACCGACAGGATCAGCTTGTCGTAATCCGTACGCTGGCCAACGCGAGTCGGTTCCACGCGATAGGCCACGCGGCGCACCGGCGAATAGATCGCATCCACCGGGATCAGGCCAATCGGCGCATCTTCCGGACGATTTTCGGAGGCCGGCACATAGCCCTTGCCGGAATCGATGATCAATTCCATCGAAAGCTTGGCGCCATCATCCAGCGTGCAGATCACCAGATCAGGATTGGCGATTTCGATATCGCCCGTCGTCTGGATCTGGCCGGCAGTGACTTCGCCAGGGCCGGTCGCCATCAGCGCCAGGCGCTTTTCACCCTCACCCTGGTAGCGCAGCGCAAGCTGCTTCACGTTCAGCACGATATCCGTCACATCTTCCCGCACGCCGGGGATGCTGCTGAATTCATGCAGCACGCCGTCGATCCGAATCGCCTTCACCGCGGCACCAAGCAGCGAGGAAAGCAATACGCGGCGCAGCGCATTGCCAAGCGTCATGCCGAAGCCGCGTTCAAGCGGTTCCAGCACCAGCGTGGCACTGCGCAGCGGGTTGATCGTCGGCTCGATATGCTTCTGCGTTTCGATCAGGGAACGCCAGTTGCGGTCAAGCACGTTCATGTCTCTCCTATCGGGCTGCTGCGGTCAGGCGTGGCGCGCGTATCAGACGCGGCGGCGCTTGCGCGGGCGGCAACCGTTATGGGGAATGGGGGTCACATCGCGAATGGCAGTCACCTGAAAGCCAACGGCTTGCAGGGCACGCAGCGCAGATTCACGGCCCGAACCAGGGCCGCTCACCATGATGTCCAGCACTTCCATCCCGTGTTCACGCGCCTTGCGGCCCGCATCTTCGGCGGCAACCTGCGCCGCATAAGGGGTGGATTTGCGGCTGCCCTTGAAGCCCTGCGCACCAGCGGAGGACCAAGCAATCGCATTGCCCTGCGCATCCGTGATGGTCACGATGGTATTGTTGAAGGTGGACAGCACATGCGCAACGCCGGAAGAAATATTCTTCCGTTCCTTGCGCTTGACGGGGCCACGAGCGGCACCGCCGCGGGGTTCACGAGCCATCTTACTTCGTCACCTTCTTCTTGCCGGCGATCGCAACCGCCTTGCCCTTGCGGGTACGCGCATTGGTATGGGTGCGCTGGCCACGCACCGGCAGGCCCTTGCGATGGCGCAGGCCGCGATAGCAAGCCATATCCATCAAGCGCTTGATGTTCATCGCCTGCTCACGCCGCAAATCGCCTTCCACGCGGTATTCGCGGTCAATCAATTCGCGGATGCGCATCACTTCATCATCGGTCAGCTGATTCACGCGGCGTTCCGCCGGGATGCTCAACTGATCGCAGATGACCTTCGCGTTCTGCGGGCCAATGCCATAGATGTAACGAAGCGAGATCAGCACCCGCTTATTGGTCGGAATATTCACGCCGGCGATGCGCGCCACAGTATCTCTCCTGGGGCCGAGCCCCGCGATGCCGCCGCGGTAGCCCTTTGGGCCCAGCCGGCGGAGTGTTCCGAATGATTTTGCAACGACAAAGAGCGGCCGGAGTTACCCCCCGCCGCGGGAGCAGCGGGATTAGCCCCAGTACCCCTCCCCGTCAAGCCTTTCCTGACAAAATTTCACCGATTTGGCGCGCGACTTCCGCCATGGAAGCCATGCCGTCAACGGCTTTCAACTTCCCCTGCCCCGCATAATAGGGAAGCAAGGGCGCGGTCTGGCGGTGATAGGCATCCAGCCGTGCTGCCACGGTTTCCGCCTTGTCATCCGCCCGGCGGGAAAATTCGCCCCCGCCACAGCTATCACACACGCCAGCCTTGGCCGGCTGCTTGAACTTGTCATGGTAGCCGGCGCCGCATTTGGCGCAGCTATAGCGCCCGGAAATGCGTTCCACCAGCGCGGCACTATCCACCTTGAGCTCAATCACATGATCAAGCTTGAGCCCGCTTTCCTTGAGCATGGCATCAAGCGAAGCCGCCTGCGGGGCGGTGCGCGGAAAGCCATCCAGGATGAACCCCTTGGCGCAATCGGGGCGCGCCACGCGCGCCTTCAACATGGCGGTGATCACCTCATCAGGGACCAGCTCACCACGCTCCATAATGCCCTTGGCCTTGAGGCCAATCTCGCTGCCCGATTTCACTTCAGCGCGCAGCATGTCGCCGGTGGAAATCTGGGCGATGCCGAATTTGTCTTCCAGCATCTTGGCCTGCGTGCCCTTGCCCGCACCAGGCGGGCCGAGAAGGATTAGGTTCATCCGTTTCCTCCGTTCAACGCCCGCGCGGCTGCCCACGGCCGCCAAGACGTGCTTTCTTGATCAAGCCTTCATATTGATGGGCAAAGAGATGCGATTGCACCTGCGCCACTGTATCCATGGTCACTGAAACAATGATCAGCAGGGAAGTGCCACCAAAATAAAACGGCACGCCATATTGGCTGATCAGGATTTCAGGAATGATGCAAACCAGGCAGAGGTAAGCCGCGCCCAGAACCGTGAGCCGTGTCAGCACGCGGTCCAGATAATCGGACGTGTTTTGCCCCGGCCTGATCCCCGGAATAAAGCCGCCATATTTCTTGAGGTTATCCGCCGTTTCGGTCGGGTTGAACACGATGGCGGTATAGAAAAAGGCGAAGAAAATGATCATCGCCATATACAGAAACATATAGGCCGGCCGACCATGCGCCAGCATCGCTGTCAGTGACTGCAACCAGCCATCGGACATATCCTGCGAGAAGCCCGCAACCGTTGCCGGCAGCAGCAGCAAGGACGACGCAAAGATAGGCGGAATGACGCCCGAAGTGTTCAGCTTCAGCGGCAGATGGGTCGCCTCACCCCCAAACATCCGGTTGCCCACCTGGCGCCTCGGATATTGCACTGGGATGCGACGCTGGGCGCGTTCAATGAAGACCACAAACGCAATGACCAGCAGAGCAATGATCAGGAAGGCGATGATAAAAATCGTCGAAAGCGCACCGGTACGGCCCAGCTCGAGCGTGCTGATCAGCGCAGATGGCAAATTCGCCACAATGCCCGCGAAAATGATCAGGCTGATGCCGTTGCCAACCCCGCGCGCGGTGATCTGTTCCCCAAGCCACATCAGGAACATGGTGCCGCCCACCAGGGTGATCACACATGAAAGCCGGAAGAACAACCCAGGATCATAAACCGCCGCGCCAAATTGGCCGCGCATGGATTCAAGCCCAATCGCAATGCCATAGGCCTGGAAGACCGCAATCGCGACCGTAAGGTAGCGCGTATATTGATTGAGTTTCTTCCGCCCCGATTCGCCTTCTTTTTTC
>JADCGG010000132.1 GCA_020249125.1 Roseomonas sp. | reverse complement strand
AACACCCGCTTCACCCCCGCATTTCCGGCCCATCCAAAAACGCCGCAGCCTTGGCGCGCATCGCGGCAAGCTTTTTCGCATCAAGCTTGCGCAGCCCCATCAACGGCATGGCCATGCGCGGATTGCGCGCGAAATCTTCCGCATGGCGCGCGATGAAATCCCAATAGAGGAAATTGAACGGGCAGGCGCGCGGCCCCACCGCATCCTTCGGGTCATGCGCGCAACCACGGCAATAATCCCCCATGCGGTTGATATAGGCAGCCGAAGCGGCATAGGGCTTGGACGCCATCACCCCGCCATCGGCATGCAGCGCCATGCCCTGGGTATTGGGCAATTCCACCCAATCAAAGGCATCGGCGTAGACAGCAAGATACCAGCGATTGACCTCAACAGGATCAAGCCCCGCAATGAGCGCGAAATTCCCAGTAATCATCAGGCGCTGGATGTGATGCGCATAGGCGTGATCACGCGTCTGCCCCACCGCTTCAGCCATGCAGCGCATGGAGGTTGCCGCCCCCCAATAAAACGCCGGCAAGGGGCGCTTGGCCGCAAGTGCATTGCCTTCCGCATAGCCTGGCATCAGCAGCCAATAAATCCCGCGCACATATTCGCGCCAGCCGATGATCTGCCGAATGAAACCTTCCACGGCATTGAGCGGTGCCGCGCCATTGCGCCAGGCCTGTTCCGCAGCGCGGCAAATCGCCAAGGGATCGAGCAGCCCGATATTGAGGCTGGTGGAAATCAGCGAATGGAACAGGAAGGGCTGCCCGGCGGCCATGGCATCCTGGTAATCGCCGAATTGCGCCAGCCGATCACGGATGAAGGCCGCCAGCGCCGCTTCCGCATCGCGCGCCGTGACCGGCCAGGCGAAGCCCTCGCTTGCGCCGAAATGCGCGCCGAAACGCGCGGCGACCAAAGCCATCACCTCGCGCGTGATGTCATCCGGGGCGAAGCGCGGCGGGGCGGGGGGTGTCAGACCTTTCGGCAAGGCGGCGCGGTTTTCCGCATCGTAATTCCAGGCGCCGCCGGCGGGTTCATCGCCTTCCATCAGCAGGCCGGTTGCGCGGCGCATTTCGCGATAAAAGAACTCCATGCGGTATTGCTTGCGCCCCTTGGCCCAGGCGCGAAAGCGCGGCAGGTCGCAGATGAAGCGATGATCGGCGCGGATGTCGACCGGCAGGCCAAGCGCTTTTTCCCAAGCCTGCATATCCTGCAAGACGCGCCATTCACCAGGATGCGTCGCGATGATGCGTTCTGGCCGATGCCGCGCGACCGCGCGCGCCACTTCTCCCGCAAAACTTTGCGTATTCGCTGTGTCATCCAGGCGGATGTAATCCACCGCCACGCCGCGCGCGGCCAAGGCGCGGGCGAAATGGCGCATGGCGGACAGGATCAGGATGATCTTTTGCGGGTGATGCGGGACATAGGTGCATTCGCCCATGACCTCCATCAACAAAACCTTATCCCGCTTGGGATCCAACCCTTCCAAAGCGGAAAGACCGGGCGTCAATTGATCGCCCAGCACAAGGCGCAGCGCACGGGTTTTGCTCATCCCATGGGCTCATAGGTCACGGCGCTGCCATCCTCGCCCTTGGTGGTCAGCGCCACCCAGCGCGCTTCGGCATCATAGCGCGCCACGGCCTCAACCTCGCCATTCAGGCTGAATTGCGTACCGCCGCCCGATATCGCGCTGCGTGATGGCGCAGCCGTGAGCAGCTTGCCATTGATCGGGCGGATCAGCGGGCGCGCAAAATACGCAGCATTCCACCATGTCAGCGGCGCGGCATTGGCGGGCAGGCGTTGCGCGCCTTCCGGGCCTTGCGCCACCAGCGCATTGCCTTCGGCGATCACGCGCGCTTCGGTCACCGTGCCATTGCGATCATGGCGCGATGTCAGGCGCAGCAGCCGTTCACCCTGCCATTCTTCCGCGATCTCATGGCGCAGGCGAAACACGGTGAAGCCGGCCAGTTTCACCTGCAAGGCAATCTCACTTTGCACGACAAGCCGCTGCGCGCCACCCGAAAGCCGCACCTGATGCGCGCCGATTTCCTTGCCATCGCGCAACACGCGAAACCGCACGGCGCCGGGGGCGCCAAGCGCCACTGCGGGCAATAACGCGGGCAGCAGCAGGAACGCACGACGCAGCATCAACCGCGGCTCCTCAGCGTGGAACGACCGCCATCCACGGCCATGATCTGGCCGGTGATCCAGCCCGCCTGATCGGATAGCAGAAAATCGGCGAGTGCAGCGGCATCTTCGCCCTCACCCAGGCGCGGGATCGGGTGTTGTTTGGCGATGGCATCGGCCATTTGTGCATTGGCCAGCAAGGGTGCCGCCATGCTGCTGCGCGTCAGTGATGGCGCGATGCAATTGATGCGAATGGCGGGCGCCAATTCAGCGGCGAGTGCGACGGTCAGGCCCTCCACCGCGCCCTTGGCCGCCGCTATGGCGGCGTGATTGGTGAAGCCCGCGCGTGCGGCGATGGACGAAAACAGCACCACCGAACCACGGCCTGCCGCCAGCGCATCCTGCGCGGCCTGGATGGCCAACAAGGCCCCCAGGGCATTGAGGCGAAAGGCGCTCAACATATCGGCTTCCGTCACGCGCTTGAGCGGCTTCAGCGCAATCGAACCGATGCAATAGGCCAAGCCCGCCAAAGGCGCACCGGCGGCGGCCACGGCGCTGCGCAAGGCAGCCGCATCTTCCACATCGGCGGGGATCGCCTGGCTGCCGGGAATGTCAGCGGCAAGGGCGGCAAGCCGCGCGGCATCGCGCGCCACCAGCACGGGGCGCTGCCCGCGCGCCGCGACGCGCCGCGCCAGCGCCGCCCCCACCGCACCGGTCGCGCCCAGGATCAGGATTGTCGGTTGTGTCATGCTGCCCTCCGCTTGCCCGTCACCAAATGGTCATGCGCCGCCAAAGTGGGAGGGGCGCGACAAGCCGCGCTCGCCGTGCCAGTATGGAGGGCGATGCGTCAACTCCTGCTGCTGCGCCACGCCAAATCCGCCTGGGATGACCCGGCGCTCGCCGATCATGCGCGGCCCTTGAATGGTCGGGGCCGGCGCGCGGCAGCGGCCATGGCGAATGCGATGCGCGGCCTTGGGCTTTCGCCGGATGTGGTGCTGGTATCTTCCGCACGCCGCACGCTGCAAACGCTGGAAGCGTTCCTGCCTTTGCCCGATAGTCCGATCATTGAACCGATGGATGAGCTTTATCTGGCATCCTGGCAGACTCTGCTTGGGCTGTTGCATCGCGTGCCGGAAACCGCGCGGAGCGTCCTGCTGATCGGCCATAACCCCGGCCTGCATGATCTGGCCCTCGCTTTGACGGGCGCGGATTCCATGGCGCGCAATCCGGAGGCGCGGCGCATGGCCGGCGCCTTTCCAACCGCGGCGCTGGCGGAATTCAGCATCTCAAGCCCCTGGGCGGGGCTCGTGGAAGGCGGCGGGCGGCTGGTGCGCTTCATGATCCCGGCCGATTTGCCGGAAATGGCGGAATGACCCCCGAAGGCCGAGAGGGTGGGCGCAAGGTCGCTGAACCCGCCCCGGAACCCGCGCTTAGCCTGGAATTCGTGCTGCCGGTCGCGGAAGCGGGGCGGCTGGCGCGCTTTCCCATCCTGGCCGCGCTGCGCCAGGGCCGCATCAGCACCAGTGCCGAAGATCTGCACTGGCTGGATACACCAGGCGGCGCCCTGGCTGCCGAGGGCAGGCTGGTTGAGGCGCCGAAGCGCGGGCCAAGGCGGCTGATTGCCTTGGCACCAGCGCTCGAAGCGCCGTGGCATCCGGGCCAAAGGCTGCCCCCCGTGGCGGTTCTCGCCCCGCATGAAACCCCTGCGGCGGCTGAAGGTGCGGCGCTGATGCCGCTGGCGGCCTTTACCGGCAAAAGGCGCAGCCAGCGCCTGTTGATCGGCGATGCGGTTTTGGGCCTGCACTTGATCCAAGGGCATTTGCGCACGGTAGCGGCGGAACGCGAGGTAGCGCGGGTGCTGCTTTCCGGCCCGGTGCCCGCCGTGCTGGATCTCGCCCGGCGCCTTGCGTCTGCGCTGCCCTTGCTGCCGCCGAGCCAGAGCCTGGGTGCCGAGGCGCTTAGCCTTGCCACCGGGCAGGTGCCGCCGCCACGCCGGCATGGCGCGCCGGATACATCGGAAGCGGCCAGCGCCGAAGCCTGCTTTACAATGGCCATCGGGCATTTGCTGGAAGTGGCGCTACAAGTGGCGCCCATCGCCCGCGCTGGGATCGAGATTGAAGGCGTGCATCAGCTCCGCGTGGCGCTCAGGCGGCTGCGCTCAGTGCTCAAGGTTTTTCGTCCCATCACGGGCTGCAAGCAGGGCCGCGCCCTGGATGGGGTATTGCGGGAAATGCTCGGGCTTTTGGGGCCGGCGCGGGATTGGGACGTGTTTCTGGTCGGGGTTGGCGCCGATTTGGCGGCACTCTTGCCCGAGGATAAGCGCCTGCAATCCCTAATGGCCGCGGCGGAAGCCAAGCGGCAAGCAGCCTATGCCGCGCTGGCCGAGGCGTTGGATGGGCCGGGCTGGCGCGCCGCCGTGACCTCTGGCCTTGCCTTCATGCTGGAAAAACCCTGGCGCACGGGGGCGGGCGATGAACGCCTTGGCCTGCTGGACGCGCCACCGCAGGATTTCGCAGCGCTGGTCTTGGACAAGCGCTGGGGCAGCCTGCTTGAAGCCGGCGCCGAGATCGAAACCCTGCCCGCTGAGGCGCTGCATGAGCTTCGCCTGGATGCCAAACGCCTGCGGTACGCGGCCGAGGTCTTCGCCCCCGTTTTCCCCAAGAAGGCAGCGCGGCGCTTCCAGCGCAGATTGGCCGGGCTGCAGGAAGAATTGGGCCGCAGCAATGACGCCGCCGTTGCGCGCAGCCTGGTGCAGAGCCTGGCGCGCGAGCATGATGAGGCGCGCGCCTGGGCCATTGGCGTGGCCGAAGGCTGGTGCCTGGCGCGGTCCATGGCTGATCATGATGGCGTGCTGAAGGCTTGGAAAAAATTATCGGCCAAAGAATCATTCTGGTCAGCGGATTAGGTGGCGCTCTTCGCCTTTTGCGTGAGTGTGACGCGAAATTTTCGCGATTTTGGCAGTTGTAACATCGCGTAAAAATCGTTTATCCACCCTTCTGTGCGTGAACCGAGGCGTATCTTCAAAGGTCGGCAATTCAGCCCCCGCTTTGGCGGGTCTGGGCTGGGGGTTACTTGCGCGATCGTGGCCGCGCTGTTCCTCGGGTTCGGCTTGCCCTCCAACCTGTTCGGCTCAGCCCCTGCGGATCGGCCCATCACGGCTGAAGCCGCGCAAATCCGTGTTTTTGATGGCGAAACCCTTGGTCTTGGGGACCGCATCATCAGGCTTTCCGGCATAGCCGCGCCCGCCCGTGGTGAGGCTTGCGGCAACGATACCGCGCGGGCCGATTGCGGTGCAGCGGCGGCGGCCAGGCTTGCGGCCCTGCTGCATGGCCAGGATGTGACCTGCCGGATTGAAGGTTATGACGGTTTCCGGCGCGGGCTTGGCCGCTGCATCGCCGGCGGGCGGGATGTGAATGCGGCCATGGTGGAACAGGGCTTTGCGCTGGCTTCCATATCCGTCTTGCGCCCCCTGGAAGTGGCGGCGCGGGATGGCCGCCAGGGGCTTTGGGCCGATGCCAGCCTGATGCCGGCCGAGTGGCGCCGGCGCTGATCAGCCGCCTTGCACGGGGCAAGCGCCTGGATTCCAGCACTTTGCCCCCCTTCTTCAAACCCGATTCACGCTTTGCGGCTAGGCTTCCGCCCAGGATCAGTGCCTGGGTTTGCCAAGCTGACCACTCCGCCCTTATCCTGCACCGCACCATGATTAAGCGCCCCCGCATCTGACGGCGGCGCATTGCTGTTGAGGAAGACGCGCATGACCACGAAGGCCCAAGGGTCCATCACCATCACCTTGGATGGTACCAATAAAAGCACGACATTGCCGCTTCTGGGTGGCACGCTGGGGCCACAGGTTGCGGATATCCGCAAGCTCTATGGCGATCTGGGTATTTTCACCTTCGACCCGGGCTATGGCGCGACGGCTTCCTGCGAAAGCACCATCACTTATATTGATGGCGATGCTGGCGTTTTGCTCTATCGCGGCTATCCCATTGACCAATTGGCCGAAAAATCGAGCTTTCTGGAAATTTCCTATCTGCTGCTGAATGGCGACCTGCCCAATGCCGCGCAGTATGAGGAATTCCGCAAGGGTGTGACCTATCACACCATGCTGCATGAACAGCTGCGCCGCTTCTTTGATGGCTTCCGCCGCGATGCGCACCCGATGGCGGTGATGTGCGGTGTGGTCGGCGCGCTGGCGGCCTTCTATCACGACAACCTGGATATCAATGATGCACGGCAGCGTGAAATCGCCGCCTTCCGCCTGATTGCGAAAGTGCCGACGATTGCGGCCTGGGCCTATAAATATTCCATCGGCCAGCCCTTCATGTATCCGCGCAATGACCTGACCTATGCGGAAAACTTCCTGTATATGCTGAACGCCGTGCCGGCGGAGCCTTGGGTGAATAACCCGATCCTGGCGCGCGCCATGGACCGCATCCTGATCCTGCATGCGGATCACGAACAGAACGCTTCCACCAGCACGGTGCGTCTGGCCGGTTCAACCGGCGCCAACCCCTTCGCCTGCATCGCCGCCGGCATCGCCGCCCTTTGGGGCCCGGCGCATGGTGGCGCCAATGAAGCGGTGCTGAAGATGCTCGGCGAAATCGGGCATCCCAAGAATATTCCAGGCTTCATCAGCGAAGTGAAGGACAAGAACAGCCACACCAAGCTGATGGGCTTCGGCCACCGGGTCTATAAGAATTTTGATCCGCGCGCGAAGATCATGAAGGAAACCTGCCACGAAGTGCTGGCGGAACTCGGCATCAAGGATGAACCGCTGTTGGATATGGCGATGGAAATGGAACGCATCGCGCTTTCCGATGATTACTTCGTCAGCCGCAAGCTTTACCCGAATGTGGATTTCTATTCGGGCATCATCCTGAAGGCCATGGGCATTCCGACCCATATGTTCACCGTGCTTTTCGCCGTGGCGCGCACGGTGGGCTGGGTGAGCCAATGGAAGGAATTGATCGAAGACCCAAGCCAGCGGATTGGCCGCCCCCGGCAGGTTTATTCCGGCGCCGCGGAACGCCCCTTCGTGCCGATGGCACTGCGGCCCTGATCCGGGCTTTCCCCGTGTAAGGCTGGGGGAGGCTTTAACCCCCTGGCAGTACAAAACAGCCCAAATTTTTAAGGCGTCCATGCAATTATACGTGTATGGACGCCGCCGACACGATCAACCAAAAGCCGAAGATAAGGCTGAATTTCACGCCTGTCGGCGCCGGAGGGGCCTCCGCGTTAACCTTTCATTCATCTTTACGGCCTAAGGTCCCCTTCATGCTCAGTCTGAATTCCATTGCTGCCTTCTCCCAGGAAATCGCGGCCAATGCCGGGATTATTCAGGTCCGTTCGCCGGTTCAGCCGGTGGATGCGCTGGGGAATAACCGCCTACCCCAGACTTCACAGCAGCGCTCGCTTGAAGCCGTCCCGCCCGAGCCTTCAAAGCCGATGCCGCGCGGCTCTTTGCTCGACCTGCGGGTCTGAGGTTTTCTTCTTAAATTCAGCCTGAATGGCGCGGGGCTATTGGTCCTTCAGCGCATCCATAACGCCCGCCATCGCAGCGTGAAACATCTCCGGCGTCAGGCGCCGTGTTGAGGTGTTGTAGCGGCTGACGTGATAGGAATCGACCAGAATCAGCCCATCAGGCAGGCGGTGCCGGGCGCCATGGGCGAAGGCGAAGCGTGCCGCCGGAATACCCTTGGCGCGCAGCAAGGCGTTATGGGCCACAACGCCAAGCGCCAATACCACGCGCAAGCCCGGCATGCCGGCAAGCTCAGCTTTCAGGAAGTCATTGCAGGCGCGGATTTCGACCGGTAGCGGCAGGTTTTCCGGCGGCACGCAGCGCACCGCATTGGCGATTCGGCAGCCGGTAAGCTCCATCCCATCCTTGGGGTCTTCGCCATAGGCGCCGCGCGCCAAGCCATATTCCAGAAGCGTCCCGTAAAGCAGCTTGCCGGCGTAATCGCCGGTAAAGGGGCGCCCGGTGCGATTGGCCCCCCTCACCCCCGGCGCGAGGCCAAGCACCAGCAACGGCGCCTCACGCGGTCCCCAAGATGGCACGGGGGCGTTATGCCAGCCCGGTTCCTTGGCGCGATTGGCAGCGCGGTATTCGGCAAGCCTGGGACAGAGCGCGCAATCGCGCCCCGGTGCCGCAGTGTCGTTCATTCAGGCTCGATATCCGGCGCCTCACCATAGGGGTCAGCGGGGGTGGCGCGGGTTGGCCGGGCGGCATTGGCTGGCGCCGGGGCCGGCGCGGGGCGCGGGCGTGCCTCGCCCGGCGTGCGGCGGGCAATTTCCTGGCCGATATCCGCCAATTCCAGAAAGCCATCGGCCTGGCGGCGCAATTCATCGGCGATCATGGGCGGCTGGCTTTCCATGGTGGACACCACCGTCACCTTCACGCCCTGGCGCTGCACCGCTTCCACCACGCGGCGGAAATCGCCATCGCCGGAAACCAGCACCGCATGATCCAGATGCGGGGCCAATTCCATCATATCCACCGCCAATTCGATATCCATATTGCCCTTGATGCGCCGCCGCCCGCTGGGGTCCGCCTGTTCCTTGGCGGGCTTGGTCACCACGCGCCAGCCATTATAGGCCAGCCAATCCGTCAGCGGACGCAGCGGCGAGTAATCCTCGGTTTCGATCAGCGCGGTATAGTAGCAGGCGCGCACCAGATAGGTGGAACTGCCGAAAAACCGCAGCATGGCGGCGAAATCAACCTCGAACCCCAGCGCCCTTGTCGCGTAGTAGAGATTGGCTCCATCCACGAAAAGCCCGACACGTTCGACATTACCCTGCCGACGCCCTTGAGAAGAAGACATCCAATGAACCTCGATGGTTTGAAACAAGTGATCAATTACGAAAGCGCGCGATACACCAAGCGCAGGGACTTGTCATGTCTCGTATTCTAGTGGCGATTGGCGCCAATCTGCCCGCCGGTGGTGGTGCGCCGCCGCTTGAAAGCTGCAAGGCGGCGCTCACAGCCTTGCAGGCGCTGCCGGGGCTGCGGCTGGTCGCGGCTTCGCGCTGGTGGGAAAGCGCGCCCATCCCGCCCGACCCGGCCTCTCCGCGCTATGTGAATGGCGTCGCGCTGCTGGAAGGCGCGGCGGAACCCGCAAGCCTGCTGAATGCCCTGCAAGCCATTGAAAACGCCGCCGGGCGCACCCGCCCCTACCCCAATGCGCCGCGCGTCCTGGATTTGGATATCATCGCCCTAGATGGGCTGGTACGCGATGCGCCGGACCCGGTGCTGCCCCATCCACGCGCCCATTTGCGCGGCTTTGTGCTGCTGCCCCTGGCCGAGGTGGCGCCGGATTGGGTGCATCCGCGCCTGAAGCAACCTATTGCGGCGCTGATTGCTGCATTGCCCGCACAGGATGTCAGGCCCCTGCCCCAGCCTGATGGCCAAGGCGCTTGAAATCCTTGCAAAGCGGCGCCGGGGCGACTAATTAAAAGCCTCCACCGGTTCAGCCGGGCGCCCGGCCCCCGCCGCGCGCCCCTTTTGTCTTTGGAGCCCTCATGGCGCGCGTTACCGTTGAAGATTGCATCGAAAAGATCCCGAACCGCTTTGAACTGGTGCTGATGGCCGCGCAGCGTGCGCGCAATATCAGCCGCGGTGAACAGATCACGATTGATCGCGACAATGACAAGAACCCGGTCGTGGCGCTGCGCGAAATCGCCGAGGAAAAGGCTGATCTCCCGGCGCTGGAAGCTGATCTGATCAAGTCCCTGCAGCGCGCGCCAGAGCCGGAGCCCGCCGAGGAAGAAGTGATTGACCTGATCGCCACTGATGAGAACATCTTCGGCATCATGGATGTGCAGGAAGAAGCCCTGCCCGAAGCCGGCGCCGAAGATATGGCGCCCGATGATCTGGAAGCCGCCATCGCCGCTGAGCTTGGCGGCAAACGATAGGAATGGCGATGGGGCGAAGCGTAACCTTCTGCTTCCCCCCGGCATTTCCCCGCGCGCCTGAAGGCGTGGCCACGGGGCGCCCAATCTCGCCCGGCACTGAACTTGCGTCCCGCGTTACTGCTTACGACCCACGCGCCGATGCCGCGCTGATTGCCGGCGCCTATGATCTGGCCGCCGAAGCCCACGCGCCGCAAAAGCGCGATGATGGGCAGCCCTATATCGTGCATCCCTTGGCGGTTGCGGAAATCCTGGCGGGCTATCGGCTTGATCCAGGGTCCATCATCACCGCGTTGTTGCATGATACGGTGGAAGACACGTCGCTCAAGCTTGGCGATATTGAAGGCCGCTTCGGCAAGGAAGTGGCGCGGCTTGTGGATGGCGTCACCAAGCTGACGCGGCTTGAACTGCAATCAGAACGCACCAAGCAGGCCGAGAATTTCCGTAAGCTGGTCCTGGCCATGAGCGAGGATATCCGCGTGCTGCTGATCAAGCTTGCGGATCGGTTGCATAATATGCGGACCATCTCAGGGATGCCGCAGCAGGAACGCCGCCGCAAGCAGGCGCGCGAAACGCTGGAGATTTACGCACCGCTTGCGGAACGCATCGGCATGGATGCGCTGAAGACGGAATTGGAAACCCTTTCCTTCCGCGAAATGAATGCGGAAGCCTGGCAGACCATCGCCGCGCGGCTGACCTATCTGCGCGGCCAGGGTGCGGATCTAATCGCGGAGATTGAAACTGATCTGCGCCGCGTACTTGCCGATGCCGGGGTGACGGTGGTGGATATTCAGGGGCGGGAGAAATCGCCCTATTCCATCTGGCTCAAGATGCAAAAGAAGAATGTCGCGTTTGAGCAATTATCCGACATCATGGCCTTTCGCATCCTGGTTCAGGAAAAGGGGGATTGTTACGCGGCGCTTGGCGCCATTCATTCCGCCTATCGCGTGGTGCCGGGCCGTTTCAAGGATTGGATTTCAACGCCAAAGACCAATGGCTATCAAAGCCTGCATACCGGTGTGACCGTGCCGGCGCGGCGCAATGCGAAGATCGAAGTGCAAATCCGCACCAAGGAAATGCATGACATCGCGGAAAATGGCGTGGCCGCGCATTGGAGCTACAAGCAAGGCCCCGGATCTTCGCGGGATCAGAAGCGCTATCCTTGGGTGCGTGATCTGCTGGAAATTTTGGAAAACGCCGCTGAGCCACAGGAATTTCTGGAACATACCAAGCTTGAATTGCATCGCGACCGGGTGTTCTGCTTCACGCCCAAGGGCGATCTGATCGAATTGCCGCGTGGCGCGACGCCGGTGGATTTCGCCTATGAAGTGCATAGCCAGGTTGGCGATAGCACTGTTGGCGCCAAGGTGAATGGCAAGATCGTGCCCTTGCGCCATGTGCTGGAAAATGGCGATCAGGTGGAAATCATCACCGCGCGCGGCGGCACGCCCAATCCGGGCTGGGAGCGGTTTGTTGTCACCGGCAAGGCGCGCGCGCGCATCCGCCGCGTCAATCACGCGCGCCAGCGTTCGGAACAGCGTGAAGAAGGGCGCAGCGCCATTGCCAAGGCGTTTCGGGCGGCGGGGCTCGATTTTTCGGAAAAGCTTGCCGAACCCGCGTTGAAACCCCTGAAGCAGGCGGATTTTGAGGCGATGTGCGTGGCCGTTGCCACCGGCAACCTCTCGCCGCGCGATGTGCTGCATGCCGCCGTACCGGAATTGCGCGCAGCGGCCAGGGGCGCAGACCCGTTGCCACTTGCAAGGCCGCGCGGGCGGCTGGGCGCCGGGCAAACCCTGATGCCGGGCAAGGCGGAACGCCAATCATCGGCCAAGCGGGATGCGGCGCTTGGGGTACGCGGCCTGGTGACCGGCATGGCGGTGAGCTTCGCCGGCTGCTGCCACCCCCTGCCCGGGGATCGGATTTTGGGCATTGTCACGACCGGGCGCGGGGTCACGATCCATCGGCAGGATTGCCATGGCTTGCAGGCCTTTGCCGCCACACCCGAACGCTTCATTGATGTGGATTGGGATTATGATGGCGCGACCAAGGGCACCCATGTCGCGCGGGTGGAATTGGTGGCGGAAAACCGCCCGGATGCGCTGGCGGGCGTCACCACCGCCATCGCGCGGCAGGAAGGGGCTGTGAATAGTCTTCGCATCACCAACCGGGCCGAGGATTGGTGCGAAGTGCTGGTGGATGTGGAGGTGCGCGATATTTCCCACCTGACCGCGGTATTGGCGGCGCTACGCGCCTGCCCCGGCGTCACCCAGGTGGAACGCGGCAAGGGATAGACCAGCGCATGATCATCGGCATTGGTTCGGATATCCTCGATATCCGGCGTATTGAACGCACCATTGAACGCCATGGGGACCGCTTTCTGGAGCGTATCTTCACCACGGCTGAGCGTGCCAAGGCGGAAAAGCGCACGGAACGCATCCGCGCCGCCACCTATGCCAAGCGCTTTGCGGCGAAGGAAGCCGCTTCCAAGGCGCTGGGCACCGGGTTTCGCGCGGGGGTGTTTTGGCGCGATCTGGGGGTGGTGAATTTGCCATCCGGCCAGCCTACGTTGCGTCTGACAGGGGGCGCGGCGGAACGGCTGAAGGCCATTACGCCGGCGGGGCATGGCGCGGTGATTGCGCTGACGATGACCGATGAATTTCCCTATGCCCAGGCGATGGTGGTGATTACCGCCGTGCCGCTTCCTTGACAGGGCCTGCGGCGCCGCTATGCCCTCCGTCAGCCCGGCAGTCTCGCTTGGGCTTTGTTGCGCCATTTGGGCGTTATCCTTGGAATTGACATGGCCTCGAAGAAATCCGGCGGTTGGCTGGAAAGCATCAAAACGATTGTCTATGCCGCCGCGATCGCGATTGGCATTCGTACCGTCGCGTTCGAGCCCTTCAATATTCCTTCCGGTTCCATGATCCCTTCCTTGCAAGTGGGGGATTATCTTTTCGTCTCAAAATTCTCTTATGGCTATTCGCGCCATTCCATGCCCTTCAGCCCCAATCTTTTTGAAGGCCGGATTTTTGCCTCTCCGCCCAAACGCGGCGATGTCGCCGTGTTCAAGCTGCCGCGTGATAACAGCACGGATTATATCAAGCGCATCATCGGCCTGCCGGGGGATCGCGTGCAGATGCGCGCTGGCATTCTGCATCTGAATGGCGCGCCGGTGCGGCGCGAATTGCTTGGCCCCTATACGGTGGAAGGCGATGGGCCGCGCATCACGGTGCGGCGCTTTCGCGAATTCCTGCCTGCCATTGATGGCGCGCCGGGGGTGGCGCATGACATTCTGGAAGCATCCGATGACGCGCCCTTGGACAATACGCCGGAATTCCGCGTGCCGCCCGGGCATGTTTTCGCCATGGGCGATAATCGCGACAATAGCCTTGATAGCCGCGCGATGAATGCGGTGGGCTTCATCCCGATTGAAAACCTGGTCGGGCGCGCGGAGTTCATTTTCTTCTCGGTGGATGGTTCGGCTGCCTGGTGGCAGGTGTGGAACTGGCCCTTTGCCATTCGCTGGTCTCGGCTATTCAGCGCTGTCAGATGAAGCGCTGTTGCGGCCAATGAGCGCGGAGCTGCAAGAAAGGCTCGGCCATCACTTTGTCCGGCCGGAATTGCTGGACCGTGCGTTGACCCATAGCACCGATGCGGAAAGCCGTGGCGAGGGCCTGCTTTCCAATGAAAGGCTGGAATTTATCGGTGATCGCGTGCTGGGGCTTTGCATCGCCGAATGGCTGGCCGAGCATTTCCCCAAGGAGCGTGAGGGCGATTTGGCCAAGCGCCTTTCCATGCTGGTTTCCGCCGATACGCTCTGCAAAATTGCCGAAGACCTTGGGCTTGGTGCCGCCTTGCGTATGCCCGCGCGGTATCGCGCCACCGGCCTGATGGGGCCGCGCAATCTGCTGTCTGATGCCTTTGAAGCGGTGCTGGGCGCGATCTATCTGGATGGCGGCATGGCGCCGGCGCGCGCCTTGGTGCGGCGCTGCTTCGCCGGGCTGATTGAAGCCGATGCACGCCCGCCGACATCGCCCAAGAATCGTTTGCAGGAGTGGACTTTGGGGCGTGGGCTTGGCCTGCCGGTTTACGGGCTGGTGCAGGCAATTGGCCCCGCCCATGCGCCGCGCTTCATGGTCAGTGTGCTGGCGGCGGGGCGCGAGGCACAAGGTGAAGGCGATAGCAAACGCGCCGCCGAACAAGCCGCCGCGGCGGCATGGTTGAAAGAATTGAACTCATGACAACGCGTTGCGGCCTGATTGCCATTCTGGGCGCGCCCAATGCCGGCAAATCCACGCTGGTGAACCGGCTGGCCGGCAGCAAGGTGACAATTGTCTCGCCCAAGCCGCAAACAACACGCTTCCGCGTGCGCGCGGTGGTGATGCGCGGCGAAAGCCAATTGGTACTGGTGGACACGCCTGGCATTTTCACGCCGCGCCGACGGTTGGACCGCGCCATGGTCGCCGCCGCCTGGGGCGGCGCGCAGGATGCGGATATCTCGCTGTTGATTGTGGATGCGCGCGCTGGCCTCACTGAACCCTTGCGCGCCATTATTGAAAGGCTCGGCAAAAGCCGCCGGCCCACTTGGCTGGTGTTGAACAAGACCGATCTGATCCCGCGCGAGAAATTGCTGCCGCTGACGGCGGAATTGCACAAGCTGCAACCCTTCGCGGAAACCTTCATGATCTCTGCCGAAAAGGGCGAGGGCCTGGATGATCTGCTGGATCGCCTCGCGGCAACGGTGCCGCCGGGGCCTTATCTTTTCCCGGAAGATGATCTGACCGATCTGCCAAACCGCATGCTGGCCGCTGAGATTGTGCGCGAACAAATCCTGCGCCAGACGCATCAGGAAGTGCCGCATCATGCTTCCGTGGAAACCGAAGCCTGGACGGAAAAGCCTGATGGGTCGGTGCGGATTGATTGCACCATCTATATCGCGCGCGCGACGCAAAAGGCCATTCTGATCGGCGATAAGGGCAGCCGTATCCGAGAAATCGGGCGCCTTGCGCGAATGGAATTGATCAAGCTTTTGGATCGCCCGGTGCATCTTTTCCTGAATGTGAAGGAAAAGCCCGATTGGGATGAAACCGCCGCACGCATCCGCGCCATCGGGCTTGAGGATGCCGGCTGAACGCGCCTCATCATGAGCATTGAATGGCAGGCCCCGGCGGTGGTGCTGGATCTGCGCCCGCATGGTGAAGGCGGCGCGGTGGTAACGGTGCTGACCGAAGACCATGGCCGCCATGCCGGGCTGGTGAAGGGCGGCGGTTCTCGTGCCCAGGCCGGGTTATGGCTGCCGGGCAATCTGATCGAGGCGCGCTGGGTGGCGCGGCTTTCGGACCAATTGGGCAGCCTTTCCGGGGAAATGGTGCATCCCGCCGCTGCCTTGGCCATGGATGAACCGCTGGCCTTGGCGGTGCTGTCTTCCGCCTGCGCCATCGCCGCCGATGCCCTGCCGGAACGCGAAGCCCATCCGCGTGCCTTTGCTGGCCTGGTTTCCCTGATCGGCCACCTGGCCGGCGGCGCGGAATGTGTGATCGCCGATTATGTGCGCTTTGAAGCGCTGATCCTTTCCGAGCTTGGCTATGGGCTTAACCTGGCGAGTTGCGCGGTCACGGGGGTGCATGAGGGGCTCACCCATGTCTCGCCGCGGACGGGCCGCGCGGTCAGCGCCGGGGCAGCGGCGCCCTATCTGGACAAGCTGCTGCCGCTGCCCGCCTTCCTGCGTGATGCGGAAAGCCTGGGCGACGCTGCTTCATGGGCGGCGGGGCTGCGGCTGACCGGGCATTTTCTGGAACGCGATGCCTTTGGCGCGCGGCATCGCCCCCTGCCAGAGGCGCGCTTCAGATTGGCGGAGCGGGTAGCTGCATTGATGGGCGACGCACCCGGTAATGCATGACGCCGGTCTGCCCGCCCATGGCGGCTTCACAAATTTCGTGAAATTCCTCGGGCAGGGAGTAGAGCCTTTCCGGGTCAAGGCGTAAGCCGTTCAGCGTCGCGACATGGTTCCAGCCAAGATTGCGCAGCGTCATGGCCGCCTTTTCCGCAGCCATATCGGCTGAAGCGGCCAGGTTGAAGACCAGAAAGCAGCGAAATTCGCCGCGTGGCGCCAGGGTGGCAGGGCCGGCAATACCCTCGGCCCAGGTCACCCAGACCTTGGGCATGGGCGGCGGCAACAAGGCCGGCATGGCGGGCGCGATGGCGACATTCATCATGGGCGAAAGGATAGGGCAAGAATGCTTTACGAAGTCTTGAAGCCTTTGCAGCCGGCTGGGCGCGGGGTTAGACCCAAGCGCAAGAAACCAAGGCGATTCTCCCATGCCCGATGATGTGAAAACCCTGGCGCCCGGTGGGGCGGAACGCGAAACGCGACTCGCGGATGCGTTGTCCGAACGCTATCTGGCCTATGCGCTTTCCACCATTACCGCGCGGTCCCTGCCCGATGTGCGCGATGGGCTGAAGCCCGTGCATCGGCGCCTGCTTTGGGCAATGCGGCAATTGCGGCTTGACCCGGATGCGGGGTTCAAGAAATGCGCGCGCATCGTGGGCGATGTGATGGGTAAGTTCCACCCCCATGGCGATGCCGCGATTTATGAGGCCATGGTGCGGCTCGCGCAGGATTTCGCGGCGCGTTATCCCTTGGTCGAAGGCCAGGGCAATTTCGGCAATATAGATGGCGATAACCCAGCCGCCATGCGCTACACCGAAGCGCGGCTGACGGAAGTGGCGCAGGCGCTGCTGGAAGGCATTGAAGAAGACGCGGTTGATTTCCGCGCGACCTATGATGGGGAAGAACGCGAACCCATCGTGCTGCCAGCGGCCTTTCCGCATCTGCTGGCCAATGGTGCGGCGGGGATTGCGGTGGGCATGGCAACCTCCATCCCGCCGCATAACGCCGGGGAGCTTTGCGCCGCCGCGCTGGAATTGGTGCGCAATCCCGCTGCCGAAACCCGCGATTTGCTTCGCCATATCAAGGGGCCGGATTTCCCGACCGGCGGCATTCTGGTGGAAGCGCCTGAATCCATCGCGGAAGCCTATGAAACCGGGCGTGGTGGTTTTCGTGTGCGCGCTAAATGGGACGTGGAAAAGGGCAAGGCGGGAAGCTGGGTGATCATTGTCACCGAAATTCCCTATCAGGTGCAGAAGGCCAGGCTGATCGAACAGATCGCTCAGTTGCTGGAAGAAAAGAAGCTGCCGCTGCTGGCTGATTTGCGCGATGAAAGCACGGAACAGGTGCGGATCGTGCTGGAACCGAAATCGCGCAATGTGGAACCGGCGGTGCTGATGGAAACGCTGTTTCGCGCCACAGCGTTGGAAAGCCGCTTTCCGCTGAACATGAATGTGCTGGATGCTGATCGCACACCGCGTGTGATGAGCTTGAAGGAAGTGCTGCGCGCCTGGCTGGATCATCGGCATGAAGTACTGCAGCGGCGCAGCAATCATCGGCTTGGCGCCATTGCGCGGCGGCTTGAGATTCTGGATGGCTATCTGATTGCGTATCTCAATTTGGATGAGGTGATTCGCATCATCCGGGAAGAAGATGAACCAAAGCCCCGCCTGATGGAACGCTTCGGCCTGACCGATACGCAAACCGAAGCCATTCTGAACATGCGGCTGCGTGCCTTGCGGCGCCTGGAAGAAATGGAAATCCGCAAGGAACACAAGAAGCTTTCCGCCGAACAGAAGAAGCTTCAGGCGTTGATGAAGTCTGAGGCCGCGCGCTGGCAGGCGATTGCCGAGGAAATTGAGGGCATGCGCGCGCGCTTTGGCGATGGCGCGCTGGGCGCAAGGCGCACCGCGACCGGTGCCGCGCTGCCCGCCGTGGTGGTGGATGAAGCCGCCTTTGTGGAGCGTGAACCCATTACCGTGATCCTGTCCGAGAAAGGCTGGATCAGGGCGCAGAAGGGCCATGTGCCGCTCGAAAATGAATTGCGCTTCAAGGAAGGCGATAGCCTTTTCATCGCGCTCCATGCGGAGACCACCGATCGGCTGGTGTTGTTTGCCACCAATGGCAAGGCCTTCACGCTGAAGGCCGATACCATTCCGCGCGGGCGCGGCGATGGCCAGCCGGTGCGGCTGATGCTGGACCTGACCAATGAGGATGCGGTGGTCACGATGTTCGTGCATCGCGAAGGGCTGCGCTATCTGGTGGCAGCTTCGGACGGCAAAGGCTTTCTCGTTAAAGCTGAGGAATTGCTTGCGGAAAAGCGCACCGGCAAGCAGGTGCTGAATGTGGACCCGCCAACAGAAGGCGCGCTTTGCGCGCCGGCGGAAGGCGATTCCATCGCCGTGGTCGGCGAAAACCGCAAATTGCTGATTTTCCCGATTGACCAGGTGCCTGAGATGACGCGCGGGCGTGGCGTGCAATTGCAAAGCTATCGCGATGGCGGGCTGGCGGATGCCAAGGTGTTTACGCGGAAAGAAGGGCTTTCCTGGGTGCTGGGCGAAAGAACGCGGACCGAGACGGATTTGCGCGCCTGGGTCGGTAATCGCGCCGGCGCGGGCAAGGCGCCGCCCAATGGGTTCCCGCGGTCCAATCGGTTTGAGTAAGAAAAAGCGCGTCCCCGCTTCGCATTCGCTTAGCGGAGACGCGCTGAAATTTAGCTTGGTCGCATTTTCCGAGTCGCCAAGTGATTCCACTTGGCTTGAAAATGCTCCGGCGTGACGGGCATCACGCCGGGGGGATAATTTCAGCGCTGATACCGCGCCTTACGGCATCGCGACATCAATGCCCTGATAGAAATAATTCTGCGCGCGGATTTCATCATCCGAAAGCCGCCGCCCTGCCGGGATGATCACCGTGCCATCCTGGCGCGTGATCGGGCCTTCAAACGGGTGCAGCGTGCCGGCGGCGATGGCGTCGCGGATGCGCGTCGCTTCGCTGACTTCCTCGGGCGTCATATTGGTGAAGGGGGCCATGCGGAACATGCCGCTGCCAAGCCCGCCCCAGGTATCCGTCGGGCGCCAGGTGCCATCCAGCACCGCCTTCGCACGATCAGCATAATAATCGCCCCAGTTATTCACGCTGCTGGTCAGATGCGCGCGTGGCGCGAAGCGTGTCATGTCCGAAGCCTGACCGAAGCCGAAGACGCCACGCTGTTCCGCCAATTGCAGCGGCGCCGGGCCATCGGTGTGGCTGCACAGCACATCGCAGCCCTGGTCAATCAGGGCGCGGGCAGCATCGGCTTCTCGCGCCGGGTTAGACCAGGCGTTTACCCACACCACACGCACCTTCATGGAAGGGTCCACCGACCAGGCGCCGCGCATGACGGTATTGATGGCGCTGATCACCTCCGGCACCGGGAAGGTGGCGACATAGCCGATGGTCTTGGAACGAGACTTGCGCGCAGCGATCACGCCCTGGATGTAGCGGCCTTCGTAGAAGCGGGCATTGTAGATCGCCATATTCGGCAGCGTTGTCGGGCCGGTGGCGTTCTCAAAAAACACGCCCGGATGCTGCGGCGCCATGCGCTGCGTGGGGGCGAAATAGGAAAAGCTGGTGGTGAAGATCAGCCGATGGCCGGTGCGGACCAACTGCGTCACCACGCGGTCGAAATCGGGCGGTGCGACGGATTCGACCGTGGTGGCATTGACGCGGTCGCCCAGCACTTCAGCCATGCGGCGGCGGCCCTGGTCGTGCATATGGGACCAGCCGAAATCGCCGACCGGCCCGATCAGGACCACGCCGACATTAAGGCGCGATTGCGCCCCGGCCTGCTGGCCGGCCAGCGCAGTGCCGGCAAGACCGGCGGCGCCGGCCATAAGGTGACGACGGGTGATGTTCATGAAGCTCTCCCTGAAAAGCGAGGTGGATTAAGCAAATTTAATGCCGTTACGGAAGGGGTTATCTATCGGGCACAAAGGGCACTCCGAGCGAGGCCGGCCCCGCCGCGCCCCCTCGCCTTGCCCGCATAATGAGCACCAGCACCAGAATCGTGATCAGATAGGGCAAGGCCGCCAGAAACTGCGATGGCAGCGGCACGCCCGCTGATTGCGCGTGCAATTGCAGGATGGTCAGCGCGCCGAACAGATAGGCGCCGATCATGGCCCTGAAGGGCAGCCAGGAAGCGAAGACAACAATGGCAAGCGCAATCCAGCCCCGCCCAGCGGTCATGCCGCTGGTCCAGAAGGGCGTCAGGACCAAGGACATATGGGCCCCCGCCAGGCCCGCGCAGCCGCCGCCGAACAGGATGGCCAGCAGGCGTATGCGCCGCACCGGATAGCCAAGCGCATGCGCCGCCGCGTGGTTTTCGCCGACCGCGCGCAAGACAAGGCCTGCTCGGCTTTTTGTGAGGAACCACCAGACACCGATGACCAGCGCGATGGAGGCATAGACAAACGGGTCCTGGTGAAACAGCACTGGGCCGATGAAGGGAATATCTGACAGCAGCGGGATTTCGATCTTGCCGATGCCCGCGCGTTGCACACCCACAAAGGACGCGCCAATCACGCCCGAAAGCCCAAGCCCAAGGATGGCGAGTGCCAGCCCCGCCGCAACCTGATTGGCCGCAAGGCCCAAGACCAGCGCGGCAAAAACCAAAGATAGCGCCATGCCCGCCAGCACCGCCAGCAGCACGCCTAGCGTTGATGATCCGGTTGCGATCGCGGCCGCAATGCCAGCGGCAGCGCCGATCACCATCATGCCCTCAACGCCCAGGTTCAAAACGCCCGCGCGTTCCACGACCAATTCGCCAATCGCGGCAATCAGCAGCGGCGTTGAAGCGGTGATGATGGTGAGGATAATGGCTTCGAACAGCGTCATGCCGCCGCCCCCCGGATCAGGCGGAAGCGATACAGCAGCAAGCTATCGCAGGTGAGCAGGAAGAACAGCAAAAGCCCTTGCAGCACGCGGGTTGCATCAAGGGGCAGGCGCAGCATGATTTGCGCATTCTCGCCCCCGATGAAGGTGATGGCGATGAAAATGCCGGCGAACAGACAGCCGATGGGATTAAGCCGCCCGAGGAAGGCAACGATGATCGCGGTGAAGCCATAGCCAGGCGAAAGACCGGGCTGCAATTGCTTGATGGTGCCCGCCGCTTCCAACACGCCGGCCAGCCCCGCAAGCGCGCCAGAGATCATGAAAACCGTGATGATCAAACGGGTTTCGGAAAACCCGGCAAAGCGCGCGGCGCGCGGTGCTTCGCCCACCAGGCGGATTTCAAACCCCTTCAGCGTGCGCCCCATCAGCAGCATGAAAGCCAGCACCACCGCAATCATGATGGGCGTGCCGATATTGAGCCGCCCGCCTGCCATCAACAGCGGCAGGGTCGCTTCCGGTTCGAACACCACGCTATTGGGCATGTTGAAGCCGGCGGGGTCTCGCCACGGGCCGCGCACCAGATAATCCAGCAGCAATTCCGCGACATAAACCAGCATGAGGCTGGTCAGGATTTCATTGGCGCCGAAGCGGGTGCGGAGCAGCGCCGGGATCAGCGCGAAACACGCCCCGGCCATGGCGCCCGCCAGTAGCATCACCGGCAAAAGCCACGGCCCTTGCGTGCTGCCATGGGTGATGATGGCGACATAACCGCCTGCCATGGCGCCAAACAGGAATTGCCCCTCGGCGCCGATATTCCAGACCTTGGCGCGATAACAAACCGCAAGCCCCACCGCGATCAGCACCAGCGGTGTCGCCTTCACCGCCACTTCCTGCAAACCCCAGGAATCTGAGAGCGGATCAAGGAAATAGGTTTGCAGCGCCGCCACCGGATCCTTGCCGAGCAGCGCGAACATGATGGCTGCCGATATCATTGTCAGCGCCACGGCGATCAGCGGTGAGATCAGCATCAGGCTGATCGGCGTTTCCGCCCGCCTTTCCATGACGAGTTTCATCACGCCGCCATCCCCGCGCCGCCCATCAGCAGGCCGAGCGATTCACGTGTGGCTTCCGCGGTTGGCATGGCGGGCGAAAGCCGGCCCATGAAGATCACGCAAAGCCGGTCTGAAATTTCCAGCAATTCGTCCAAATCCTGGCTGATCACCAAAACGGCGCTGCCGGCGCGCGCCAGATCCATCAGCGCCTGGCGAATGGTGGCGGCAGCACCCGCATCCACGCCCCAGCTTGGCTGCGCCACCACCAGGATGCCGGGCTGGCGCGCGATTTCCCGCCCGATCACAAATTTCTGCAAATTGCCACCGGATAGCGCGCGCGCTTCCGGGTCTGCCGGGCCTTTGCGCACATCAAAGGCGCGCACCACCTTGCCCACGAAATCCGTCAGCTTCGTGCGATCCACCAAGCCATGGCGCAAAAAACCATTGGTGGCATGGCCGGAAAGCAGCGCGTTTTCAGTGAGCCGCATGGCCGGCGCCGCGCCATGGCCAAGCCGTTCTTCCGGCACAAAGGCAGCGCCGCGCTTGCGGCGTTCATTGATGCCGGCGCGGCCAACCGCGACACCATCCATGACAATGGCTGCATCATGGGGAGCCAATTCTTCGCCGCTGAGCGCTGCGAAAAGCTCATCCTGGCCATTGCCGGCGACACCGGCGATGCCCAGTACCTCACCCGCGCGCAATTCCAGGCTGATCCTGTCAAGCGCAATGCCATGGGCGTGCTGCGGCGGAAGTGAAAGGGCGGAAACAGCCAAGCGCACCGGGCCTTGCGCTTCAATCACATCATGGCGGATCGGCACCACATCGCCGCCCATCATCATGCGCGCCAGGCTCCCCGCAGTTTCGCCGCGCGGGTCGCAGCGCGCCACCACCTGGCCGCCGCGCAGAATGGTCGCGGCTTCGCAAATGCGGCGCACTTCTTCGAGCTTGTGGGAGATATAAAGCACCGAACGGCCCTCAGAACGGAGCCGCGCGAGGGTGGCGAATAGCCCCTCGGCTTCCTGGGGGGTCAATACGGAAGTCGGTTCATCCAGGATCAGCAGGCTTGGGTCCTGCATCAGGCAGCGCATGATCTCCACGCGCTGGCGCTCACCAACGGAAAGCCTCCAGACTTCGCGCTTGGGATCAAGCGGCAAGCCATAGGCGCGGCTGGTTTCCGCCAGTTTGTCGGCAATCTCGCTCACGGTGCCGGCATGATCCAGGGCAAGGGCGACATTTTCGGCGACGGTGAGCGCCTCAAACAGCGAGAAATGCTGAAACACCATGCCAATGCCAAGGGCGCGGGCGGCGCGCGGGCTTTCCACCTGCACCGGCGCGCCACGCCAGTAAAGCCGCCCCGCATCCGGGCGCAGCAGCCCGTAAATCATCTTCACCAGCGTGGATTTGCCCGCGCCGTTTTCGCCGAGCAGCGCATGGATTTCGCCGGGAGCAACCGTCAGCTCCACGGCGTTATTGGCCACCAGCGCGCCGAAGCGTTTGGTGATGCCCTCAGCGACCAGAAGCGGGGGGGAGGCTTGCATGACGCGCGTGTAACCTTTTTCGCGCCCGCTGTCGCCGGGGTTATCGTACGGTGGCGGCCAGAAAATCAGCCCGGCAGGGCGAAGGCTGCAAGTTCGGCGCGCAATTCGGGAATGCCCTGCCCGGTTTCGCTGCTGGTTACCATCACCACGGGATGGGCAGCGATATGGCGACGGGCCAGCGCCTGAACCTCGGCAAGACGCTTGGCAAATTGCGCGGGCGGCACATCATCGGCCTTGGTCAGCACGATTTGAAACGCGACCGCGGCTTCATCCAATAGTTTCATCGCGGCAAGGTCGGCGGATTTGGTTTCAATCCGCGCATCCATCAGCAGCAGCACGCGGCCAAGATTGGGCCGGCCACGCAGGTATTCGAACATCATGCCCTGCCAATCGGCCTGCAATTCCTTCGACGCCTTGGCATAGCCATAGCCCGGCATGTCCACGAGTGCGAGCCGATCACCCAGGTTGAAGAAATTCAATTGGCGTGTGCGCCCCGGCGTATTGGAAACGCGCGCCAGCGCATTGCGCCCTGTCAGCGCATTCAGCAGCGATGATTTGCCGACATTGGACCTTCCGCAAAAGGCGATCTCCGGCAGGCCAGGCGGCGGCACTTGTTCAAGCTTCTGCGCGCCAAAGTAGAAATCACAAGACCGCGCGAAAAGCAGCCGCCCCGCTTCAAGCAGGGCGGCGTGGGCTTCTTCAGCCGTTGCCTCGGTCAAGCCGCTCATCATGCAAAGCCAGCAAGGGGCATCACGCCTTCTTGCCGCCAGCCTTGGCCACGCGATTGGCGGCGCGTTCGTGGCGCATGATGTAGTATTGCTGGCCCACGGAAAGCGAATTGTTCCAGGCCCAATAGATGATCAAGCCCGCCGGGAAGGATGCCAGCATGAAGGTGAAGATCACCGGCATCCAGGCGAAAATCTTGGCCTGGATCGGATCGGGCGGCTGCGGGTTCAGCTTCTGCTGGATCCACATGGTCAGGCCCATGATCAAAGCCCAGGCCGGCATATGGAGGAAGGTGCTCCATGCCGCCGGATCAAACGGTAGCAGGCCGAACAGATTGAACAGATTGGTGGGATCAGGCGCGGAGAGATCCTTGATCCAACCAAAGAAGGGCTGGTGGCGCATTTCGATGGTGACAAACAGCACCTTATAGAGCGCGAAGAACACCGGGATTTGGATCAGAATAGGCAAGCAACCAGAGGCCGGGTTCACCTTCTCACTCCGGTAGAGCGCCATCATTTCAGTCTGCGCCTTTTGCGGATCATCCTTGAAGCGTTCCTTGAGCTCCGCCATTTTGGGCGCGAGCACCTTCATCTTCGCCATGGATTTATAGGCCTTGTTCGCCAACGGGAAGAAGAGGATCTTGATGGCAAGCGTGAAGACCAGAATGGCGACGCCGAAATTGCCAAATACCTGAAACAGCCAATCCAGCGCATAGAAGAAGGGCTTGGTCAGGAAGTAGAACCAGCCGAAATCAATCGCCTTGTCGAAATCCTTGATGCCAAAGCGCGTTGCGTAATCATCCAGCAGATGCACTTCCTTGGCGCCGGCAAACAAGCGGCTTTTGAAGCCATCTGCGGCGCCTGGCGCGATCTGTTGCGCGGCGGGGGCGGCGATGTCCACCTGCCAACGTTCACCCGCCGTGCCGGGGGCTTCGCTGATAAAGCGATAGGCGGCGCGCATCGGTTGGTCCGGTGCTGCCGGCATCAGCGCGGCCAACCAGTATTTGTCGGTAATGCCAACCCAGCCGCCGGCATCTTCCTGTTCAAAGGCCGGACCACGACGCTTCTGTGCCTCGGATTTGGCATCGGCGAAGGTCACTTCATTCAAGCGCCCGCCAACAACGCCGGTGAAGCCTTCATGCAGAATGAAGAAGCCTTCCACCTTGGGCGTCACTTCGCGCCGAATGCGCGCCCAGGGCAGCACCGCCGCCACTTCCGAACCCGTATTGCGCATGC
Source organism: Roseomonas sp. (assembly GCA_020249125.1). GTDB lineage: Bacteria > Pseudomonadota > Alphaproteobacteria > Acetobacterales > Acetobacteraceae > Neoroseomonas. Next base: position 3,235 of record JADCGG010000132.1, on the reverse strand, counting down.
GCTGTTCGGCGGCGAACATGTAATTCTCATCCAGGCTCAACTGGATTTCGAAAATCTGCCCCTGGCCATTATCCCAGGTGAGCGTGACCGGCTTGCCGGGGGCGAGCGGCCCGCCGCTGATCTGCCAATCCGTATCGCCATCCGGCACGCGGGTGCGGCCATCGGCAGCGGTCCAGCCCCATTGCGCGAAATAAGGCGCGGCAGAATCGCGCGGCGCAAACAGCCGCACGGGCGGTGAGCCGGGATTAACGGTTTCGCGGTGGCGCAGCAGCACCAGATCATCCAGCCGCGCACCACGCAGATTGAGATTGCCAGCGACCGAGGGGCTTTCGATGGCAATGCGGCGCGCGGGCGTGCGGGCCGCCGGAGCGGCTTCCTGCTGGGATGGCGCGGTCAATATTTGGGTGGCCGGCACGGGCGCGCCGGACGCGGCAGGGGCGGGCACGGCGGGCGCGGGCGCGGCCTGTTGCGTCACGGGCGCCGGCGATTCGGGCGGCATATTCATGCGCTTGTACACATCGAAAAGCAGCAGAATGCCGATTGAAAGCGCAATCGCGGCGAACAGACGCTTCTGATCCATGGCGGGTGCTCAGCCTTTGGTGTTTTTGGGGCGGGGTACGGGGTCGTAGCCGCCGGGGGTCCAGGGGTTGCAGCGCAGAATGCGCCGCGTGGTCAACCAGGTGCCGCGCAGGGCGCCGTGGTCTTCCAAGGCTTCCAGCGCGTAATCGCTACAGGTCGGGTAATGGCGACAATGGCTGCCAATAATGCCGCGCAGCGTATAGCGATACGCATGCACGCAGCCCTTCAGCGCGACGGCGGGCAGGCTCATGACGCCACCCCGGCCTGACGCAAGGCGGCGCGCAAATCCTCGATCAGCAGCGGAAAGGGGCGTTCGGCAGTCGCATCCCGCCCGATCAGCACCAAATCCCAGCCGTAAAGCGCCATGGCTGGCAGCGTCAGGCGCGCGGCTTCCTTCAGGCGTCGGCGGGCGCGATTTCGAACCACAGCATTGCCGATCTTTTTGGTCACGGTGAAGCCAAGCCTGAGCGAAGGTTCCGCCACGGGCAGCGCTTGCAGCACCAGCCCAGGCCGCGCAGCGCGCTTGCCTCGGGCGGCGGCGCGCAGAAATTCCCGCCGCTTCTTGAGCCGTTGCAGCCGAGGCGCCGCAGGGGGCAATGGCGCGGCGGTGGCTTCAGGCCGCTCCATCACGCAACCCCGCGCGTTGCTTGCTTCAGGCGGAAAGACGCTTGCGGCCCTTGGCGCGGCGATTGGCCAGCACCTTGCGGCCGCCCACGGTCGAAAGGCGGGAGCGAAAGCCATGGCGACGCTTCCGGACGAGCTTGGAGGGCTGATAGGTACGCTTCACGATACTTCTCCCAGGGGGTCGTAGCCATAAGGCAAAGAAAGAGCGCCGGCGGCAGGCCATTGACGGACCCACCCCGGCGGGGTCGCGACGTATAGGAAGACCGGGCGCCATCCGTCAACCATCAGCGCGGCAAAAGCCGATTGACGCCCGGCGAAAGCGGCCCGCATCATCCCCTGAATAACACACCTATGGGCCTCAAGGGCCCGGTGGTGGGGGGAAAGCCATGGCTGAGCCGCGTTACGATACTCTTCTGGTCAATCTGCGCCTGGCCGATGGAGGGCCGCCGGGCCGTGTACTGGCGCTGGAAGCGGGACGAATCGCGGCCATCCTGCCCGCCGGGGTGCCGCTACCAGCCGCGCGCGACGTGCTGGACCTGGAGGGCGATTTGCTGCTGCCCGCCCTGGTGGATGGGCATATGCATCTGGACAAGACCCTGTTTGGCCTGCCCTGGACGCCCCATGCGGCGGAACCCTTCCGCATGAGCAGGATTGCGACCGATGAGCGGGTATTGCCCTCCCTGCCGCTGGATACCGCCGCGCGGGCCGGGGCGCTCATCCGGCGCTGTGTGGCCAATGGCACGGCGCATATCCGAACGCACGCCGATATCACGCCCTCCTTCGGGCTTGCCGCCCTGGAAGGCGTGCTGGCGGCGCGGGAAGCGCATAAGGCAGCCGCGACGGTGCAGGTGGTGGCCTTCCCCCAGGCCGGCGTGATGCGCGCGGGCGGCAAGCCCATGCTTGATCTGTTGGATGCCGCGATTGGCGCGGGGGCTGAGCTTGTAGGCGGCATTGACCCTTGCGAGGTGGATCGCGACCCCGCCGGGCAATTGAACGGCATTTTCGCCATTGCCGAAAAGCGCGGCGTTGGCGTGGATATTCATTTGCATGAACCGGGTGAGCTTGGCCTGTTCAGCTTGCAGGAAATCTGCGCCCGCGTGCGCGCGCATGGCATGGCGGGGCGGGCCACGATTAGCCATGGATTTTGCCTGGGCGGCATTGCCGAATCAAAACAGAAAGCGGCTGCGGAGATGATGGCATCCTGCGGCGTTGCGCTGGTGACGCATGGCGCGGGCAGCGCCACCATGCCACCCTTGATGCTGCTGCGCCGTGCCGGTGTGCGCGTGTTTTGCGGCAATGATGATGTGCGCGATACCTGGAGCCCCTATGGCAATGCCGATATGCTGGAACGCGCTTCGGTTATCGGCTGGCGGGAAGATTTGCGCCATGATCCGCTGATCCTGGAATTATTCGGGATGGTGTCATCCGAAGGTGCTGCGGCGCTGGGCATTGCGGGACACGGCATAGCGGTGGGAAACCCCGCGCATTTCTTCACCCTTAACGCCGAGAATATTCCGGATGCGATCGGCGCGCATCCGCCGCGCCGGCGCGTCTTTCACGCCGGGCGCCTGGTGGCGGAACATGGCGCATGGAGGGACGCGGCATGACCAGCACAGCGGAAGAAGCGGGTGTTTTTGATTTCATCGTCTCCGGCGCCGGTTCCGCCGGGGCCGCGGTAGCAGCCAGGCTTTCGGAAGATGGGCGTTATACCGTGTGCCTATTGGAAGCAGGGCCGCCTGATCGCAACCCATGGCTTCACATTCCGCTTGGCTTCGCAAAAGTCTATGCGAATTCGGCGATCAATTGGTGCTTTGAAAGCCAGCCTCAAGAGCGATTGAATGACCGCAAGTTTTTTGTCCCGCGCGGCAAGACTTTGGGCGGCACCAGTTCCATCAATGGCATGGTCTATATGCGCGGCCATCCGCGCGATTATGATTCCTGGCGCCAGCGCGGCTGTACCGGCTGGGATTATGATTCCGTGCTGCCCTACTTCAAGAAAAGCGAGAACCAGGCGCGCGTGGCAGATGAGTTT
>JADCGG010000131.1 GCA_020249125.1 Roseomonas sp. | reverse complement strand
CTCGCGCGCGGCAGTGTGCTGGCGGAAGGTGACTACGCCGCCGTATCGCGCAACCCGGATGTGGTTGCCGCCTATCTTGGTTCGGAAGCCCCGACGGAGGCCGCCCATGGCTGATGTGATGACCGCCCCCGCCGGCACCAAGGCCAGCACCGGCGCGTTGATGGAAATCCGCGGGCTGGAAGCCTGGTATGGTGAAAGCCATGTGTTGCATGGCGTGGATATTGATATCCGCGAAGGCGAAGTGGTGACGCTGCTTGGCCGCAATGGCGCGGGCAAGACCTCCACGCTGCGGTCCATCATGGGGCTGGTGCCGCGCCGCAGCGGTTCCATCAAGTATGAGGGCAAGGAATTCGTCAATGCGCGCCCCGATATCATCGCGCGCGCCGGCATTGCCTATTGCCCTGAGGAACGCGGGATTTTCGCCTCGCTCGACGTCACGGAAAACCTGATGCTGCCGCCCATGGTGCGCTCAGGTGGGATGCCCTTGGATGAGATTTACACGCTGTTCCCGAATTTGAAGGAAAGGGCGCGCAGCCAAGGCACGAAGCTTTCCGGCGGTGAACAGCAGATGCTGGCCATTGCGCGGATTTTGCGCACCGGTGCGCGGCTTTTGCTGTTGGATGAGCCTTCCGAAGGCTTGGCGCCGGTGATTGTGCAGCAGATCGGGCGCACGATCCGCGAATTGAAGAAACGCGGCTTCACCGTGCTGCTGGTGGAACAGAATTTCCGCTTCGCGCAAACAGTCGCGGATCGGCATTACGTCATGGAACATGGCCGCGTGGTGGATATGGTCGCCAATGAAGACCTGAACGCATCACTTGATCGGTTGCATGAATATCTTGGGGTCTAACCAGCGCCGTAATCCAAGCCGGGACGGCGAAACAAAAGCAGGGGAAACCAGAAAATGAGCCTTTCACGTCGTAATGTTCTGGCCGGTTCTGCCGGCGCCGCCACCCTTGGTGGATTGCCTTATATCGGCGCCAAGGCGCAGGGCGGACCCACCATCAAGCTTGGCGTTTTGAACGACATGTCCGGCATGTATCGCGATATCGCGGGCATGAGCGCGGTCGCCTGTGTGCGCGCGGCGGTGCAGGAATTTGCCGGGCGCGGGATCAATGTTGAAGTGCTGGCGGCGGACCACCAGAACCGCGCTGATGTTGGCGTGAACATTGCGCGCCAATGGATTGATCGCGATGGCGTCGATGTGCTGCTGGATGTCACCACGTCTTCGGTGGCGCTCGCGGTTTCCGAGATTTGCCGTGAAAAGAACAAGGTGCATCTGAACAGCAGCGCCGCATCCAGCGACCTGACCGGGGCACGCTGCAATGCCAATACCGTGCATTGGACCTATGACACCTGGATGTGCGCCAAATCCACGGGTGGCGCGATGGTGCGCGCCGGCGGCGATAGCTGGTTCTTCATCACGGCTGACTACGCCTTCGGCCATGCGCTTGAACGCGATACGAGCAATTTCGTGCGCAATGCCGGCGGGCGCGTGCTGGGCCAGGTGCGTACGCCCTTCCCGGGTACGACAGATTTCTCGTCCTTCCTGGTGCAGGCGCAGGCGTCGCGCGCCAAGGTGATCGGGCTTGCCAATGCTGGCGCCGATACCACGAATTGCGTCAAGCAGGCCGCCGAGTTTGGCATTACACGTCGTGGCATCAAGCTCGCTTCCTTGCTCATGTTCATCAATGATGTGCATGCGCTCAGCCTGCAGACGGCTCAGGGGTTGGTGCTGACGGAAACCTTCTATTGGGATCTGAATGACGCGACGCGCCGCTTCACGAATAAGGTGCGCGCGGCCATGGCGCCCAATATGCCGTCCATGACGCATGCGGGCTGCTATGCGGCGACGCTGCATTACCTGAAGACGGTGGCCGATATGGGTGCCGCGGCAGCCAAGGCCGACGGCGCGGCGACGGTGGCGCGCATGAAGGCGATGCCGACAGAAGATGATTGCTTCGGCAAGGGCACCATTCGCGTGGATGGTCGGAAGCTTCACCCATCCTACCTGTTTGAAGTGAAGACGCCGGCCGAAAGCCGCGGTCCTTGGGATTACTACAAGTTGCTGCAGACCACGCCTGCCGAGGAAGCCTTCCGGCCTTTGGCCGAAGGTGGATGCGCGCTGGTGCGTAGCTGATCCAACAACATTATCGCTTGAGGGAGATGAAAATGCAGGTTTCACGTCGGAATGTTCTTGCCGGAGCGGCCGCCACCGGCGCCCTGCCGCTCTCCCTTGCCCGTGCGCAGGCGGCGGCGACCGTTCGCATCGGTGTCATGACCGATATGTCTGGCACCTATCGCGACAATACGGGGCCAACCTCAGTTGCCGCTGCGCGCGAAGCGGCTGCCGAATTCGGTGCGAGCCATGGTTTCCGGGTGGAGGTGATCGAAGCCGATCACCAGAACCGCCCGGATGTTGGCGTCAATCTGGCGCGGCAATGGTATGATCAGGGTGTTGATTTGATCCTGGATGTGCCGACTTCGTCAGTGGGCCTCGCGGTCTCCGGCGTCGCGCGTGAAAAGAACAAGGCCTATATCAATGTTGGGTCCGCAACCGCCGACATGACCGGTGCGCAGTGCAGCCCGAATACCATCCATTGGGCCTATGACACCTTCATGCTGGCGCGTTCCACCGGTGGTGCCACGGTGCGCGCGGGCGGCGATACCTGGTTCTTCATCACGGCGGACTACGCTTTCGGCCATGCGCTGGAACGTGATACTTCGAATTTCGTACGCAGCGCCGGTGGCCGGATTGTGGGCCAGGTGCGCACGCCCTTCCCGGGCACCACGGATTTCTCGGCCTTCCTGTTGCAGGCGCAGGCTTCGCGCGCCAAGGTCATTGGCCTCGCCAATGCTGGTGCGGATACGCAGAATTGCGTGAAGCAGGCGGCGGAATTCGGCCTCACGCGGCGCGGCATCAAGCTTGCCTCTCTGCTGCTGTTCGTGAACGACGTGCATGGCATGGGGCTGCAAACGGCGCAGGGGCTGGTTTGCACCGAAAGCTTCTATTGGGACCTGAACGACAAGACCCGCGCCTGGACCCAGCGCATGCTGCGGCGTATGCCGAATAATTACCCGAACATGATCCATGCCGGGTGTTATTCCGGCGCGCTGCATTTCCTGAAGACCGTGGCTGAAATGGGTGTTCCCGCTGCGAAGGCTTCGGGCGTGGATCTGGTGAACCGGATGAAGGCGCAGCCTTCAGATGATGATATTTTCGGCAAGGCAACCATTCGCCCGGATGGGCGGCGCCTGATCCCCTCATATCTGTTTGAGGTGAAGACGCCCGCCGAAAGCACCAAGCCCTGGGATTACTACAAGCTTTTGCAGACCACGACCGCCGAGGAAGCCTTCCGCCCGATCGGCGAAGGCGGCTGCGCGTTGGTGCGTTCGTAAACTGAAATCGTGAGGGAGGAATCGTCATGACAACAACAAGGCGTAGTGTTCTTGGTGGTGCCGCCGCTGGCGGCGCCGCGCTTGGTGGCCTGCCATGGCGTTCCGCCCGCGCGCAGGCTTCGAATACCATCCGCATCGGCGTGCTGAATGACATGTCTGGCCCGTATCGTGACATCTCCGGCCCCTATGGGCTGGAATGCACGCGCCAGGCGGTGCAGGAATTCGGCAATCGCGGCTTCAATGTCGAAGTCATCAATGCGGATCACCAGAACCGTCCTGATATTGGCGTGAATATCGCGCGGCAGTGGTATGATCAGGGCGTGGATATGGTGTTGGATGTGCCGACATCTTCGGTCGGTCTCGCGGTTGCCAATATCGCGCGGGAAAAGAACAAGGCCTATGTGAATACGGGGTCCGCGACTTCGGACCTGACGGGGCCGGCCTGTACGCCCAATACCGTGCATTGGATGTATGATACTTATATGCTGGCGAAGTCCACCGGTGGTGCCATGGTGCGCGCGGGTGGCGATAGCTGGTTCTTCATCACCGCCGATTACGCCTTTGGCCATGCGCTGGAACGCGATACCGCGAATTTCGTGCGCAATGCCGGCGGGCGCGTGGTGGGGCAGGTGCGCTATCCCTTCCCGGCGACGACGGATTTCTCCTCCTTCCTCGTGCAGGCGCAGGCGTCCCGCGCCAAGGTGATCGGCATGGCCAATGCCGGCGCCGATACCATCAACACCGTGAAGCAGGCAGCGGAATTTGGCATCACGCGCCGCGGTGTGAAGCTTGCCGCGTTGCTGATGTTCCTGCCCGATGTTCATGCGCTTGGCCTGCAAACCGCGCAGGGGCTGATCCTGACGGAAAGCTTCTATTGGGATTTGAATGACCGCACACGCGCCATTTCCGAAAGGCTGCGCCCAAGGCTGCGTGACGTGCGACCCAATATGGCGTCCATCGCGAATTACTCGGCGGCGCTGCATTACCTGAAGGCGATTGCCGATATGGGGGTGGCTGCTTCCAAGGTTTCCGGCATTGAT
>JADCGG010000130.1 GCA_020249125.1 Roseomonas sp. | reverse complement strand
GGCGCCAATTCCGCGATGCGGCCCAGATACATCACGCCAATCCGGTCACTCACCTGGCGCACCACGGCCAGGTTATGGCTGATGAACAAATAGGTCAGCCCCATACGGGACTGCAATTCCTTCATCAGGTTCAGGATTTGCGCCTGCACCGAAACATCAAGCGCGGATGTCGGTTCATCGCACACCAGGAATTCCGGGTTGGAAGAAAGCGCGCGCGCAATTGAAATGCGCTGACGCTGCCCGCCGGATAGCGCCTTCGGCTTGCGTTCCAGCAGCGGCGTAATGTCCAGAATGCGCGCGGCTTCCTTCACGCGGCGATCAATTTCCGCCTTCGGGAATTTCCGCAGCATCAGGCCGAAGGCCATGTTGTCGTAAACGCTCATATGCGGATAGAGCGCGTAATTCTGGAACACCATGGCGATGTCTCGGTCGCGCGGCGGGATGTCATTCACCACCGTGCCGCCAATGGCGATTTCGCCTGAGGTGATTTCCTCCAGCCCCGCAATCATGCGGAGCGTGGTGGATTTGCCGCAGCCGGAAGGCCCGACGAGTACCACGAATTCATGGTCGGCGATGTCAAGGTCAATGCCTTTCACCGCCTGAACGCCGCCTTCATAGGCCTTGACGATTTTGCGAAGCGAAACCTGAGCCATTTTCGATCAACCCTTGGTCGCGCCGGCGGTAAGGCCAGCGATGTAATAATCCATGAGGAAGGCATAGACGATCACCGGTGGCAGCGCGGCCAGCAAGGCGCCCGCCGTGATCTGCCCCCAGACGAAAACATCCCCGCGCACCAGCTGCGAAACAACGCCGATGGTGAGCGGCATCTGATCCGGTGTGGTGATGAAGGCAGTGGGATAGACAAAAGCCGCCCAGGAAACCGTGAAGGCGAAGATCGTCGCCGCGATGATACCGGGCAGCGCGACGGGGACGAAGATCTTCAGCAGCATTTGCGGCCAGGTGGCGCCATCAATCAGCGCCGCCTCATCCAATTCCTTGGGAATGGAAGCGAAATAGCCAATCATGATCCAGGTGCAGAAAGGCACGGTCAGTGTCGGATAGACCAGCACCAGGCCCCAGATGGAATTGAGCAAGCCAAGCCCCCCCACAATCTGATAAAGCGGAATGAACAAAAGCGTATCCGGCACCAGATAGGTCAGGAAGACGCCGGTGGCCAAAACCTGGCTGCCCCAGAAGCGCATGCGCGCCAGCGCGAAGGCAGCCAGGATGGAAATCACCATCGTCAGCGCCACAACCACCACGGTTACGATCACGCTATTGATGAAGAAGCCCTGGAACAGCGAATTGGTGATCAGCTCCCAGTAATTCTCCAGCGTGGGATTGCGAACAATCCAGGGATTGCCTTTTTGGTCGGCAATCTCGGCACTGGTCTTAAGGCTGGTGATCAGCATATAGACCGGCGGCGTCAGCAGAATGATCGCTGAGAAAATCAGCGAAATATAGGCCCAGATCAGCGCCCAGCGCCGTTCCGAACGCAGCGATCCGGCCTTGCCGTAAAAGCTTGGCATATCGCGATTGGATGTCACGGTCGCGGACATTACATCTGCTCCTTATTGCGACGGGTGACGCCGCGCAGCACGAAGAAGGCGCAAATCGCCAGGATCGGGAACATGAACAGGCTTACCGCGGCACCGCGCGGGATATTGCCTGAAAGGATCCCAACCTGAAAGGCGTAGGACGCGAATACATGCGTCAGGTCACGCGGCCCGCCATTCGTCAGCACCCGCACAATATCGTAATTGGCGAAGGTGACGATCAGGCTGAACAGCACGGTGATGGAAATGATGTTTGCCATCATTGGCAGCGTCACATAGCGCAGGCGCTGCCAGCTTGTGGCGCCATCAATCGCCGCAGCTTCATAAAGCTGTTCCGGCACGGATTTCAGCGCGGCCAGATACATGATCATGAAGAAGGGCGCGCCATACCAGACATTGACGATGATGATGGAAAGCCTTGCCCACCATTTCTCGCCAAGCCAGGGAACGGCTGGAATACCAAACACCTGGAAAAGCCAATTGATGGAAGAATAGGCAGGGTCAAACATCCACCACCAGCCAAGCGTGGAAAGCGCCGGCGGAATAACCCAAGGCACCAGCAACATGCCGCGCCATTTCCGCTGCCCCTTGGACGGGATGTGGTGCAGCATATGTGCGAGCCAAAAGCCCACAAGCGCCTTCAGGATCACCGCGGTGATTGCAAAAATGCAGGACTGCCAGGCAACCGCCCAGAAGGTTTCGCTTTCGAACAAAATCTCGAAATTGCCGAGACCATGTGGCAGCCATTCGGCTTCCATGAAGCCGGTCATGCGGCGATTGAGTGTGGAAAGGTAAATCCCGTAGCCGGCGGGGTAGGCAACCAGGCCGATCAGCACCACAAGCAAGGGCGTGGTCATCAGCACGGCAATGGTTGACCGCCGCCGCGCCACGCGTTGCAGGCTGGAAGTACGCCCCGATCCGGGCGCAGAAGGCATATTTGGCGCCGTGCTGGCGTCAGCGGCCATGGTCTGAACCTTTCCTGAAAAGAAAGACGGGCGGCGCAGCGCCGCCCGTCATGCGCGGTTAGCCGCCGCGGCGGATGGTATTGAGCTCGCGCTCCACCCAGCCAAGCGCCTGATCCACCGATTCACCACCCTGCACGATGCGGGCAACAAGCTTGGTATTCAGGCCCTGATTATACATCTGCACCGCCATCGCTGCCGGCGCGGGCGCCATGGCGATGGACGTCTTGGCATTGTGATGCGCGCGGACGGGGTAGTTATAGACCGAACCCACCGGCGGGCCTTCGGTTTCCCAAACCTTGAAGTCGGACATGCTGGCGAAGGGCGGAATATCATAGCCATTCGAACCATTGGTCTGGCGTTCCGCCTGTGCGCGATCAGACAGCCACTCCAGGAAGGCCTTGGCTGCGCCCTTGCTACGGCTGAAATTCCAGATGCCCCAGAAATACGGCAGAAAGGCTGCGAAGCGCCCTTCCGGCCCGGCTGGCATCGGCACGGTCCAGCAATTTTCAGCAACCTGCGGCGCATCGCGCTTGGCCACCGCCCAGGCTGAAGGCGGGTTGAAGATCAGCGCGGAGCGGCCGGAGATCAGCGCGCGGTTATTGCCGCCATCATCCCAGGCCCAAACGTCATTCGGCAGGAAGCGGCTGATGCGCGCGCACATTTCCACCGCCGCGCGCAGCTTGGCATTATTGCGCACCGTGATCGTGCCGCGTGCATCCATCATGAAGGCGCCATAGGATTCGAAAAGCGCGCCCACCCAATCCACCGCATCGGTAAAGCTGCCCATGGGCAGGCCGAAGGAGAAGCCAGCCCTGTGGCAGGCTTCTGCGGCACGGGCGAAGGTTTCCCAAGTCCATTGATCAGCCGTCGGGCCAGCCGCGTTGGTCGCAGGCCACATGGCACGAATATCAATGCCGGCATGCTGCTGCATCAGGTCAAACCGCACGCAAGCTGGCTTCAACTGAGTGCCAGCCACAGCAGGGATCGCCACCCAATTGCCGGCGGGCTTGCCCAGATATTCCGCCGCCGGAGTCACGGCGCCGTATTTCTGGGTCAGGTTGCGCATGACATCATCCACCGGTTCAAGCATGCGCTGGTGGTTGCTTGGTTCCCAGGCGGGGAAGGACATCAGATCATAGCCGGTGCGCGATTGCGCCTGGGCGTTGATGGTCAGCAGGATCTGGTTGCCGTTGGATGTAACCGTATCCATCTGCACATCCACGCGATTGGCCTGGCCCCATTCGGCGCAAAGCTGACGCATGATCACATTGCCATTGGGCACCCAATGGTCCCAGAAGCCGCAGCGCAGCGTCCCGCCCGTGCCCTGGGCATGGACCATGGGGGCTGAGAGCAGGCCGGCTGCCGCGACCCCAGCGCCAGAGCGCAAAAGCGTACGCCGTTTGATATCTGCCATCTTAGGAATCCTCCGCTTTATTCATTGTTTGTCGCATCCCAGACCGAGGCCCGGCCAAGGCGTGCGGCAGGTTAGGCAAGGATTTGTGACCTTTGCAACCGGTATTCTGAGGGGGGACAGCCGAGCCCCGGGCTGGCGCAGCGGCCCAAACTCGGCTTCAAACCCCCTGACAGGCCAAAACCAGGATCAATGGCATGACCACTTCGCTACGCGTCGCGGTTCAGATGGACCCGATTGAGACCATCAATATAGACGGCGATTCAACCTTCGCCCTGATGCTGGAGGCCCAAGGCCGCGGGCATAAGCTTTGGCATTACCATGTGCGGGATTTGGCGCTGCGCGGCGGGCGCGTCACTGCCTGGGCGCGGCCCATCACCCTCAGGCGCGAATACGGCAATCACTTCACCTTCGGCGCCGAGGTTGAACTGGACCTGGGCCGCGATGCCGATGTGGTGCTGATGCGCCAGGACCCGCCCTTTGACATGGGCTACATCACGGCAACCCATATCCTGGAACATATCCACCCCAAGACCTTGGTGGTGAATGACCCGGCCCAGGTGCGCAATGCGCCGGAAAAGCTGTTCGTCACGCATTTTCCGGATTTGATGCCGGCCACGCTGGTAACCGCGGATCGGCGCCGCATCGCGGCCTTCCGGGCGGAACATGGTGACATCATCATCAAGCCGCTTTTCGGCAATGGGGGCGCTGGTGTGTTCCACCTCCGCGCCGATGATCCCAATATGAATGCGCTGGTGGAACTGTTCACGGAACGCTCCCGCGAACCGCTGATGATCCAGCAATATCTGCCCGCCGTGCGGGAAGGCGATAAGCGCATCATCCTGGTGGATGGCGTTGCCATGGGCGGCATCAACCGCGTGCCGGCGGCGGGTGAGGCGCGGTCCAATATGCATGTCGGTGGCCGCCCGGAACCGACCAAGCTGACCGAACGAGAGCGCGAAATCTGCGCGCGCATCGGCCCGGAATTGAAGGCGCGCGGGATGATCTTTGTCGGCATTGACGTGATTGGCGGATATCTCACCGAAATCAACGTCACCAGCCCAACCGGCTTGCAGGAATTGGCGCGGTTTGATGGCGTGTATCTGGAACGCGCCATCTGGGACGCGATTGAAGCGAAAAGGCGCTGAAATGCTGAAGCTTTGGGGCCGCACCAATTCCATCAATGTGAAGAAGGTGCTGTGGATGCTCGATGAAATCGGGCAGGCTTATGACCGCGTGGATGCCGGTATGGAACATGGCCGGGTGAATGATGCGGATTACCGCGCCATGAACCCGAATGGCCGCGTGCCGACCCTGGAAGATGGCGATTTCATCCTGTGGGAATCAAATAGCGTGTTGCGCTACCTCGCGATGAAATATCAAAGCCCCCTTTACCCGACAGATCCAGCGGCGCGCGCTTCGGCGGATCGTTGGATGGATTGGCAGCTTTCAACCCTCGGCCCCGCTGAGCGTAACCTGTTCTGGGGCCTGGTGCGCACGCCGCCGGAAAAGCGCGACATGGCGCAGATTGAAGCGGCGGCGCAGGCAGCGGGCGAATGCTGGGCCATTCTGGATGGCTGGATTGCGCGCCATGGCGGGCCGTATCTGGATGGGGCGCAGATGACCATCGCCGATATCGTGCTCGGCTGCTACGCGCGGCGCTGGTTTGGCCCGGAAGTGCGCCTGCCTGGCATGCCGGAATTTCCTGCCCTGGCTGGCTGGTATGCTAAACTCGGCGAACGTTCCGGCTTTCAGCGCTGGCTGGCGCCGCCACTTACTTGAAGGAGAATCCCATGCCCGGCTATCTGATCGCCAATATCAAGGTCACCGACCCCGAAGGCTTTGAACGCTACCGTGCCGGTGTGCCCGCCGTGATTGCGCAATTTGGCGGGCGCTATCTGGTGCGTGGCGGCACCATGGAACGGGTGGAGAATGCCGAGGGCTTCAACCGCGTGATTGTCCTGGAATTCCCCAGCCTTGCCGCCGCGCGCGCCTTTTACGACAGCCCGGAATATGCGCCGCTTTTGAAGCTGCGGCTGGATAGCACGGAAAGCCAAGCCATCCTGATTGAGGGCTATGCCGGTTAAGCGCCCGCCCTATGCGAAAAAATCCGCAAAAAGCGTCGAATCGCCTTGATCCCGCCACGGTGTCGCGGAAGTGTACCGCCCCATGAGACCCCTCATTGGCATTTCCTGTTGCATCAAACCCTTCGGCATCTTCGGGACGCCGAATCACGCGGCGTCTGACAGCTATGTCCGCGTGGTGCGCGGCCCGGTGGGCGGCACGCCGGTGCTGCTGCCGGCGGCGGGCGAAGAAGCGGCGGCGGATTACCTTGCCCATATCAATGGCCTGATCCTGACCGGCAGCCGGTCCAATGTCTGGCCCGGCCATTATGATGGCCCCCCCCATGCCGAAGGCACGCCGGAAGATCAGGACAGGGACTCGACAACCCTGCCGCTGATCCGCTCTGCCATTGCGGCGGGGGTGCCTTTGCTCGCGATTTGTCGCGGCATGCAGGAATTGAACGTGGCGCTGGGCGGCAGCCTGGATCAGCGCGTGCAGGATTTGCCGGGACGGATGGATCATTCCACGCCATCCGATCAGAAAATCCCCCTGGTGAGGACTGGCAAGGCGCATCTGGTGCGGATTGATGGCGCCGGCGCCTTGGCTGCGACCCTCACCGCGCCGTCACGCGCGGCGGCGCAGCTTGCGGTCAATTCGCTGCATAATCAGGCCGTGCAGCGCCTGGCGCCGCGCCTGGTCGCGGAAGGCTGGGCGCCGGATGGCACGATTGAAGCCGTCCGCGTGGAAGGCGCGCGCGGCTTTGCGATTGGTGTGCAATGGCACCCCGAATATGACTGGGAGCGTGATGCCGATAGCCGCGCAATCTTCGAAGCCTTTGGCCGCGCCGCCGTCGCCCATGCCGGGGCAAGGCTTGCCGCCGCGGCGGAGTGACGCGGTTTCTTCACGCAGCCGTGTCTGTTTTGGGGCTTTGCTTTTTCGCGCAAATGTTCTAGAAAATCCTTGTCGGCCATGGCTTTGCCGGCGGTCGCGAACTCGGCATCCCCTGCCGGCTCGCCCGACCTTTCCGATCGGAAAATACAAAGTAGCGCCCGGTCACCCCCCTGACCGGGCGTTTTTGTTCGGATGGAATCTCGGCGTCTCAGACAGATGCGATGTCACCTTCAGATGACACGCAAAGCAGCCACCCCGCCTTCCGATGCGCCGCGGCTGAGGCTATAGCGTCTCGAAGTGCCCGAAGGAGTAGCCCAGATGGTTTCCTATGTTTTCCCGCCCCCGCCGGTTGCCGCGCTGCCGATCAAGGGCAGTGACGCGCTGTTCCCGGTGCGCCGGATTTTCTGCGTGGGCCGCAATTACGCCGAACACGCGATTGAAATGGGCAGCGACCCGACGCGCGAACCGCCCTTCTACTTCGCCAAACCGGCGGATTCCGTGGTGATCAATGGCGCGGATATGCCCTATCCTTCCGTCACCAAATCGCTGCATCATGAAATGGAACTGGTCGTCGCCATCGGGCGCGGCGGGCGCAATATCGCGGTGGCGGATGCGCTTTCCCATGTCTGGGGCTATTGCGCCGGCTTGGACATGACCCGCCGCGACATCCAGAACGAGGCGAAAAAGACCGGCCGCCCCTGGGATATGGGTAAGGGCTTCGATAAATCCGCCCCCATGGGCCTGCTGGTGCCGGCTGCTGGGATTGACCCGGCCAAGGGCAAGACTGAGCTCAAGGTGAATGGCAAGGTCACGCAGACATCTGACCTTTCCAAGCTGATCTGGTCGGTCCCTGAAGTCATCGCCAATTTGTCGGAACTGGTGGAACTCGCCCCCGGTGACCTGATCATGACCGGCACGCCGGAAGGGGTTGCCGCCGTGGTGCGCGGCGATGTGCTGGAAGGCTTTGTCGAGGGCGTGGGCGACATCCGCACCAAGATCATCTGATCCGGGTGCGCGCCTGAATGGCCAAGGATCGCAGCCGCTTCGTCTGCCAGGCCTGCGGGGCGGTCAGCCCCAAATGGCAGGGGCGCTGCGATGCCTGTGGCGATTGGAATACGCTGATCGAGGAAACCACCGCCCCGCGCGGCCCCGGCCCTGCGGCGAAAACCGCTGGCGGGCGCCGCGTTGAATTTGTCGGCCTGAAGGGCGAAAGCGCGCCGCCACCGCGTATCGTGACGGGTATCGCGGAGCTTGACCGCGTTCTGGGCGGCGGCTTCGTGCCCGCTTCCGCTGTGCTGGTGGGTGGTGATCCCGGCATCGGCAAATCCACCATCCTGTTGCAGGCGGCGGCGCGGCTGGCCGCTGGTGGGCGACGCGTTTTGTATATCTCGGGCGAAGAGGCGGTAGAGCAGGTCAGGCTGCGCGCCGCGCGGCTTGGGCTTTCCGATAGCCCCATGGCATTGGCCGCCGCTTCGGCCTTGCGCGATATTGGCGCCAGCCTGGAACAGGAAAGCGATGCCGCGCTGGTGGTGATGGATTCCATCCAGACCGTTTGGCTGGATGCGCTGGATTCAGCGCCGGGCACGGTGGCGCAGGTGCGTGCCTGTGCCGCTGAATTGATCCGGCTGGCGAAATCGCGCGGCTTTGCGCTGGTGCTGGTTGGGCATGTGACCAAGGAAGGCACGCTCGCCGGGCCGCGCGTGCTGGAACATATGGTGGATGCGACGCTCTATTTCGAAGGCGATCGCGGCCACCAATTCCGCATCCTGCGCGCGGTGAAGAACCGCTTTGGCGCGACGGATGAGATCGGCGTCTTTGAAATGACGGATCGTGGCTTGGTGGAAGTCGCCAATCCATCAGCGCTGTTTCTGGCGGAACGGCGGGGCAATGTCTCTGGCTCGGCGGTGTTTGCCGGCATTGAAGGCACCCGCCCGGTATTGGTGGAAATCCAGGCGCTGCTGTCGCCATCTTCGGGCGGGTCGCCGCGCCGCCAGGTGGTGGGGTGGGATTCCGGGCGGCTTTCCATGCTGCTCGCGGTACTGGAAGCGCGGTGTGGGATGAGCCTCGGCCAGAATGATGTCTATCTGAATATCGCCGGCGGCTTGCGCATTGCCGAACCGGCGGCGGATTTGGCGGTGGCGGCTGCTTTGGTTTCCGCCGCGACGGATCGGCCCACGGATTCGGGCGCGGTTTATTTTGGCGAGGTCGGGCTTTCGGGAGAGGTGCGGCAGGTCTCTCAGGCCGAGTCGCGGCTCAGGGAAGCGGCGAAGCTTGGTTTTTCCGGCGCCACCCTGCCACGCCGCATTGCGCGGGGTGGCCGCACCGCGGCGGCGCCGGAGGGCATGGCATTGAATGAGATTGGCCATTTGGCCGATCTGGTGGCGCGGTTTGCGGAAAAGACCTTGCCGCCAAAGGGCAAGGCGTGACGTGCCCGGCTGCCGGGGCTATAGGGACCAGCGATGAATTGGGTTGATGCCATTCTGCTGGGGGTGATCGCCCTGTCGGCCATTCTTGCCTTTTTCCATGGCCTGGTGCGGGAAGCGCTGGGCGTGGCGGGCTGGGTTGGCGCGGCGGTGGTGGCCCTGCTGGCGCGGAAGGAAGTGCAGCCCTTCCTCGACCCCTATTTCACGCCCCCCTGGTTGGCGGAAGCGATTGGCGCTGGCGTCGTGTTTCTTGTCGCGCTGATTGTCTTCAAGCTGATGATCAATGCGGTGGCGGATCGCGTGCAGGATTCCGCGCTGGGCGGCATTGATCGCGTGCTTGGCTTGGTTTTCGGCGCGGCGCGTGGCGCCTTTCTGCTGGTGGTGGCCTATATCGTCGCGGGGCTGTTGCTGCCTGGTGAGCGCTGGCCGGAACCGGTGCTGGAAGCGCGCGCCTTGCCGTTGCTCTCACAAGGCGCGCATATGGTGATTGAGGTCATGCCGGCGGAATATCGCCCGCGCTTGAATGAACCACCCTTGCCGCGTTCGCCCACGGTTGAAGAATTGCTGCGCCCGCCCGCGCGCAGCCGGAATTGAGGTTGCCCATGCCGCGTGTCGCGCAATTCGATGATGACAAGCCGCATGAGGAATGCGGCGTCTTTGGCGTGTGGAATGGCGGCGATGCCGCGGCGCTGACCGCGCTTGGCCTGCATGCGCTGCAGCATCGCGGCCAGGAAGCCGCTGGCATCGTAACCTTGGATGAGGCAGGGCTGTTCCACGCCCATAAGGGGCTTGGCCTGGTCGGTGATAATTTCGGTGAGGCGAAGGTGATTGCCTCCCTGCGCGGCGCGCATGCGGTGGGGCATAATCGCTATGCCACGACGGGCGAAACCGCGCTGCGCAATGTGCAGCCGCTTTATGCGGATTTCGAATTTGGCGGTTTTGCGGTCGCGCATAATGGCAATCTGACGAATTCCCATGTGCTGAAGCGCGCTTTGGTGCGGCGCGGTTGCCTGTTCCAAAGCACGACGGATTCGGAAGTTTTCATCCATCTGATTGCGATCAGCCTGTATTCCACCGTGATTGATCGGCTGATTGATGCGCTGAAGCAGGTGCAGGGCGCCTATTCCCTGGTGGCCCTGCATAATGGCGCGCTGATCGGTGCGCGAGACCCGCTTGGGGTGCGGCCTTTGGTGTTGGGGCGGCTGCCGAATGGCGGGCTGGTCTTGGCATCGGAAACTTGCGCTTTGGATATTGTGGGCGCGGAATTCGTGCGGGATATCGAAGCCGGCGAATTGGTGGTGATTGACGATAATGGGCTGCGCAGCATCAAGCCCTTTGCGCGCACTGATAGCCGTTTCTGCATCTTCGAATATATCTATTTCGCGCGGCCTGATAGCGTCATGGAAGGCACGCCGGTTTATGAAACGCGCAAGCGCATCGGGGCGGAATTGGCGCGCGAAAGCGGCGTGCCGGCGGATTTGATTGTGCCGGTGCCGGATTCCGGCGTGCCGGCGGCCATGGGCTATGCGGTGGAATCGGGCATCCCTTTTGAGCTTGGCATCATCCGCAACCATTATGTCGGGCGCACCTTCATTGAACCGACGGATCAGATCAGGCATTTGGGCGTGAAGCTGAAACACAGCGCCAATCGCGCCATGATCCAGGGCAAGCGCGTGGTGCTGGTGGATGATTCCATCGTGCGCGGCACCACCAGCCGCAAGATCGTGGAAATGGTGCGCCAGGCAGGCGCGACGGAAGTGCATATGCGCGTTTCATCCCCGCCTACGACGCATTCCTGTTATTACGGCATAGATACCCCCGAACGCGCGCATCTGATGGCTGCCAAGCATGATCTGGCCGAAATGGCGCGCATTATTGGCGTTGATAGCCTGGCGTTCATTTCGCTGGATGGGCTCTATCGCGCTTTGGGCCAACCAGGACGAGATGCGCAGAAGCCGCATTTCTGCGATGCCTGCTTCACGGGTGAATATGCGATTCCGCTGACGGATTGGACCGATAATGCGGACCGCCAGCTTTCCCTGCTGCAACCGGCGGGGCAATGAACATGGCGGATTTGGAAGGCCGGGTTGCGCTGATCACGGGTGCGTCGCGCGGGATTGGCGCTGCACTCGCCTTGGAATTGGCGAAGCTTGGCGCGCAATGCGTGCTGGTGGCGCGCACCCAGGGCGGGCTTGAAGAAGTGGATGACGCGATCCGCGCCGCCGGCGGCAAGCCCGCGACGCTGCTGCCCTTTGATTTGCAGAAGGCCGAAAAAGACATTGATATGATCGGCCCTTCGATCGTGGAACGCTTCGGCCGCTTGGATATTCTGGTGCATAATGCAGGCGCTTTGAACAAGTTGACGCCGGTTGCACATATTGATCCGCGCGATTGGGCGGAAGTGATGGCAGTGAACCTGACGGCAAGCTGGCGCCTGATCCGCAGTTGCGATCCACCCTTGCGCGCTTCCGATGCGGGGCGGGCGGTTTTTGTCACCAGCGGGCGGGTGCTGCGCCCACGTGCCTATTGGGGGATGTATGGTGCTGCGAAGGCGGGCATGGAACATCTGGTGGTGACATGGGCGCAGGAAGTGGAGGCCACGCCCTTGCGCGTGAACCTTGTTGATCCTGACATAGTCGCCACAAAAATGCGCGCCTTGGCCATGCCGGGCGAAGACCCCGCCACGATCCCACAACCCGCCGACGTCGCACCTGGCATTGCGGCGCTGTGCCTGCCCTCAGAATCACGCCATGGGGCGCGCATAAGGTTGGGAGGTTAGCCGCGTCATGAGGATTCCGCGCCGGTTGCTTCTAAGCCTGCCGTGGCTGCTTCCCGGTACGGCTATCGCACAAACGGCGTCACCTCAGGCTGCGCGCATCACAGCCGGCCGGGCCGCCATCGCCGCTGCCAATGGTGCGCGTTGGGCTGAGGCCGAAACCTATGCGGCCGCTGCCGATCCATCAGTCCCCAAAATCGTGCTGTGGATGCGCCTTACGCATCGCACTGCGCCGGCCACAGCGGCTGAACTTGTCGGCTTTTTGCGTGACAATCCGGATTGGCCGCAGGTGGATACCATCGCGCGTCGCGCCGAGGCCGCCTTTGGTGGGCCAGCCGATGATGTGCTGGCAATAGCGCATTTCAATACCTTTCCGGCACGGACGCTCTCAGGCGCCCTACGCCATGCAGAGGCGCTGACACGCAGCGCCCCTGCCGCCCCCAATCAATCGCAAGTATCCAATTTGTTGGATATGGTCAGGCGTGGGCCCGACCAAGCGCGCGTAACGCCGGCGCAACCGAATGCCGAGGCTGCCGCCGATGCCGATGGTGAAGCAGGTGCTCGTCGTGCGCTGCGTCGCGCTTGGGTGGAAGCACCAGGCGATGCGGCGACTGAAGCCAGGATCATGGCGCAATTTGGCCGATTGCTGACCGCGGATGATCATCAACAACGTTTTGATCGGCTGTTTTTCGCGCGCGACATGGAAGGCGCCCAGCGCGCCTTGGAACGCATGACTGGCGTGTCACGTGGTTCCGGCCAAATGCGGATGCGTTTGGCGGCGTCACCGGAGGAGACCCAGATTCTTCTGCGCCCGCTTGACCTTGGCTGGGCTTATGAAAGGGCGCGGCTACTGCGGCGGCGGGATCAGGATGCCGATGCGGTGGCAAGCTGGATTGTCGCCGAACCCTTCCAGGCGAATATGGACCCCGAAATCGCGCGCGCGGTTTGGGCGGAGCGGCAAATCCTGGCGCGCAAGTTATTACGATTAAACAACGCCAAGGATGCGCATCGGCTCGCTGCCTTTCACGGCCAGCCCCTGGGCAGCGAAGGGCGCCTGGAAGCCGAATTTCTGGCGGGTTTCATCGCGCTGCGCTTCCTGAATGACCCGGTTCTGGCGCAACGGCATTTTGTGGCGATGGCGCTTGGCACACGTTCCGTCATTTCCCGCGCTCGCGCGTTTTATTGGGAAGCGCGGGCGCTGGCGGCGCGTGGCGCCAATGCTGCCGCGCGCGAACGTTATGCGGCGGCGGCGCAATTGCCGACGGCCTTTTACGGCCAGCTTGCGGCGCTGACCATGGGTGAAAGCCAGGAAGCCCTGGATCAACGGCTACGCGCACTGCAAACCCCGCCGGTTGATCAAAGACGCGCGCAGGAATTCGCGCAGCGCGAATTGGCGCGCGTGGTGACCACACTGGCAGAGCTTGGCGATACGCGCCGCACACGCGTATTCCTGCTGCGCTTGCAGGCAGTTTCAGCCGATCAGCAAGACAGGCTGCTGACAGCGCGCCTTGCCAATCATATCGGCCGGCCGGATCACGCGGTGTGGGTGGCACGACGTTCGGCGATTGAAGGCGATATCCTGTTGCCGGAAGGCTGGCCCACACCCTTTCGTGTGCCTGTGACATCGCCGGAACCCGCCTTCATCTTTTCCGTCACACGGCAGGAAAGCAATTTCGATACGGAAGCCGTCAGCAGCGCCAATGCGCGCGGCTTGATGCAGTTGCTGCCTTCCACCGCGCAGCTTGTTGCGCGCCGGCTTGGCATGAATTTCCGCGTGGAAATGCTGACCGCCGATCCACAGGCAAATATCAAACTTGGCGCTGCCTATCTGGATGAAATGCTGACGCGCTTTGAAGGGTCCCTGGTCATGGCGGCAGGGGCCTATAATGCCGGCCCGCGGCGCGTGGATGAATGGCTTGTGACCTATGGAAATCCTCTGCGCGGGGAACGTGATTTGCTCGATTGGATGGAGATGATTCCCTTTACCGAGACACGCAATTACGTGCAGCGCATTGTGGAAGGTGCGGTGATTTATCGCGCACGCCAGAACCCGCCAATGACGGCGCCGCACCCCATGGCAAGCTGGCTGGCCAGCGCAAGATGAAGCTGCCCTTGCTGGTGGCGACGATGGGCGGCGTTGGGCGTCTGAAACCGGCGCCTGGCACTTGGGGATCACTGGTGGTTTTGCCCGCTGCCTTGCTCGGGCCGGTGCCAGCCCTGTTGCTCGCTATTTTGGTGACGCTGCTTGGTTTTTATGCCGTGCGCCAGGTGCTGCGCGAAACCCCCGATCAGGACCCCGGCTGGATTGTGGTGGATGAAGCGGCCGGCATGCTGATTGCGCTAGCGGGCTTGAGTCTGACAGCCAGCATCTGGGGTGTGCTGATTGCCTTCGGGCTGTTTCGTCTTTTTGATATCTTCAAACCCTGGCCGATTTCCTGGGCGGATCAGCAAGAAGGTGCTTTTGGTGTCATGCTGGATGATGTTGTCGCGGGTGCGCTGGTGGCCTTGGCGCTGATCCTGGCGCGCCCCCTTCTGCCGGGAGTGATCTGACCCATGCTGCCCGAAGCCACACTTGATCAGGCGCGCAGCTTGCTCGCGCAGATGGATGCCAAGGGCATGACCTTGGCCACCGCGGAAAGCTGCACTGGCGGGCTGATTGCCGCAGCGCTGACGGCAATTGCGGGGTCATCTTCGGTCGTCATGGCGGGCTTTGTGACTTACGCGAATGACGCCAAGCAGAAGATGGTCGGCGTGCGCACCGAAACCCTGGCGGCGCATGGCGCCGTTAGTGAAGGTGTAGCGCGCGAAATGGCGGAAGGCGCGCGTGCGCGTGCGGGTGTTTCACTCGCCCTTTCCTGCACCGGCATTGCGGGACCAGGTGGTGCTACACCAGGCAAGCCGGTGGGTTTGGTGTTCATCGGCTGCGCACGCGAAGGCGCGCCAACCCTGGTGGAACGCCATGTCTTTCCAGGTGACCGCGCTGCGGTGCGTGAAGCCACCGTGGCGGCAGCGCTTAACCTTGCGCGGCGCAGTGTGACGGGCCTTTGATGGCGTGCTTGCAGCGCCGGGATACAGGCCGCAGGATGGGTGCAACACAGAAGAAGCGGGGGAAAGTCAGGGCTTGGGTGCGCTGCGCGCTCAGCCATTCCTCCGCTGGTGCTGTGCTGACACCGCATGAGGAGACTTCCCATGGCAGCCCCGCCTTCCGCACGCCGCGACCGTATCAATCCGGATTTCCCCAAGCTGGTGGAGATGACCCACCAATATGTCTATGGCGATGTCTGGGAACGGCCTCAGCTTTCCAAGCGCGATCGTTCCATGGTGACGATCGCCGCGCTGGTCGCAATGGGCTGGCAGGAACAGTTGAACAGCCATATCGGCCGCGGCCTGACCAATGGGCTGTCGCGTGAGGAAATCTCAGAAATCATCACGCATCTTTCGATGTATTCCGGCTGGCCTTCCGCCATGACCGCAGCGCATGTCGCCGTTGATGTGTTTGAAGCGCAGGACAAGGCGAAGAAGGGCTGATGCCATGAAAATCGGATTCATTGGCCTTGGCACCATGGGCGCCTTCATGGCCGCCAATCTGCAAAAGGCCGGCTATCAGCTGGTGGTGCATGACATCCGCCGTGAAGCCGGCGCCAATCGGCTTGCTGCTGGTGCCACCTGGGCTGAAACGCCCAAAGCCGTGGCGGAACAATGTGAGGTGATTTTCACCTCTCTGCCCGGCCCCAAGGAAGTGGAGCCGGTGATTTTCGGCCCCGATGGCATTCTGGCCGGTATACAAAAGGGCGCGGCCTATTTCGACCTTTCCACCAATTCCCAGGCGCTGATGAAGCGCATGGCCGAAGCGCTGGCGACCAAGGGCGCCTATGGTTTTGATGCGCCCGTCAGCGGCGGGCCAAAGGGTGCGGAGACGGGCAAGCTGGCGATTTGGGTCGGTGGCGACAAGGCAGTTTTCGACAAATACAAGAAGGTGCTGGACGCCTTTGGTGACCAGGCCGCCTATATCGGCCCGATTGGTACCGCGACTGTGGCAAAGCTGGTGCACAATATGGCGGGTTACGCGATTCAAACCGCGATGGCCGAGGTGTTTTCCATGGGCGTGAAGGCGGGCATGGACCCGCTTGATCTCTGGAAGGCCGTGCGCCAGGGCGCGCTTGGACGCAAGCGCACGTTTGATCGCATCTCGGATCAATTCCTGGTGGATAAATACGATCCGCCCGCCTTCGCCCTGAAGCTGGCGCATAAGGATGTGACCTTGGCGGTGACGATGGGCCGCGAATTGAATGTACCGATGCGGCTTTGTCAATTGACGCTGGAAGAAATGAATGAAGCGTTGAATCGCGGTTGGGAAAACCTCGACAGCCGCGTGCCCATGAAGCTGCAATTGGAACGCGCAGGTGTGGCAATCAAATGCGACCCGGGAGCAGTACAGGCCGTGTTTGATGCGGATGAGGCGCAGTAACGCGCCATGAGATTGCTGATGCAACAGCCGGGGCGGATGGGGTTGCGACCGAACATGACCTTGCCCACTACAAAGACCGCACCAAGGGCAGCAGGGCCGCCATGGTGACGGCAGCGATGGCGATCAGCGCCGGTCAGCGCGCATGAGCATTCGCGCTGGATGGGTTTTGACCGCTTCATCCCTGGCCTTGCGCAACTGGTGGAACGGATCAAGCTTCATGATTGGGGGGCGATGGGGCATATCAATCGTCGCGGCGCGTTGTCGCGGTGCGTGGTGCTGTTCTGATTGACCGCATTTTCCAAGCCGCCAAGCGATTCCTCTTGGTTTGAAAATGCGCTAAACTCTGCAATTCCAACACAGGAGAACAACGATGCTCTATGAACTTCGCATTTATCATTGCCAGCCCGGGCGCCTGCCCGATCTGATGAAGCGGTTTGACACCATCACGCTGAAGCTCTGGGACAAGCACGGCATTCGTCAGGCCGGTTTCTGGACCACGCTTATTGGCGATTCCAACCATAGCCTCACCTATATGGTGGCGTGGAAGTCGTTGGCCGAACGCGAAGAAAAATGGGCAAAATTCCAGGCCGATCCGGATTGGATCAAGGCGCGCGCGGAAACCGAAGCGAATGGCCCGCTGCTGACGAAGGTCACGAATGAAATCCTTCAGCCGACATCATTCTCTGCCGTAAAGTAACATCAAGGCCCGTTGTGAGCCACTTGCGCCCGAATGGGCGCCGCCGCTCATGCGGCGAAGCCAAGCGCGCGGAGGCGCGCGCCGGCGTTTGAGGGCGGATCGGTCACGATCCGCTACAAACAAACGCAAGCCAAAGGCTTGCGGGAACGGGGGGGATTACTTCCCCCCGCCCACTCCATGCTGTTCACGCACGGCATGGAAGCGGATCATGGGCCATTCCTCTTCCGCGCGGCGGCGGCGCCAATCGCTGCTGAAAAACGCGACCAGCGCGCCATCATGGTCTTCCGCGACATCGCGCCGATTGGCTTCCGCGAAACGATCCAAGGCGCCGGCCTCATCGGATACCATCCAGCGCACCTGTTCCCAGGGCGTGCCATCAAAACCCGCCGGCACACCATATTCCACCTTCAGCCGGCTTTGCAGCACATCCAACTGCAATTGCCCCACCACGCCGACCACGGGCGGGGAGCCATCACGCGGGCGGAACAATTGCACCACGCCTTCTTCCGCCAATTGATCCAAAGCGGTGCGCAGCTTCTTCGCCAGCATCGGATCATCCAGGCGGATATGGCGCAGGATTTCCGGCGCGAAGGAAGGCACACCGCGGAAATCCAGCGATTCACCCTCCGTCAGCGTATCGCCGATGCGCAGCGTGCCGTGATTGGCAATGCCAATTACATCACCCGGCCAAGCTTCTTCCGCCACTTGCCGATCTTTCGCGAAGAAAAATAGCGGCGCATTCACCGGCACCTGCTTGCCGGTGCGGCTTTGGCGCAGCCGCATGCCCTTAGTCAGCCGCCCGCTGCATAGCCGCACAAAGGCCACGCGGTCGCGGTGATTGGGGTCCATATTCGCCTGGATCTTGAAGACGAAGCCGGTCAGCCTTTCCTCACCCGGTGTTACCAGGCGCTGATCTGCCGGGCGCGCGCGCGGCGGTGGCGCGTGGCGCGCCAGCCCATCCAGCAAATGCGCAATGCCGAAATCGCGCAGGGCGGAGCCAAAAAATACCGGCGTCAGAGACCCTTCCAGAAAGCGTTCCGCGTTGAATTCGGGATAGCCAGCGCGGGCCAACAGCACTTCCTCGGAAAGCGCCAAAGCCCTTTCATCACCGACCAACGCGGCAAGCTTGGGGTCTTCAGGCGATTCAAGCTGGATCGGTTCCGCGCCTTCCGCCACGGGTAGGAAACGATCAGTCGCCAGATCATAAACCCCGGCAAAGTCGGCGGCACGGCCCACCGGCCAGGCGGCAGGTGTCGCATCCAGCGCCAATAGGTTCTGGATTTCATCGAGCAATTCGAAAGGCTCGCGCGCTTCGCGGTCCATCTTGTTGATGAAGGTGATGATGGGAATATCGCGCATGCGGCAGACTTCGAACAATTTGCGCGTCTGGCTTTCAATGCCCTTGGCCGCATCCAGCACCATCACCGCGGCATCAACCGCGGTCAGGGTGCGGTAGGTGTCTTCGGAAAAATCTTCATGGCCTGGGGTATCCAGCAGGTTGAAGACCACGCCATCACGTTCGAAGGTCATGACGGATGTGGCCACCGAAATCCCGCGATCCTGTTCAATCTTCATCCAGTCGGACCGCGTGCGCCGCGCATTGCCCTTGGCGCGCACGGCGCCGGCCAGCTGGATAGCGCCGCCCTTCAGCAGCAGTTTTTCAGTGAGCGTGGTTTTGCCCGCGTCAGGATGGGCGATGATGGCAAAGCTCCGCCGGCGGGCGGCTTCTTCGGCGATGCGGGCGGCGGGGATGGCGGTATCGGACATGATGCGGCGGGGGTTAGCATTAGAAGCGGCGCTTGTCGCGCGGCCCTGATCAGGCGGCCTGTTTCTTCAGCCAGGCGCGCAGCGCGTCGTTGACGCGGGTTTGCCAGCCGGGGCCCGTGGCGCGGAGACGCTCCAAAAGATCCGGGTCCAGGCGCAGCGTCACCTGGCGCTTCGCCTGGGGCAAAGGCGGGCGGCCTCGGCGGATCAGCCGCGCCCCATCCTTGATCTCCGCCTTGGCGAAGAATGCGTCGGTCAGCAGCGGCGCGTCATCTGGATCAACCCAAGTGCTGGCGCCAGCGGGTTTCTTCTTCGGCATGGGCGTGCCTCATGGAAATGATGCGGCGGGCCGCGCCGCGCGGAGTCCAAACCAGAACCACCAACCGGCCCAGCAAAAGCCCGGCGGTGATGAAGCGATTCTCACCATAGTCGCGCCGCGTATCTTCAAGCGTGGCGTGCAGCCCGGCGAAAATCAGCGCCGCATCGGCAAAATCCAATCCCCGTTCAGCCAGCGTTTTCGCGCGCTTTGCGGGATCAAAGGTGATGCGCATCGGATATATGTAGCTACATTAAATCTGCAAGGCAATATGGTCTTGTAAGCCTTACCAGCCGCCGCCCTTCCGGCTATCACGCCGCACATGATCCCCCCCAACATCCCCCCCGCCGCGCTGGTCACGGGCGCCGGCAAGCGGCTTGGCCGTGCCATGGCGCTCGCGCTTGCTGAGGCCGGCTTTGACGTCGCCATCCATTACGCCGCCAGCGCTGATGCGGCCGAGGCAACGGCCACCGAAATCCGCGCGCTTGGCCGCCGCGCCATCACGCTAAAGGCTGAACTCGGGCAGGAAGCGGAAGTCACGCAGCTGATCTCGGCAGCCAGCAAGGCGCTCGGCCCGCTCGGGGTGCTGGTGAACAACGCCTCCACCTTCGAACGCGATGAATGGAATGATGCGACGCGCGACTCCTGGGACCGCCATATGGAACCCAATCTGCGCGCGCCCTTCGTGCTGACACAGGGCTTCGCCAAGGCGCTGCCGGAAGCGGCGCAGGGTTTGGTGGTGAATATACTGGATCAGCGGGTCTGGTCGCTCACGCCGCATTTCGTTTCCTATACGGTTTCAAAGGCCGGGCTTTGGGCGCTGACGCAAAGCCTAGCCCTGGCTTTGGCGCCGCGCATTCGGGTGAATGCGATTGGCCCCGGCCCCGCTTTGCCCAGCCCGCGTCAATCCCAGGAACATTTTGACCGGCAGGCGCAGGCAACACCGCTATCGCGCCCCACCAGCCCGGAAGAAGTGGCGCGGGCGCTCATGGCGATCCTTTCGTTGCCATCCATGACAGGGCAGATGATCGCGCTTGATGGCGGGCAGCATTTGCAATGGTCACCCTCCTTCGGGCAGGAACCCTTGGAATGAGCTTTGCCCCCAATGCCGCCGCCGGGCTGCGGCTGGTTTTTGTACGCAACCTGGAAGTCCAGGCCCTTCTTGGTGTCTATGCGCATGAGGAAACGCGCCCGCAGCGCGTGATCCTGGACCTGGAACTGGCGGTGGAAGACCAGGAAGCCCCCGCAGCCGAAGGGCCGGATCGGCTTTCCCGCGTGGTGGACTATGCGGCGGCAGCCGAAACCGCGCGGCGGATCGCCACTTCCGCCCATGTGCGCCTTGCTGAAACACTGGCCGAGCGCATCGCCATCAGCCTATTGGAAGATGCCCGCATCCGGCATGTGAGGGTCGGGGTGACCAAGCCGGACGCGATGCCCGGTAGCATCAACGTCGGCGTTGTCATTGAAAGATCACGATTTTGACATTGACCGCCCTGCGGATTGTCCACCGCCCGAAAACCACGTCCAAAAGCTTTTTGCGGGTGACCGGAAATTCCCCCCTTGACGGCAAAGCGGGATTGCGACTCAGGATAAAATCCAACTAAAACAGATAGTTAATTTGTTACAGCCGGACCGCCACAAAACTGGGCAATGGCTTAGAATCATTGTGTAACATAGCTTTAACTGAATTGTCTTGGTGGCTTCCCACAGGTTTATCCACAGGTTTCGTGGACAAATTCGCCCCGCTTTTGCCATAAGCCGAGAACCATGACCGAAACGCCGCCATCCGCCCCGGAAAGCCCCTCCTTCCAGGGTCTGGCGGTGCTGGAGGCGGCCCTGCCCACCCTGCCGACCTCCCCCGGTGTCTATCGCATGCTGGATGAGAAGGGAGAGGCGCTTTACGTCGGCAAGGCGCGGTCGCTCAGAAAGCGCGTCACTTCCTACACCCAGCTTGGCCGCCTGCCGGAACGGCTGCGGCGTATGGTGTTTGAAACGCGGTCGCTCGAAATCGTCACCACGGCTTCCGAGGCCGAGGCGTTGCTGCTGGAAGCCAATTTCATCAAGCGCTTCCGGCCGCGCTTCAATATCGTGCTCCGGGATGACAAATCCTATCCCTGGCTGGTCATCACGGAAGACCACCCCTTTCCGCAGATTGCCAAGCATCGCGGGGAAAGGCGGAAGGGCGCTTCCTATTGGGGGCCTTTTGCCTCGGTCTGGGCGGTCAATCAGACTCTGGCGGCCTTGCAGCGCGTGTTTTTGCTGCGGTCTTGTCGGGATACGGTGTTTGATACCCGGACGCGCCCCTGCCTGCTGTTCCAAATCAAGCGCTGTTCGGCGCCCTGTGTGGATCGGATTTCTGAGGCCGATTACGCGGCGCTGGTGGCGGAAGCGAAGCAGTTCCTGTCGGGTGAGACGCCTTCCATCCAGAAGCGTCTGGCCGCTGAGATGGAAGCAGCGGCGGCAGATTTGCAGTTTGAACGTGCGGCGGCGCTCAGGGACCGTATCCGGGGGCTCACGCATATTCAGGGCAAGGATCGCGTCAATCTGGATGGCATGGGCGATGCGGATGTGATCGCCCTGCACCAGGCGGCGGGGCAAAGCTGCGTGCAGGTGTTTTTCTTCCGGGGCGGGCGCAACAATGGCAATCGCGCCTTTTTCCTGAGCCATGCCAAGCAGGACCAAAGCGCGGAGGAGGTGATGGGCGCTTTCCTGGGGCAGCTTTATGAGGATTTGCCGCCGCCACCCCTGCTGCTGCTATCGCATGACCCGCCCGAAGCAGCGCTGATTGCGGAAGCGCTTGCGATCAAGGCCGGGCGGCGCGTTGAATTGCGTCGCCCGCAACGCGGCGAAAAACACGAAGCGCTTGAACACGCCGCGACCAATGCGCGCGAAGCCCTGGAACGGCGCATGGCGGAAGGCACTGCCCAGGCGGCGCTATTGGAAGGCACCGCTAATCTTTTCGGCCTGCCCGGCGCGCCGGAACGGATCGAGGTGTATGACAATAGCCACATCCAGGGTGCCAATGCCTATGGCGTCATGGTGGTGGCCGGGCCTGCGGGCTTCATGAAGCAAGGCTACCGGAAATTCGCCATCAAAACCGCCGCCAGCAATGATGATTTCGCCATGATGCGCGAAGTGTTTGAACGCCGCTTTGGCCGCGCGCTTCGTGAAGACCCGGCGCGGGCTGGTGAAGGCTGGCCTGATCTGGTGCTGATTGATGGCGGCGCCGGCCAGCTTTCCGCCGCGCGGGAAATCATGGCCGGCCTCGGCCTGGATGATCTGCCGCTTGTCGCTGTGGCGAAAGGACCAGACCGCGATGCCGGGCGCGAATGGTTCCACATGGCGGGGCGGGAGGCCTTTCAATTACCGCCGCGCGACCCCGTGCTGTTCTATCTGCAGCGCCTGAGGGATGAGGCGCATCGCTTCGCCATTTCGGCGCACCGCGCCGGGCGGTCCAAGGCGCTGACCCGGTCTGGATTGGATGATGTGCCGGGCGTGGGGGCGGCGATGAAGCGCAAATTGCTGAACCATTTTGGCTCGGCCCGAGGCGTGCGCCAGGCGGGGTTGGCGGATCTGGAAGCCTGCCCTGGCGTGGGGCCGGCCATGGCGCGGCGCATTCATGACCATTTCCACCCGAATGCGGCGCTTGGCTGAATATTGCTGCACAAGGGTGCCAAAAGGCTGCGTTCCGGGTTAAGGAAAGGGAAATGCCGACCGACCTGCCCAATCTGCTGACGCTTTCGCGCATCGCGGCCATACCGCTGCTGGTGGTGCTGGCATCCATCAATACGCCGCAGGCGGATATGGCCGCCTGTGTTGTCTTTTCGCTCGCCGCCATCACGGATTATTTCGATGGCAAGATCGCGCGGGATCGTGGCGCGGTTTCCGGCTTTGGCCGCATGCTGGACCCGATTGCGGATAAGCTTTTGGTCGGCGCGGCGCTGATGCTGCTGGCGGGCTTTGGCCGGCTTTCCGAGGCTGGGCTGTTTCCCGCCATTGTCATCATGCTGCGGGAGATTCTGGTCTCCGGCCTGCGGGAATTTCTGGCGGAGCTTCGTGTTGGCCTGCCGGTGACGCCACTCGCGAAATCGAAGACTGGGTTTCAGATGGGCGCGCTTGGCACCTTGCTGGCCGGCGATACTGGCGCGCCGGTGATCGGGCTTGGCGTCCTGCCGGTGTCGTTGATTGGTGAGGGCATGCTTTGGGCAGCGGCGGTGCTGACGCTGATCACGGGCTGGGATTATTTGCGCGCCGGGCTTACGCTCGCGCAGGCAGAAACACCCACCAGCCGTGATGCGCCGGCAAAACCGCCTGGGCAGTCTTGAGTCTCAACCCCGGGCAGCGCATCTTAATCACGAAAGAGGCAGGGAAAGCCATGCGACATTCTGTTTTGCTGCTTGGGGCAATGCTGGCGCTGCAGGGCTGTGGGCCGAATTGGCAGCCAAGCTGGAATACCAGCCGCAATGCCGCGATCCCTTCCGTGGATAGCCTTACGCTGCGCCGCGTGACCAGCGGCGATACCAGCGCGGAAGTGCTGCGCACGGAAAACCTGGACTATAACGCGATGCGCGCGCCCGCCACGCCGCCCGCGCCCATGACGCCGGATGATGCGCTGCGCCTGCCCCCGCCGCCACCTCCGCCGCGCACCAGCAGTTCAACACCGCCACCCATGGCATCCGTGCCGCCGCGTGCGCCTTCGCCGCCGGCCACGACACCTTCTGCCATGCCATCCCCGCCGCCTGCGCGGGTTGAAGGCAGCGTGATCCCGGCCACGCCCGGCCAGCCGGCTGGCATTGTGGCGGGCGGCAATGACCGCACGCAGGTCTTCAACCAACCAGGTACAGCAGGCGGCGGCATTGCGGTGCGTGATGGCGGCACCACCACGATTATCGGGCCGGGCGGGCGAATCACCTCGGTGCCCACACCGCGCTGAAACGCCATGCGGATCCTTTATTTCGCCTGGCTGCGCCAGAAGATCGGCGTGGCGGAAGAAGAAGTGGCGCCGCCGCCCGAGGTGCGCGATGTGGCAGGGCTGCGCGATTGGCTCGCCACGCGCAGCCCTGGCCATGCGGCGGCCTTTGCCGATGCCAAGCAAATCCGCGCGGCGGTCAATCAGGATTTTGCCGCGCCGGACCATCCCGTAGCGGCGGGGGATGAGATTGCCTTCTTCCCGCCCGTCACCGGGGGCTAAGCCATGGCGCGTATCCAGGTGCAGGAAGCGCTGTTTGACATGGCCGCCGAAAGCGCGGCGCTGACTGCGGGCCGCACCGATGTTGGTGGTATTGCCAGTTTTCTGGGTGTTTGCCGTGGCGATGATGGCCTGGCCGCGATGGTGCTGGAACATTATCCCGGCATGACGGAGCGCGCCCTTGCCCGCATCGCTGCCGAGGCTGAGGCGCGCTGGCCGCTGACCGGCTGCACCGTGATCCAGCGCAGGGGCTGGATATTGCCCGGAGAGCCGATTGTGCTGGTGCTGACCGCATCCGCGCATCGCGCCGCCGCACTTGAAGCCTGCGCCTTCCTGATTGATTGGCTGAAGACCAAGGCGCCCTTCTGGAAGCGTGAGGAATTCGCGGATGGCGCGACGCGCTGGGTGGCCGCCAAGAATGAGGATGATGCCGCCGCCGCGCGCTGGTCGGCGAAACAGGGGTGAGGTCTGGCGCGGCGGTTCTCGTCGGCGCGGCGCTGCTGATCTGGCCGGCATTTTTCAACGGCTACCCGCTATTGTTCAGCGATAGCGGCGGGTTTTTGCACCAAACCATTGGGCCGCTGATGTTGTGGGACAAGCCTTATGTTTACGGGCCATTCCTGCACGCCTTTCATTGGCGCATCAGTCTTTGGGGGCCGGTGATCGCGCAGGGTTTGATGCTGTCGCATCTACTTTGGCTGACGCAGCGCGTGATGCGCGGCACTGCAACGCCGCTGTGGCATATCGGGCTATGCGCCTTTGTCGCTGTGGCAACCGCTGCACCTTTCAGCGCCGCGCTGCTGATGCCCGATATTTTCGCGCCGATGGTCGTGCTGGGCTTATTTCTGCTGGGTTTTGGCGGTGCGGCGCTGACGCGGTTTGAACGTGGCTATCTGGTGGCTTTGGTGGCGCTTGGCATTGCCGCGCATCTGGCGCATTTGCCACTGGCGCTTGGGCTTTTTGGCGTTGCGCTGCTGCTGCGGTTTTGGCGCTACCCCGCGCGACTTGTTGCCATGGCGTTGCCGGTCGTCATCGCGGTCGCGGCGCTGCTTGCCACCAATGCCATCGGCCATGGGCGTGTTGCGCTTTCACCCTATGGCTCGGTTTTTCTCTTGGCGCGTTTGCAGGAAGATGGCCCGGCAAGCGCGGTGCTGAAGGCGCGCTGCCCTGATGCGGGCTGGTATCTTTGCGCTTTTACCGATCGTCTGCCCATGCCGGCCAATGATTTTCTTTGGGCGCCGGAAAGCCCGGTGAACCGGGATGCGGCGGGGGCGCCGCGCTTTCTGGGTGGGATGCTTCTGGCGCCGGAAGCCGGGCAGATTGTCGCCGAGACCCTCCGCGCCGATCCACTTGGCGTGGCCCGCGCCATGGCCGGCAATATGGTGGCGCAGCTTGTGAGTTTCGGCATAGGCGACACCTTGGATGAGGCGCATTTCGCGGTGGCGATCCGCCCGCGCATTGAACAGGGTTTTTCGCCGCGCGAATTGGCGGCTTTCGATAACGCGCGGCAGGTGCGGGGCGCGCTGAAGGATGCGCTGACGCCGCTTAACCCATTCCAGCTGCTGGTGGTGATCCTGGCATTGCCATTGCTGATCTGGGCAGCCTGGCGCGGGCAGGGGCTTGCACTTGCATTCGCGCTGTTCCTGCTTGCGGCGGTGCTTGGCAATGGGCTGATCTGCGGCGGGCTTTCCGCGCCGCATCCACGCTATGGCGCGCGTGTCATCTGGCTATTGCCGGTGGCGGCGCTGTTGTGCTCGCTTGCCATGGTGACGCAGCGGGGCCGAAAGCGTGGCTGATGTTTTCCTGATCGGCCTGATTTTTGTCCTGGCTGGTTTTGTGAAAGGTGTTGCGGGCTTTGGCCTGCCGACAGTGAGTGTCGCGCTGGTGGCCCTGCTGCGACCGATCCCCGAGGCCATTGCCCTAATGCTGGTGCCGGCCTTTGTCACTAATCTCTGGCAGGGTTTGGCCGGTGGCCAATTGCGGGTGGTGCTGCCGCGCATTGGCGTGTTTCTGGCTTGCGCTGTGGTCGGCACCATCGCTGCTGCCTGGCATTTGGCTTCGGTGGATGGGCGTTTGCTGTCGGGGCTTTTGGGGCTAAGCCTGCTGGCTTCAGCAACACTGGCGCTGGCCGCACCCAATTTGCCCGCCCCAGGCCAGCCGCTGGAAGGGCTGCTGGCTGCGCCCATGGGCCTGGTTTCCGGCGTTTTGGCCGGTTTCACCGGCAGTTTCCTGGTGCCTGCCGCCCCTTGGTTGCAAGCCATCCGCCTGCCACGCGAGCAATTCGTGCAGGCCTATGGGTTCTGCGTAATTCTGATCAATGCGTCCTTGACGTTGGCCTTGGCTTTTGGCGGCGTCATCACGGGCGATATCGGCGCCAAATCCGCCCTCGCATTGGCACCAGCCTTTGCGGGCATGCTGCTTGGCCAAAAACTGCGCTTCAGCCTGCCGGAAGCGCGCTTCCGGCAGGTGGTTCAGGTGCTGCTTTGGCTGATTGGTGCGTGGTTGGCGCTGCGGGCCTTTCGCTAGAGTTTAAGGCCACTTCACCGCCGGCGGCATGGACATCAAAATCGCCTCCACATTCCCGCCGGTTTTCAGCCCGAAAATCGTGCCCCGCTCATGCAGCAGGTTGAATTCCACATAGCGCCCGCGGCGGATCAGTTGGTGTTCGCGCTCAGCCTCGGTCCAGGCTTCATGCATGCGCTTGCGGATAATGGCCGGATAGGCTTGCAGGAAGGCCAAGCCCACGTCGCGCGTGAAGGTGAAATCCGCCTCAATCCCCTTGCCCGGCGTGCGATCCCCCAGCCAATCATAGAATATGCCGCCAAGCCCGCGCGGCTCACCACGATGGGGCAGAAAGAAATACTCATCGCACCATTGCTTGAAGCGCGGGTAATAGGTGGCGTCATGCTTGTCGCAGGCCCCTTTGAAGGCAGCATGGAAATCGGCGCCATCGGCTTGCGACTCGGGCGCTTCAGGCTTCATGGGCGTCAGATCCCCCCCGCCGCCAAACCAGGCATTCCGGGTCACGATGAAGCGCGTATTCATATGCGCCGCCGGCACGCGCGGGCTTTGCATATGTGCCACCAAAGACACACCGGTCGCCAGAAAGCGCGGGTCTTCCTCGGCGCCCGGGATCTGCTTGCGGAATTCGGGGGAAAACTCGCCAAAAACGGTGGAGACATTCACCCCCACCTTCTCGAACACCCGGCCCTTCATGACGGACATGACGCCCCCGCCGCCTTCCGGCCTTTCCCAGGCCGTGCGGGTGAAGCGCCCCGGCGGCAGGCCGGTATGGGGGCCAGCGGCCAAATCATCCTCAATCGCTTCAAAAGCGGCGCAAAGCCGGTCCCGCAATTCCTCGAACCAGGCGCGGGCGGGGGCGACGAGGGGGTGGCCCAGAGGGCCGGCGGCAGTTTTTTCCATGGCAGGCTTCCAATGTTACACGGGGGCGCATTTACACCTTGCAAATCCACCTACTATAAGACCCCGCAAGTGGCGGGGCCGGTGCTTCGGCGCCGCCATTTCGTTGTGATCTTGGCACCCAAGGGGTGCGGGCCTAAATCGTGCGGCGAAGTGAGGCCCTCGGCAAGAGGGTTCCCCGTCGTAAAGGGATGGTGAGGATGGCTGATACCGCTCATGCGGCGCCCGATGGCGCGCCACGGCGTGATTTTCTGAAACTCGTGACCGGCGCTTTCGCCGCTGTCGGTGTTGGCGCCATTGCCTGGCCCTTCATTGCTTCCTTGATGCCCGCGAAGGATACGCTGGCGCTGGCGAGCACGGATGTGGACCTGGCGCCGATTGCTGAAGGCCAGGCGGTGACCGTGATGTGGCGCGGCAAGCCGGTTTTCGTGCGCAATCGCACGGGTAAGGAAATCCAGGAAGCGCGCGCCGTGGCGGTGAATTCCCTGCCCGATCCGGCGACCGATCAATCCCGCGTGCAGCGGGAGCAGTGGCTGGTGCTGGTCGGCATTTGCACCCATCTGGGCTGTGTGCCGCTTGGCCAAAGGCCAACCGATGCGCGCGGCGATTACGGCGGCTGGTTCTGCCCCTGCCACGGCAGCCATTACGATACCTCTGGCCGTATTCGGAAGGGTCCTGCGCCGAAAAACCTTGACGTTCCGCAATACGCCTTCACATCCGACACCAAGATCAGAATCGGTTGAGGATAAAGAAACATGTCAATCGGGTTGCACAATAGCGAATTCAAGAATCCGGTGGTGCGCTGGATAGATCAGCGCATGCCGGTCTTCACCATGATGCAGAAGGAATACGGAACCTTCCCGACGCCGAAAAATTTCAACTATTTCTGGAATTTCGGTGCGCTGGCCATGGTCACGCTGATGATCATGATCGCGACGGGGATTTTCCTGTCCATGCATTATGCCGCGCATACAGGTCTGGCCTTCGACAGTGTTGAGCGCATCATGCGCGATGTGAATTTCGGCTGGCTGATCCGTTACGTGCATATGAACGGCGCCAGCATGTTCTTCATCGTGGTCTATATCCACATCTTCCGCGGCATGTATTACGGTTCCTACAAGGCGCCGCGTGAATTGCTGTGGATGCTTGGCGTCGTGATCTTCCTGCTGATGATGGCAACCGCCTTCATGGGCTATGTGCTGCCTTGGGGCCAGATGTCCTTCTGGGGTGCGACCGTCATCACCAACCTGTTCAGCGCCTTCCCGGTGGTGGGGAACTTCATCGTGGAATTGCTGTGGGGCGGCTTCAGCGTGGACAATCCCACGCTCAACCGCTTCTTCAGCCTGCACTATCTTCTGCCCTTCGTGATTTTGGGCGTGGTCTTCCTGCATGTGGCCGCGCTGCACATCACCGGGTCCAATAACCCGCTTGGCGTTGAACCCAAGGGTCCGCAGGACACACTGCCCTTCCACCCGTATTACACAGCCAAGGATAGCGTGGGCCTGGTGGTCTATTTCATCGTCTTTGCTGTGCTGGTGTTCTTTGCGCCGAACTACCTTGGCCATCCGGATAACTACATCCCGGCCAATCCGCTGGTGACACCGCCGCATATCGTGCCGGAATGGTATTTCCTGCCCTATTACGCGATCCTGCGCGCCGTGCCGGATAAGCTTGGCGGCGTGCTGCTCATGTTCGGTTCGATCCTGATCTGGTTCGTGCTGCCGTGGTTGGATCGTTCCCCGGTGCGGTCCATGCGGTTCCGTCCGCTGGCGCGCGTGTTCTTCCTGCTCTGGACGGTGAATTTCCTTGTGCTGCTCTGGGTTGGCGCCAAGCCGGCGGAAGGCACCTACGTGCTGATCGCGCAGATCGCGACTGCCTATTACTTCGCCTATTTCCTGGTGGTTCTGCCGCTGCTGGCGAAGTTTGAGCGACCCTTGCCACTACCTGAGAGTATATCCCGCCCCGTTCTGGGTGGGGGGCCGTTGCCCATGGGCGCGGCAGCCAAGCCCATGGAGAAGGCCTGATCATGTTGCGTAACTCCCTCAAGGCCTTCGCCCTGGCCCTTGGCCTATTCGCTGCCGCCCCCGCCCATGCGGCGGGGGAGGCCATCCCCATCCCGGATCGGAAATTCTCCTTTGATGGGATTTTCGGCACCTATGATCGCGCAAGCGCTCAGCGCGGATTCCAGGTTTACAAGGAAATTTGTGCGGCTTGCCACGGCTTGCGGCTGGTTTCCTATCGCAATTTGCGCGACTTGGGCCTGACCGAAGCGCAGGTCGCGGCCATTGCGGCGCAGTTTGAAATCAAGGATGGCCCGAATGATGAGGGCCAGATGTTCGAACGTCCGGGTCGCCCGGCGGACCGGTTCCGCAGCCCCTTCCCGAATGATGCCGCTGCACGCGCGGCCAATAATGGTGCGCTGCCGCCTGATCTTTCGGTCATGACCAAGGCGCGGGCTGGTGGTGCGGATTACCTGTTTGCGTTGCTGACCGGTTATGTGGACCCGCCGCCCGGCGTGACGGTGATGGATGGGATGCATTATAACAAGTATTTCCCCGGTCATCAGATCGCCATGGGTCCGGTACTGAACCCTGATCAGGTTGAATTTGCTGATGGGACCTCTGCCACTGTTGAACAGATGGCGCATGATGTCAGCACCTTCCTGCAATGGGCTGCGGAGCCGGAACTTGAACAGCGCCGCGCCATGGGCGTGAAAATCATCATCTTTCTGACGATCCTGGCGGGGCTGACCTATGCGGTGAAGCGCAAGGTTTGGGCTGACGTCGAGCACTGATCGCCGCTGGATATTTGATGCAAAAAGCACGCGTCCCTTCCGGGGCGCGTGTTTTTTTATGTGCTGCCAGCGATTTCCATCGGCGCGGATTCTGCGCTACTGACGTGTCTTATGCATCCATCCGAACCAATCGCGCGTTTGAAGGTACAGGTGACTTTCCTGCGCATGGATGCGCCGCCCAACAGCCCCGCCCCGGCCTTGCCGACGGATGCGCGTGTGGAGAAGGTGCGGCATTGCTCGGTGCCCTTCTACCGCTACCTTTACGATACGGTGGGGGCGCCCTGGCTTTGGTGGATGCGGCGCATCGCCTCTGATGCCGAATTGGCCGGCATGCTCGGCCATCCCGCGGTCAGCGTGCATGTGCTGCTGCGGGATGGTGAACCGGCTGGGTTTTATGAGCTGGATCACCGCAGCGGGCAGACCGCGAATCTTTCCTATTTCGGGCTGATGCCCTGGGCGATTGGCACCGGACTTGGCGCGGCGTTTTTGCGTCATGCGGTGGATGCCGCCTGGCAGATCGGCCTGCCGGCGGTCACGGTGAATACCTGCAATGCAGATCATCCACGCGCCCTGCCGGGCTATCTGGCGGCGGGCTTTCGGCGGCTGCGCGCGGTTGAGGAAGTCTGGCCCGTCCCGCTTTCCCTTGGCATGGTGATCCCGCCGCATCTGCCGCGCCTGCCCTGATCCAGCATATTCCCAGGAAAGCAGGAACAGCCTTTAATGCTGGCGGAGGAAGAACCGCCATGAAGAAAGCCTCGCGCCGGGTCGTGCTCGGTTCCGCGCTTACCCTACCGTTCATCCACCGTGCCACGGCGCAAGCCCCTTGGCCGGATCGGCCAGTGCGCATCATCATCCCCTTCGGTGCGGGTGGGCCGATTGATCTGGTGGGCCGCTTGCTGGCCGAGCATTTGAAGGAAAAACTCG
>JADCGG010000013.1 GCA_020249125.1 Roseomonas sp. | reverse complement strand
CGCACCCGCTTTTCAAGATCAACATAGCTGAACAGGGAACCTGCCACCGCATCATTGCCGCGCATCGCAACCTCAAACAAATGCGATGACAGTGAATCATAGATAGCGAAATCAGGCTACGAATTTCAGCAGCCTGCTAAAGCATATCGCGTTCAGATGGCAAAGCTGAACGCGTGGAGATGCTCGAAAAAACAACAACATAGAGCATGTTGCGTGAACGCTTGTTAACGCAACATGCTTAACTTTCGAAATCCACCGCAAGGCTTGCGCCCTGCGGGCGCTTTTCCCCTTTGGCGTAGCGCTGATCTTTTGCCGTCAACCGCGGTCTTGATCTCTGGCCGCAACAAGTTCAAGGCGCGCATCAAGCAAAGCGCGTCTGGTGCGTGGGAGCGCCGGCGGATCGCCAAGAAGATTGAGCGTTCCCTGCCCCCCCGGCGTAAAAAGCGGCGTGCGTAAGGCGTCTATGGCACCGGAAAGGCTGCCTCGCGCAAAGGCGGTGCGCACCAGAGTCAGGCTATCAATCACTTCCTGCGCGCGCGCATCCGCTGTGATACCGAAGGTCTGGCGCCATTCGCCGCGCGCGCGCGGCACAGCGATTTGCGCCATGGGCAGCAGGACGTTCCAGCGCGGCCCATTCGCCAATTCAACGGCGAGGAATTCCAAAGCCTGGATGAGGCGCGCGGTTTCCCAAGGCTGGCCGGTCAGCCGGCGCGGATTGGTGAGCATATCGGCGCCCTGTTCGATGGAATGGCGCACCGCATCGCCTGTGAGAAAGCTGCTGAAATCGGGCAAGCTTGCTGTCTCAGGCGGGCCAGAGCAGGCGCCCAAGCCCAATAGCCCCAGCAGGAAAACGCGCCTATCGCACTGCATCGTGATGTCCTTCCAACAAAACCCGCGAAGTATATCGCAATCAATTCAGTTCTGACTCGGCATGGCGGCCGCCTTGATCCGCAATCCAGCTTTTAGGGCTGGAAGGCGCCTCCATCTAGCGAATGACGAAACCGAGCCCAGCCCGCCGCTCAAAGCTTTGTGAAATCAGTTCCTGGCGCGCATCAATCATGGCGCGGGTGCTACGCGGCAGGGCGGGTGGATCAGCGAAACGATTGAGCGTTTCCTGCCCGCCCGGAGAAAAGAGTGGCGCGCGCAATGCGGCAGGTGCTGCGGCTGGCCGCTGTTCGGCAAAGGCATTGCGCAGTTCCGTGAGGCTATCAATCACCTCCTGCGCGCGGGCATCTGGCGCAATGCCAAAACCCTGGCGCCATTCAGCCCGCGCGGCCGGTATGGTAAGCTGCGCCATGGGCAGCATCACATTCCAGCGCGGCCCATTGGGCACTTCCACGGCGAGAAATTCCAAAGCCTGAACCAGGCGCGCGGTTTCCCAAGGCTGACCCATGAGCCGGCTTCGATGGGTGAGCATATCGGCGCCCTGCTCAATCGAATGGCGCACAGGGTCAATGGAAACAAAGCCGCGAAATTCCGGCAAAAACGCCGTTTCCATTGGTGTGGCTGCGCAAGCGCCAAGCCCGAGCAGACCCAGGAAAAGCAGGCGCCTGTCACAGGGCATGGGAACTTCCTCTCAGCAAAACCCAGGATGAAACAAACGCCCCATATGACAGCGCAGCGGGGCGGGGCACCTTGATCCGCATC
Source organism: Roseomonas sp. (assembly GCA_020249125.1). GTDB lineage: Bacteria > Pseudomonadota > Alphaproteobacteria > Acetobacterales > Acetobacteraceae > Neoroseomonas. The sequence goes on along the minus strand of JADCGG010000013.1, from coordinate 7,417 downwards.
AGGGCGCCCACGCTGGATAAGCGCTTACAGGCTGACCGCCCTGCCCTTTTCCGGGATCAGCACCTTGGCCTTGGCGCCGACCATCTCGGCCTCAAAACCCTTCGCATCGGGCAGCAGCATCCCGAAGGTCGCGTAATGGCAGGGGATGGCAGTGGTGACATTGCGCAGATACCGCTTGACCGAAAGCGCCGCCGCGCGCGGGCCCATAGTGAAGCGATCCCCCACCGGCACCAAAGCAACAGTTGGGGCGTAAAGCTCATCAATCAGTGCCATGTCGGAGAAGATATCCGTATCACCCATGTGATAGACAGTCGGTTCATGCTTGTCCTTCGGCGTCACCACAATGCCATTGGGCAGGCCGAGACAATGGAAAACACCATTGGCATCAACCTCAACCGAGGAATGGAAAGCCTGCGTCAGCGTAACGGTAAACTCACCCTGATCCGTGGTGCCGCCGGTATTCATGGGATCAAACGCCGCAACGCCCTGCTTGCCGAGCCACATGGCGAGTTCGTAATTGGTGACCAGCCTGGCGCCGGTGCGTTTGCAGATGGCGGCCGTATCACCGATGTGATCGGCATGGCCATGGGTCAGAAGCACATGGGTCGCCCCCGCGCTGGCGGCTTCCGCATCACCGCCAAAGGCGGGGTTGCCGGTCAGGAAGGGGTCAATCATCACAACAGACTTGCCGAATTCAAGGCGGAAGGCGGAATGGCCGAACCAGGTCAGTTTCATTGCTTTTTCCTTTGCGTTTCAGGTGAAGGACATGCGGATGGTGTCCGCGATCATGGCGGGCTTTGCCTCATTTTCGATTTCAAGCGTCTGGCGGACGGTGATGCGATGGGCACCTGGCGCGCCATCTTCCACCGCAACCAGGCTTTGCCGCAGCCGAATGCGCGCGCCGGCCTTCACCGGATTGACGATGCGCACCTTGTCGCTGCCGTAATTGATGGACCGCGTGGGCCAGGAAAGCTTGTAGATGCCAGCACCAAGTTTTGGCAGCAGCGACAGCAGCAGATAGCCATGCGCGATGGTCTTGCCGCCGGGCATTTCCCGCTTGGCACGTTCCACATCCACATGGATCCATTGATGGTCGCCGGTGACTTCCGCAAAGCGGTCAATCAAATCCTGCGTGACTTCCAGCCAATCGCTGACACCCAATTCCTGCCCGATCAGCGCCCTGAGCGCTTCCGGGGTTTCGACCATACGCATTGCGTCCTCCCTCGATCACTTCGCCGTAACATCGGGCGCGGCGCGGCGGGGATCAAGCCGGGCTTTGCGAAGGGGGCAAATTGCGGCCTAATCCCGCCATGACCCTGTCCCCCGGCAGCCGGGGTTTCGTTGTGGCCATGGTCGCGGCGCAAATCCTGACCCAAATCGGCGCCTTTACCCTGCCCGCGTTGTTGCCGGAGATGATGGCGCGCTGGTCGCTTTCCGCCACCGAAGCGGGCTGGCTAATCGGGGTTTTCTTCGCGGCCTATGTGCCGGCGGTGCCGGTGCTACTTTCGCTGACGGACCGCGTGCCGGCGCGGCGGATTTATCTGATCGGCACCGGGGCCACGGCGCTGGCGCATCTGGGCTTTGCCTTTTTCGCCGATGGCTTCTGGGGCGGGCTGTTCTTTCGCGCGCTGGCCGGGATTGGCTGGGCGGGGGCCTATATGCCGGGCCTGAAAGCCATCGCTGATCCGCTGACCGGCGTGGCGCAATCGCGCGCTGTTGCCTGGCATGCAGCGGGGGTGGGGATAGCGGGCGCGGCTTCCTTCGCTTTGGCAGGGCTTTGTGATGCGCTGGTGGGGCCGGGTTTTGCCTTTCTGGTGGCGGGGCTGGCCGCCACTGGCGCCTTTGCCATTGCCATGCTGATCCTGCCCGATGCGCCGCCGCCCAAAAGCGCCGCCCGGCGCGGCCTGCTGGATTTCCGCCCAGTTTTCGCCAATCGCCGCGCCATGGCCTGGATTGCGGGCTATACGGTGCATACGCTGGAAATGGCGGTGCTGCGCGCCTGGGCGGTCGCCTTCCTGACGGCAAGCTTCCTGATCCAGGCGCCACCTTCCTGGCTGCCCGGCCCGACGGTGCTGTTCACCCTTGCGGGGTTAATTGGCATTGCGAGTTCATTGGCCGGGAACCGCTTGGCCGAGAGCCTGGGGCGAGACAGGATTGTAGCGATTGCCATGCTCTCCGGCGCCGCGCTTTCGCTGGTGGCGGGGTTTGGCTTTGGTGCCTCGCCCTTTGTGGTGCTGCTTTTGGTGTTTTTGTGGAATGCGGCGATCTATCTGGATAGTTCGGCGCTGACGGCAGGCACGGTGCAGGCGGCGGACCCGGCGTTGCGCGGCGCGACCATGGGGCTGCATAGCATGCTGGGCTATGCGGGCGGCTTTGTCGGGCCTTTGCTGGCGGGTGTGCTGTTGGATTGGGCCGGCGGGGAAGGTGTCGCGGCCTGGGGCATCGCCTTTGGGCATGTGGCTTTCATCATGCTGGCGGGGTTTGCCGTGCTGCGCTGGTTGGGGCGCGGTGCCGATTCTCGACCCACCTCCCGGTAAGCTTCCTGCCAAAGCGCTGCCTTGCAGGCGGAATTACCCGGACCTCGATAGGGTTTCGGGCATGATTCCGGGCGCCCCTGGGGGATTTAAGGAAAAAAACCGGGCGCGGGGGTAGATTTCGCTTGCATTCCTCCGGTGCGGGGCATAGAAGCGTCTCAGACGCAGTACGCACGTGCCTCTGGCCCCCGGCCCTTCCGGCCAAAGGGTTTACGCAACGACGTCAAGCGTTCTGGCAACCCCGTCCGGGTCTCCTCGGGCGGCTTTCTTCTGGTCGCTGGTTCGTTCGACCGTTTCGTTAACCTTGGGCCGTCGCCTTTATGGTCGGCCCCTTTGGAGCCTGGAGGGTGCTGCGATGACACCGAAAATCGCACGCTTTTTGCGCGACAACGCGCCTGCCACGCCATGCCTTGTGCTGGATGTGGACCGTGTCGAAGAAAAGTACCGCGCCATGCACGCGGCCCTGCCGCTTGCGCGCATCTATTATGCTGTGAAGGCCAATCCCGCCGCGCCGATCCTGGATCGGTTGGTGAAGCTTGGATCAAGCTTTGATGCCGCTTCTTTTGAAGAAGTGCAGGCTTGCCTCAATGCCGGCGCACGGCCTGAGGCGATTTCTTATGGCAATACCATCAAGAAGGCATCTGCGATTGCTGCCGCGCATCAGGCGGGCGTTTCCATGTTCGCCTTCGACAGCATCGAGGAATTGGAAAAGCTCGCGCGCCATGCGCCGGGCGCGCGGGTCTATTGCCGCATCCTGGTGCAGAATGAAGGCGCGGAATGGCCGCTTTCGCGCAAATTCGGCTGCGAATTGGATATGGCGCGCGACCTGATGGTGAAGGCCGGCGAAATGGGGCTCGACCCCTATGGCATTTCCTTCCATGTCGGCAGCCAGCAGACCAAGACCGCGGCCTATGAAGGCGCCATTGCGCGGGTTGCCATGCTGTTCACGGATTTGAAGGAAGCGGGCGTGAAGCTCCGCATGGTCAATCTGGGCGGCGGCTATCCGGTGCGCTACCGCGCGGAAGTGCCGGAAATTGATGATTTCGGCATGGCCATCATGGGCGCCATGACCAAGCATTTCGGCAATGATCTGCCGGAAATGGTCGTGGAACCTGGTCGCTTCATCGTGGGCGATGCCGGGCTGGTTTCCAGTGAGGTTGTGCTGGTGTCCCGCAAGGGTGCCGCCGATCCGGTGCGATGGGTGTATCTGGATATCGGGCGCTTCGGTGGCCTGGCGGAAACGGAAGGCGAAGCCATTCGCTATGATATCCGCACGCCGCATGATGGCAGCGAAGATGGCCCCGTGACCATCGCGGGGCCGACCTGCGACAGCACGGATACGCTCTATGAGAAATCCAATTACCGCATGCCGCTGAAGCTGGCTTGCGGGGATAAGGTGGAGCTGCGTTCCACCGGCGCTTATGTGACGACCTATGCGTCGCAGGGCTTCAACGGCTATGCGCCGTTGAAGGAACACTACATTTAAGTTGCACCCGGCGCGTGCAACCGCGCCGGGTCAGACGTAACCCGGCCCTTCAATGGCGGGGTGGGCTTTCAAAAACGCCTCATCCACTTCAACGCCAATGCCGGGCGCTTCCAGCGGACGCACGCAGCCATCCTTGCCGATGCGCCAGGGCTCGCTGCCCAATTCATCGCGGAACTTATTGGCGCGGGAGACATCGGCTTCGAAATAACCGCCATTTTCAATCGCGGCGAGCAGATGGATGGACGCGGCCTGATTGACCCCGGTCATGGAAGAATGCGGGTGGATCGGGATCTTGAAGGCCGAGGCCATGGCGGCGATGCGCATGGTCTCAGTCACGCCGCCGCATTTGGACAAATCCGGCTGCCAGATGCGGATCACGTCATCTTCCAGAACGCGGGTGAATTCGAAGCGGGTGAAGTGATTTTCGCCGGCGGCCAAGGGTGTGCTGCCAAAACCATGCGCTTCCGCGTAGGAACGATGATCATGGGCGGGGAAGGGTTCTTCCAGCCAGCCGATATTCAGCCGGTCCATCTCGGGCAGCACCTGGCGCACCTGCGCGATATTATAGCCGATATTGGCGTCGGTCAGGATTTCCAGATCATGGCCGAAGGCATCGCGCACTGCTTCCATGCGCGCGATATCATCGCGCACCGTATCACCCACGCGAAGCTTCACGGCCTTGTAGCCCGCTTCCATATGGGGTGCCGCTTCATCAATCAGTTGCGCCGGCGGCTGATAGCCAAGTGCCACACCACCAGCATAGGCCGGCACGGGACGGGCCGAGCCACCAAGCAGCTTGTAAAGCGGCAGGTTCAGCGCCTTGCCCTTGGCATCCCATAGCGCCATGTCGAGACCGGACATCGCCATGGCCGTGCCCGCGCCCATGCCGTGGCTCGCCAATTGATACTTGTAGATGCGCGCCCAGATGCCGGTGGTGTCGAAGGCATCCATGCCCAGCACCAATTGCTTCAACGTGGTTTCCAGCAATTTCGCGATGGCGGTATGGGCGCGGCCATGATGGCTTTCGCCCCAGCCGACAATCCCATCTTCCGTGATGACCTTCACCATGACCGCATCGCGCTTCACCGCCTGGCCAATGCCAAGCCGCGGCCCGGAATTGGGCGGCAGTGGGAAAGAGGTGGGGAAAGCCCTGATATCCACGATTTTCATGCGGCGGTCCTTATCGTTCTTCGGGGCGAAGCCTGCCACCCGGCCCGCGATTTGCAAAGACCTTGCACGTGCAGCAGCATGCGCCATCGCAGGAGGAACTGGCATGAAACCCGATCCCATCCCCCCCAGCATGGAAGCCATTCGCCTTTGGAGTGGCGTGGAATGCCCGAATGAAGCCGCGCGGCTTGGTCTTGCTGATCATCATGGACTGATCAAGGAACTGGAGGCTTTGCGCGGCACGCTGGTATTCGAAGACGAACCCTCAAGCTTTGAAGCGGCACTCCGCGCCGAGCAGGAGAAAGACGCATGACCGCGCTGCATGAACTTTCCATGACGGAAGCCGCCGATGCGGTGGCGCGTGGAGAGGTGACAGCGACCGCACTGACGGAAGCCTGCCTCGCGCGCATTGCCGCGCATGATGGCAAGGTGAATTCCGTGATCCGGGTTGATCGCGACAGCGCCTTGGAACAGGCAGCCGCGGTGGATGCCGCGCGCAAGGCGGGCAAGGCGCTTGGGCCACTCGGCGGTGTGCCGATGATGCATAAGGATATGTATTACCGCGCCGGCAAGATCTCGACCTGCGGGTCAAAAATCCGGCGGGATTTTGTGCCCAAGGTGACCGCCACCGTGCTGGAAAAGCTGGATGCGGCGGGTGCGATTGATATGGGCACGCTGAACATGGCGGAATTTGCCCAAAACCCCACCGGGCATAACGCGCATTTCGGGCATTGTCATAATCCTTGGCAGCATGGCTATTGCACAGGCGGGTCTTCTTCCGGTTCTGGCGCCGGTATTGCGGCGCGGTTTTTCTATGGCGCGCTTGGGTCGGATACGGGCGGTTCCATTCGGCTGCCGGCGACGATTTGCGGCGTGACGGGGATCAAGGGGACGCAAACGCGGGTTTCGCGTGCTGGTGTCATGCCGCTTTCGTTTTCCGCTGATAATGTCGGGCCTTTGGTGCAAACGGCGCGCGATGCGGCGCGCTTCATGCGCATAATCTCCGGCCATGACCCGCGCGATGCCACAAGCGCGCGCGAAGCCGTGCCGGATTATGAAGCCGCCTTGACCGGCGATTTGCGCGGCATTTCCATCGCCGTGCCGCAGGAATACTTCTTCGATGGTGCCGATGAGGTGGTGGTGAAGGGTTTTGATGCAGCGCTGGAAGCGATGCGTGATCGCGGCGCCAAGATCACTCGGCTATCCTGCCCTTCACTCCGCGCCATCGCCGCCTATACCGCGCTGCTCAGCCGGTCCGAAGCGGCGGCGATCCATGCGGAATGGATGCGCGAAAGGGCAGCGGATTATTCCATCCACCTGTCGTCGCGGCTTTATGGCGGCTTCCCGATCCCGGCGCATCTTTATGTCGAAGCATTGTCGCGCCGCGGGCCTTTGCTGCGGCAATTCTGCGCCGAGGCCATGACGGGGCATCACATTGTGGCGACACCAACGCTGCGCACCCGCGTGCCCACCTTGGCTGAGACGGATATTGATGCCGATGCGGCGAATTGGTCTCGGTTCATGGCGGTTTCGGCCAATACGCGGCCTTTCAACTATCTGGGCCTGCCGACCATCAGCATTCCTTGCGGCTTTGATGATCGCGGCCTGCCGATGGGCCTGCAATTGGCCGCGCGCCCCTTTGCCGAGGCACGAGTGCTGGCGGTGGCCGATGCCTATCAACGCGTGACGGATTGGCATAAGCGCGTCCCTGCGCTTTGAAGGGGCCGCTTTGCTTGCGCTGGGTTCTCGCCGCGAGGTACGCTGGACAAGTCCAGGGGCAGGTTTGGGCCGTAGCATTCGATCCGCTCGCTGGTTCAGGCAAGAAGGGTGACCATTCGCCCGAGGGGGAATGAGGAATGCTTATAACGAGCACGAACCGCCACGCACACGCCTCGCACCTCATAGGAAAGCCCGTTCTTTGAAAGAGTTACTTTAGCAGCTCAAGCGAATTGTGGAGTTGGGGCAACCAAAGATGAATAAAGATTTATCAATAATCGATATAATTTCGTCGCTCGATATAGTTTTTTCGGTTTATATGTTATCGAGGCTTATTGTTATTTTAAGTTCTGTCACACTTCTTTTCCATTTGAGCCGCATTTTTGGTGGGAAGAAGTCCCAAAAGGTTTTTTTTGGAGGGCAGTCTTCCAAACGCCGATAGTGAGAATTGCTCTTCGGACTAAAGCGTTTTGGATCATGATTTGCGCCATATTGATACATAAAGTAGCCGAAT
>JADCGG010000129.1 GCA_020249125.1 Roseomonas sp. | reverse complement strand
TAGCTTCCGTCACGGCGGGTGTGGCCTTCGAATGCGTGGGTTTTGAGATTCAACAGCAAAATCATACGATATTTCAAAAGGATATACCACATCCGCAAACTCTTGGTGAATAATGCGGGCTAGCACGGCCTGCATCTCCTCGATGGTCTCAAACCAGGTGCGTCGGCCCTCGACACGGAAATGCTCATCAAGCAGCGTGCAATGAAAGCGTTCAATGATGCTGTTGGACTGCGGTCGCTTCACGCGGGTCATGCGATGGGGGATATCCTCAAGTTGCGGGAACAACTCATAGGGGTGCTGGTCCGGCCTGCTGCAGAATTCGCGGCCATTGTCGGAAAGCACCGTCTCGATCTTCGCCCCCTACGCCTCGAAGTTGGGCGGGTTATGGCGCATCAAGACGCCACGCACGCCGCCAGAGGAGACCTGGCTACCCTTAAGCCTTAGTTCCTGTTCAACACGCATCGAACCGTGGCCGGGATGCGCAAGGGCGTGGTCGAGGATCGCAGTCTCGATCTCGGCCGCAACTAGATGCAGTGATCATATCTCGAGAAGTGGGTATAATACTGAGCTTATCCATGCTCCCAGGTCGAGGGGAAACGGATTCTTGAACCATACTTAAATATGAGCGAGGAGGTGTCCGGGCATCAAAATTGCCTCAAGCACGTCCATTCGGCTCATGATGTCGTCGCTCCTATGGTAGACAATCGCATCTATGCCAACGAACAATTCTCTATTAATCTCAAAATGCAGGACATGTCCGACACGCTGGAGCAGGATCTCGCAACATTTTTCCTCATTCACGGTCGCCTCGAAAGCGACCCATTGCGGAGAGCCTGACAGACGCACGCTTCTGGCATCAACACCGCCATTCGTGGAGAGCGTGACCACGCCAATGTCAGTAGGTGGTGGAAGCCGGAGGCTCACCAGCACGCGAATCCGCTCTCCAGAATTGCAAGTTGTTCCGAACAAAAGCCTTGCAACAGGCTTACGCGACCACGCACCCCAATCCTCTATCAGATGCCAATTTTTAGCGAGAGCGAAGGCCACTTTGCGGTCACGCCAGTCGCTGTCCTGCCCTTTCACGCGCGGGGCGGTCAATTTGTAGACCTTCCTTTCGGCAAGCGTCACCGCTGGTTCATTGGTGGCCGGCAACGAGGCGATGACTGTTTGCGTTGCGTCGGAGAACTCCTTAGTAACATCTGCCCAAGTGCGTACCTTGAAATGGGCTTCGATGCGTTTGGCCCAGGCCGCTAGATCAGCACGGTCTGCAAGCGTTCGCTCGACGGCTTGCAGCGCTTCCATTGGATCGTAGGGGTTGATATAGCGGCAAAAATCCCCGCCAACTTCAGGGATCGAGGTTGTGTTCGATGCGATGCAGGGCTTGCCATAGGCCAAACTCTCGCCGACGGGCAGCCCCCAGCCCTCAGCAAAGCTAGGAAACAATGTGAAGGTACAATTTCTATAAAGATGGCAGAGCTCGATGTCAGAAAGGTCTTGGAAGACCACGACCTTTCCGTCAAGATAATTGGACGCGAATAGTTCCTTCTGGAACTCTTCGATGCGCCATCCCCATTTGCCAACCAAAACCAGCGACGGACAACCGTCGCCGAGTTTCTGGATCAATGATCTCCATATGTTCAACAACAGGAGGTGGTTCTTGCGCCCCTCGAGCGTACAGACGCACAATACGAACTCGCTCGGCACGATATCAAGAAAATGCGATTCCAACTCGTCAACCTCATCACCTGCCGACACCGGCAGCTCGTGGGCCAGCGGCACAGCAAGGATCGGCAGCGTACGCCCAAGCCGATCACGTGTGAAAATTTCTACCTCACGCGCAACGTATTTCGATATAGTCAGAATAAAATCGGCTAGCGCCATGAGTTCGTCAAATAACCCGATGACAGCTTCGCGCGTCGAATCATGAACAAACTGTGGATGCGTAAAGGGAATCAGATCGTAAATATAAATGCCGATCTTTACGCCCTCTATTTTCAAACGCAGCCAATGGTTACTGAATGAGCTAAAAATCCAAAACGCACCGAGAATGATGTAGGAATCACCCTTGCGTGGACTAATTTTTGTTTTGGAGCTATATACATTTCCCACAGCCTCTTTGATCCGAGCTACATTAGATTTATCACTAGCTAACGCCGCAAAAAGCTCCTGCATAGCTGAAACAGCTACAGCATAGATATCCGCACTGACCGGGTCATAGAAGCTTACGATTTTAGTTTCGACGGCGAAATCGCCGCTTGATATACTTGCTTTCAAAAGCTCAGCGACAAGACAGGCCTGAACCCGCTGGATACCAGTCACACGATTATTTTCTGAAAGGAACAACAGAAGATCCGTAACATCAAGAATAATAGCAGCCCGACCCGTGGCATGAATTTCGTCAAGTGGGGAACGGCGCGCCGGCACGCGCGCACCAAGAGCCTGAAGTTCGTTGGCCGCCGCATACAACGTGGGCTGCTTTTCGAGAGCCAAATTGTAGGCTTCGGCTGCCTTTTTGCTGTTACCGTTCAACTTATGGGCATGGCCCATCTGCAGGTACACGTCGGCATCATCAGGGCGCAGCGCTACCGCCTGTTCATACGCCATGAGAGCAGCCGCATGCTGGCCGGTATCTTTGAGACAATTGCCGCGCTGCACCCAAATCTCGAAGTCCTTAGGCTCTAACACGAGGTGTTCCCCATATGCCTCAGCAGCCTCGACCTTCTTTCCGATGTCACGAAGTCGATCTCCAACGTCGCGCAAGCTCTCGGGGGTGCCGGCAGACTTGGTGCTGCCAACCTTGGAACCACCCCATAATATCTTTCCAAACCGCATCAGACCCCCCTCTCCATCAGAGTTCCATTTACTCAACCGCGCACCATCTTTTCAAGCGTTGTACGAAACGGTCTCCGCGGAAACGCACCAATCAGGCTATGCAGCCGCTCCGTCGAACCGCGAATGACGCGTGGTTCACCCCCACGAACAAACCGCTCGTCCCGGATAACGGTCATCGGCTGGCCGGTAATCTCAACAAGCGTCGGAACGATATCGGCAAGATGAACAGGAATGCCAGAACATAGATTGACTACGGTGTAGTCAGTGGAAACTCTCGTCAACCGAACATAAGCCTCAACCACATCCTCCACATCCGAAAAATCCCGGTCAAGCTGCAATTCGCCCAGGCGTATTTCCCGCGCGCCTTCCTGAAAATGGCGCACTATTTTCCGCACGATAAAGTCGCCGGTCTGTCCTGCGCCGGTATAATTGAATGGGCGCGTCACTATGATCGGTAATTTATTGGCATATAACCGTGCGATTTCCTCAGTTGCCAACTTCGAAGCGCCATAATGATGCGCCGGCTGACGCGGATGATCTTCCGCGATCGGGGCATCGCCTGATGGGGGCGCGTATACTGTTGCACTCGAAGCAATAATGACCTGCTGCGGGGCCTTCGCGCCGGCAGCCAGCGCAGCAAGCAGATTTGCGGTACCCACAGCATTCACCGAATAAATCTCGGGCACGTCAGGGTGCATCGCCGTGGTGATACCTGCCAAATGAATGACGATATCCGGTGCCACCTTCGCCACTGCCGTCGCGACTGCGTCACCATCCGAAAGCTCCGCCTGAACCTCGTCAACGCCAGGCGCGGTCCGCGTAAGGCCAAAAACCCGCTTTCCCTCAGCCCGTAAGCGGGGCGCCAGGTGCTTTCCGGTAAAGCCGTCTGCCCCCGTCAGCAAAACGACTTCAGAAGGAGAAGCCATCACGGTTCCGCCGTAAATCAGCTTCAACCATTGTGCGCGCGAGTTCTTCAATCCCCATCCGAGCCTCCCAACCAAGAATTTGTTTTGCCTTGGATGCGTCGCCGATCAAGAGATCCACCTCAGCCGGGCGGAAGAAGGCTGGATTGATCCGCACACGCGTGGCGCCGGTCGCAACATCCACACCCACCTCATCAATGCCGCTACCGCGCCAAACGATGGTGATGCCTGCCGCACTAAAGGCAAGTTCCACGAAGCGACGCACGGGATAAGTGCGCCCCGTGGCAAGCACAAAAGTATCCGGCTCTGAATGCTCCAACATCAGGCGCATCCCTTCAGTGTATTCCTTGGCAAAGCCCCAGTCACGCTGAGCGTCAAGATTGCCAAGGTGCAGGCAGTCCTCCTTGCCAAGGGCGATGCGTGCGACAGTATTGGTTATCTTGCGTGTCACAAATTCCTGGCCGCGCAGCGGGCTTTCATGATTGAACAGGATGCCGGATGAGGCGAATAGCCCGTAACTTTCGCGATAATTTACCGTTGTCCAATGGGCAAAAAGCTTGGCCACCGCATAGGGGCTTCTAGGGTAGAAGGGCGTCAATTCGCTTTGAGGAATGGCCTGGACCTTGCCATAGAGTTCCGAGGTTGAAGCCTGGTAAAACTTGATCTTCGGGTTGACAGATCGGATAGCCTCAAGAAGATGTAAAGGACCAACACCGCTCATCATTGCTGTGGCAATTGGCTGGTCAAATGAAACGCCCACGAAGCTTTGCGCCGCAAGGTTGAACACACTCTCTGGTGCAGCGCGTTCAAGCAGGCGCTGGCAGGAACTCGTATCAGTCAAGTCAAATTCAACAAGCTTCAGATTCGGGTGGTCGGCAACCCCCAATTCCTTGAGGCGCCAAAAATTGACCGAACTTGTGCGTCGGAACGTCCCAAAGACGTTATACCCAAGCCCGAGCATTTGCTCGGTCAGATAAGCTCCGTCCTGTCCCGTGATCCCAGTGATAACAACTGTTTTCATTTATTACCCTATTAACCGTATTTGTTGAACGGACTCATTCCACAAAGGGTGCCTGCTTGCAATTGGGGCAATAATCGCACCCTGCCCCAAGCGCTCCCCCAGGCCCCCAAAAGGGTTCCAAAATCCCCCTATTTGCGGCAGGCTATTATCCACAGCATGGGGGGCTTCCAGCCAAATGACCGAAGAAGAAATCCTGGCCCGGGCGGCGGGCATCACCAACGGGCTCAAAACCCACCCCAGGGAAGTGGCGGAAGCCATCGCCGCATCCCGCCGCATGGCTGGCGCCTTCACGCGGCCTGCCGATGAAACCGCCGAACCCATGCCGGCCTATGCCGCGCCCATCCCCGCCAAGGGGTCACGCGCATGAAGTCCTTGCATGAACTCTCGCTCACTGAAGCCTCTGCCGGCATTGCGCGGCGGCGTTTCTCCCCGGTGGAATACCTTGATGCCCTGCATGCGCGGGCGGAAGAAGTGGATGGCAAGGTCAATGCCATCGTCCGCCCGCTTTGGGATGAAGCACGCGAACAGGCAGTGAAGGCCAGGCGACGCATTGCCCGCAGCGGGCCGCGTTCCGCGCTGGATGGCCTGCCTGTGGGCCTTAAGGACATCATTGATATCGCTGGGCACCCCACCACCTGCCATTCCCGCATCCTGCTCGATAACCAGAAAAGCGCCGATGCGGCGGTGGTAGCCAGGCTACGCGCGGCGGGGGCGATTTTCCCGGCCAAGCTCGCGACGCATGAATTCGCCATCGGCGGCCCGGCCTTTGATCTGCCCTTCCCGCCCGCGCGCAACCCCTGGAATACGGGGCATCATCCGGGGGGATCGTCTTCCGGTTCCGGAGCCGCCGTTGGCACCAATATCCTGCCCGCCGCGCTTGGCACCGATACCGGCGGTTCCGTCCGCCACCCCGCCAGCCATTGCGGCATTGTCGGCATGAAGGCGACTTATGGGCTCGTCTCCCGCCGCGGAGTCTTCCCGCTGGCCTTCACCTTGGATCACGTGGGGCCAATGACGCGCACGGTGGCCGATAACGCGCTTCTGCTTGGCATGATGGCCGGGCATGACGCGCTTGATCCCGGCAGTGCGGCGCATAAGCCGGAAAACTATGCGCGCCAGATGAAGAAGGGGCTCCGTGGCCTCACCATCGGTTATGTGCGGCATTTTCATGAAAAGGATCAGCCGGCCTCAGCCGAAATGGCGGCTGCGCTGGATGCGGCGGCAAAGCTGATGGGCAAGGAAGGGGCGAAGATCAAGACCATCACCCTGCCCTCCCTCAATGAATTCGCCGGCGTCAATCGCGCCATTCTGATGGCGGAAGCGGCTTCCATCCATGGCAAGTGGCTGCGCGAAAGGCCGGGCGATTACGCCAACCTCACGCTGCGCCGCCTGCTGCCCGGGCTTTTCATGCGTGCCGAGGATTACGTGCAGGCGCAGCGCCGCCGGCGTGAATTGGTGGCCGCCGTGGAAGCGGCCTTCGCTGAGGTTGATCTGTTGCTGACGGCATCTTCCATGGATGCCGCCTGCAAGATTGACGACCCAGAAGCGGTGGAATTGACCTATCCGCGCCAGGCGCGCGCACCCTTCAATGTCACGGGCCATCCGGCGCTGACGATGATGTGCGGTATTTCCAAAGCCGAAGGCCTGCCGCTATCCCTGCAATTGGTCGGGCCAAGCTTTGGGGAAGCAGCCATCTACCGCGCCGCTGCCGCCTATGAACGCGCCGCACCTTGGAAGGATCTGCGCCCGGCGTTGTAGACACTCGCATGATCCAGGCAAGCTTCATTGATCGGCGCTGGCGCCACCCTGCGCTATTGCCGGTATTCTTTTTTGCGCTGGCGCTGCTGCTGCGCGTGTTTTCCTTCGTCGCCGCCGTGATTGACACGGATGAGGGGCTTTACATGCTCCAGGCGCGGGAATGGCTGGAAGGCGGCTGGCCCATTGTCACGGTGTGGGACATGCACCCGGTCGGCGCGCCAGCGATCTTCGCCGTGGCCATGGCGATTTTCGGCGATGATATCTGGGTGCTGCGCGCGCTTGGCGCGGCCTTCGTCGCGGCAACGGCTACGGCACTGTTCCATGCGGTGCGCTATGCTGGCGGGTCTCCGGCCATTGGGATGGCTGCGGGGGTGCTCTATATCGCCCATAGTGGGCTTTTGGGCGGGCTTGCCACCAATACGGAGATTTTGTTCGCGCCGCTGATTGGTTGGACCATGGCGCTTGGCCTGCGCGGCGCGGTGGATGCCCTGGAACGCGCCAAGGCCCCGCGCTGGCGTGACTTGGTGGTGATGGGGGGGCTGATTGGCTTCGCTCTAACCATCAAGCCGGTCACCTTTTTTGAAGGCTCGCTGGCTTGGTTGATCCTGGTGCTGCCCGCGCTTCGCCTTGGGTTGATCAGCCTGCCGCGCCTGGCAGCCATGGCGGCGGCCTATGCTGCGCTTTGCGCCGCCCCCACCGTACTTTTCGGCGCGGCTTACGCGCTGCGAGGCGAATTTCAGCCCTTTCTGGAAGGCGCCTTCCTCGCCCCGCTCCGCTATGCCGGCGCGCGGCTGAGTGCGGCAGATTCCTTCCGCTTCGCGCTGGTGGCGGCCTTGTTGCTGTTATGGGCGTTTCTGCTCACGGTGCCGGCGTTGGTGCGCCCGCGCAATCGGCAAGGGCCGCTCGCGCGGCTTCGGCAATTCGGCATGATCTGGTTTGTGGCAGCAAGTTTCGCGGTGGCGCTGCCGGGACAATTCTATCAGCATTACTTCCTGATCTGGCTCTTGCCCCTGTCGGTGCTGGCCGCACTCGGGGCGCGGCAATTGGCGCGGTTTCTCCGGCCGGGAATGGTGATTCTCGGCTTTCAATTGCTGATCGGTGCGGTCGCCTTGGATGCCTGGCGTGTCGCCGCGCTGCCAAGGCTTGATCGCGGCATTGGCCTTGGCGCGCCGGACCCTGTGCGGCGCACCGCCGCTGCCGTGCGCGCGGAAATTGACCCGGGAGACCCGATCTGGGTCGTGAATTATCACCCCGTGGTCTATGTGCTGGCGGATGCTGCCCTATCCACGCGCTATGCCTTTCCGGCGCATCTTGCGGGGCCTTTCTATCGCGTGACGGGCATTGATTCTTACGCGGAAATCACACGCATTCTGGAAAGCCATCCGCGCGTGCTGGTGATTGATCGTGGCTGGTGGCCGAGTGTGCGGCGCCGTGCCGCGATATTGATCGAAGCGGCCTTGGATGAGCAATATGAGTTGGTCGCATCCGTGCCGGAAGAACGCGGCCCCATTGAAATCTGGCGGCTGCGATAGGTGCCGTTAATTACGGTGCAAAAATGGTGAACACAAAGGTTGCGGCCAGCACCAGATGCACAATGCCAGACAGGATATTGGTGCGCCCCGTGCCATAGGTGAGCATGGCAACCGCAAAGCCCAAGGCGAGTAGGACTGAATGGCCCCCCGAAACTCCCAGCGCTAAAGGCATATCATACCACCAAGCGACAAACGCGACAGCGGGCAAGGTAAGGCCGATACAGGCAACGCCACTTCCCAGCGCCAGATTGATTGCGGATTGCATGCGGTTATGCGCTGCCGCCCTTAAAGCGGCGCCGGTTTCTGGCATGAGGACAATGGCGGCAACAATAACCCCCACAATTGCACCAGGCGCACCAATAGCCAAAACGCCATCTTCCAAGGCCGGGGCCAGGCATTTCGCAAGCATCACGACGGCAAGCAGCGCTATACAAAGCAAGACAAAAGACATGATCGTAAGGCGTCCGCTCGGGCGCGCATGGGCTTCGCTCGATGCACCGTCTTCGGGCAGAAAGTAATCACGGTGGCGATTGGTCTGCACGAACAGGAAGGCGGCATAAAGGGCCAGACAAACAAGCGAAACAAAGGTCAATTGGGCCAAACTGTAATAAGGGCCTGGGACCGATACCACATGATTGGGCACGATCAGCACCAGAACTGCCATCGGCATCAATACCGCGAGAAGCGCATTTGCGCCGAGGACGCGGAAGCGATTTTCCCGGTGAAGGGCGCCGCCGACCAGGATTGAAAGCCCTGCAATGCCATGAAGCACCAGCACAATGGTTGCGACCATCGTATCGCGCATCAATGCGGGCTTCGGGTCACCAGACAACATCAGGGAGATAATGAGCCCTGCTTCAATCACCGTGACGGAAAGCGCCAGAATCAGTCCACCGAAGGGCTCACCCACTCGCAGCGCCACAATCTCCGCATGGTGGACTGCAGCGATGACACTGCCAAGCAATACCGCGAGTATCAGCAGGGCATTGAGTTCCAGCCCAACCTTGCCAAGGCCAAGCCATGCGGCAATGCCGGCCACAGGGGCCAGGAGGAAGAAAAGCGGT
The DNA here is from genome assembly GCA_020249125.1 of Roseomonas sp. Classification (GTDB taxonomy): domain Bacteria; phylum Pseudomonadota; class Alphaproteobacteria; order Acetobacterales; family Acetobacteraceae; genus Neoroseomonas. The sequence continues at coordinate 7,354 of JADCGG010000129.1, read as the reverse complement.
ATGCGATCTGTTGCTTGCGCGGCCATGATCAATAGCTAGGCATCAAGCAAGGCCGCGGCAAGCGCCGCCATCAGAACAACAGCCCCTTCTTCAACATGCCATGCACGCCCTTTTCGCCATTCACCGTTTGCGTGACGCGGAAATCCACCGCTAGTGAGCAGAATTGATAGGCATCGGCATCCGAAAGATTGGTGCGTGAACAGATGAAGGCGATCATTTCACGCAGCGCCTGCTTCATCGCCAAATCCAGATCCTCATTCATCCCCATGGTGATGAAATGGGTCTTGGTCTCCGCACGGGGGAATTTCAGCACCGGGTCCTTCGCCCCGCCGCCCTGCGCCACGGAAAGCTTGAAATGGCCCTTGAGGCAGATTTCGAGGGCATTGATGCAGACCTCGCCATCGCCTTGCACGCCATGGCCATCGCCGGCGGAAAACAGCGCGCCCTTGTTGAAAATGGGCAGAAAAAGCGTCGTGCCTTCGGTCAATTCCTTATTGTCCAAATTGCCGCCAATGGCGCGCGGTTCCTTGGTATTCACCATTCCCCATTCCGGCGGCGGCGCCACACCCATCACGCCAAAGAAGGGCGCCAGTGGCAGATCAAGCCCGCCATCCTGCGGCCCGAAGGGCAGGCGGCAGGTCATGGCCTGCTTGTTCACCGGAATATGCAGCGTGCGGCGATAGGGGAAGTCTTCCGGTAGCGTGCCGAAAAGTGGGCGGAAGCCGCAAAAGCCCCAATCGGCACCGAGTTCGATCTTTTCGATATCCACGCGCAGCGCATCGCCCGGTTCAGCACCGCGCACTTCCACCGGGCCGGTGATGATATGCGCGCCAAGGCGGGGCAGCTTGGCGTGGATTTCAGAAATCGCCGGATGCAGCGGCAGCCCTTTTTCCGGCCCCGGCATCACTTCCGGCCCGCCCGAGACACATTCCAGAATAACGGTTTCGCCCGAAGCGATGCTCGCCACCGGCGGGAAGGACGCATCAAACCCGCCCCAGCGGCAGGTGGCGACGGAAGCGGGAATCCGTGATTGAGACATCAGATTTTCCTTGTAGGTCAGAGCCAGCCTTTACGGCGGAAATAGAAAATTGGCAGCAAGGCCGATCCAATCATCAGCACAAGCGCTAAGGGGTAGCCGAAGGCCAATTTCAATTCAGGCATGAATTCAAAATTCATGCCGTAAATGCTGGCAATCAAGGTGGGCGGCATCAGCGCGACCGACGCAACGGTAAAGGTCTTGATGATGGCGTTCTGTTCCACATTCAACACGCCAAGCACGGCATCCAGCAGGAATTGCGCCTTGGAATTGAGGAAGCTTGCATGTTCCACCAGGGACCGCACATCACGCACCAGCGTCTTGATCAGCGCCTGGTTTTCCTTGCGCACCGCGGTTGCCTTTTCCGCGCCCACAAAGGTCAGAATGCGTGAAAGCCCAAGCAGGGTTTCAGAGGCTCGGGTCGTGACTTCCCCAACCTGGCCCAGCGTGAACAGCGCATCCTTCAGCTTGTCATTGCGCCGATGCATTTTCACATCAGCCTGAGAGGTGCGGAAGGTGGATTGGCTCGCCTTATCCATATCCGCGCCGACTTTTTCCAGAATATCAGCCAAGCGATCCACGATCTGTTCAAACAGATGCAGCATCACGGCATCAGGCGATTGCAGCAGTATCGGTTGGCGCTGCGCGCGCGCACCAAATACCGTGAAGGCGCGTGGTGTTGCATAACGCACCGTCACCAGCGTGCTATTGGTCAGCACGAAGCTGATGGGGGTGGAACCGTAATCACCGGAATCAACGCCATAGAGAAAATTGGCCGTCAAAAACAACGCATCTTCTTCGCGGTAGAGACGTGAGGAACTTTCGATTTCCTGCATTTCTTCCCGCGTCGGGATTTCAAGGCGCAGCGCATTCTGCACCGCGCGTTCCTCATCCGCAGTTGGGTTCAGCAGGTCTATCCAGACCGCACGACGCAGATTTTCAGATGCGGCGACTTCCGCGGCACTTTCCCGCGCCGCTTCAGGCAGGGCGGCGGTGATGTCAGAAATCGCGCCCTCACGCACGCGACAGCGGCCATCCTCAACGGTCCAGGTTGTGAGCATGGCGCGGGCCCTCCACGCGGATTGACAGGCGAAAAAATCTTAGCCCTGGCCCGGCAGCCTGAGAAGCTTCAAAAGCTGGCCCGCGCTTTAGCGCGCGGTGCCATGGCAGAAAACCGCCCGACCCCAATGATAAAGGGGGCAGGGCGACCTGATCAGGCGCCCGGACGGGGGGGCGTCGTTTGCGCGGACGCCGTCTGCGCCGTGGAAGAAGCGGCCGCCGGACCCTGGATGCTGCCGGCCGGCTGGGTCTGCCCCTGGGCCTGCGCCTCCATCGAGGCATCCGCCTGATCTTCCTTGATATTTTGCTTGAAGGACTTGATGCCCTTGGCCAGATCGCCCATCAGCCCGCTGATCTTGCCGCTGCCGAATAGCAGCAGCACAACCAGCAGAACCACAAGCCAATGCCAGATGCTGAAGGAACCCATTGCGACGCCTCAATTCCCAGTTGGAAGCCCCGCCTTAGCGGTGCTTCAGACCCTATGACATGGCGGCAACCTATTAGCCAAGGGGTTACCACGCAAACCCCTAAATGGTTTCTCGCGGGGCCTGCCGCAATGGGGGTTGAAAACCATTCTGGCTTCCACCAAATCTCCTCAATCCGGGCCCCTCTGGCGGGGGCCGCCCCTATGGCGGCCTGCCGTGATGTCGGATCGTGCAACCCTGCGCGGTCTCGGCCCCCTATGGCTGATCCGCGCCATTAGATGAGGTTTTCGGATGGAATTTCTTGCTGCTGAATGGATGGGTAAGCCCTTCTGGATGTGGAAGGGCTTTTTGCTGATTGTTGTGCTTCTGCTCGCCTTTGACCTTGGCGTCCTTAACCGCAAGGACAAGGAAATGGGCGTGGCCGAGAGCCTTTATCTCTCTGCCTTCTACATCGCCTTTGCCATGCTTTATGGCGCCGGCATCTGGTGGGCCTATGAAAATGGAGAGATCACGACCACGGACGGCGTCCATGCCGGCATGGCCTATTTCACCGGCTTCTTCATCGAAAAAGCCTTGTCCATCGACAATGTCTTCGTGATCAGCCTGATCTTTGGCTATTTCGCCATCCCGCGCCGCTACCAGTACCGCGCGCTGGTTTGGGGCATCATTGGCGTCATTGTGCTGCGCGGCATCATGATCGGTCTCGGCGCGGCGCTGGTGCAGCAATATAGCTGGGTGCTTTATATTTTCGGTGCCTTCCTGATCGCGACCGGCATCAAAATGCTGGTGGTGCCGGAAGGGGAGCAGGATATCTCCAAGAACCCCATCGTGCGCTTCATGCGCAAGCATATGCGCGTGACGGATGAACTGCATGGCCAGAAGTTCTTCGTCCGCCAGATGGACACGGCCACGGGCAAGAAGCTCGCTTTTGCCACGCCACTTTTCCTGGCGCTGGTGGTGATCAACATCGCCGATCTGATTTTCGCGGTGGATAGCGTGCCGGCGATCTTCGCCATCACGACCGATACCTTCATTGTCTATACCGCGAATATCATGGCGATCCTGGGCTTGCGTGCGCTGTATTTCGCGCTTGCCGCCATGGTGCATCGCTTCCACTATCTGAAATACGCCTTGGCGCTGGTGCTGGTGTTCATCGGCGGCAAGATCTTCTGGAACCAGATGGTCGGCAAGCTTGACCCCGCGATTTCGCTGGGTGTGACTGCCGCCATCATCGCTGGCGGGATTTTCTGGTCGCTCTGGAAAACCCGCGGCCAGCAGCCGCAAGGCACCTGAACCACGCCTCAGCCGAGATGCAATTCGAAGGGGGCGACCTCGACAAATTCATCATCGGCTGAAGTGCCGTCCTTCCACATGAAGACCGCGAAGCGCGCTTCGCGGTCAAATACGGTGGAAGGATGGTGCCAGACATTGGCACCATAAGTGACCCCTTGATCCGGCCGCGCCAGAAAGGCGCGCGCCTTGGCCATATCCGGCTTGCCATCCGCCCCATGGGGGGCGACCAGCACCAGCCAGCGCCCCGCTTCCATCGGGATGAAGGATTGCGAGGAAAATTCATGCCGTTCCATGGTGGTGGACGCGAAAGGTGCTGATTTCGGCACAGCACGCGTGAAGGAAAGGCTGGGCGCCGCCCCGCCACGGCGATTTTCCAACATCTTGTCTATATACGCGCGGCCAGGTGCTGAGGGGCTTTCCAGCACCTCCCCAAAGGGGGCGAAGGCTTCGGCGGTGAGGGGTTCCGTGATGATGCGGCGCATGGGATGGCTTTCGGTTTGATCCCCCACCAAAGCCGTGTCGTGCGCGCCTGTCCAGTCTGCGTTCTTGCCTGAATTTTGCGCAGTTACTGCCTTGTCGTGCGGCATTTGGTGGCGCGCGCCTGGCGTGGTTAAGCTTGCCACCATGCAAGCTGCCGCACAGATCGAAACTCGCCATCAGCGCTCTCGCGGGCGGTTGGATTTGGATTACGCGCTGCATGCAGGGCGCACGATGCTGGGCGGGCTTTATCAATCCCCCCCCATGCGCGCCCTTTTCCCCGACCCCGAGGCTGATGAGGCGCCGATTTGCGCCCTGGTGAATACCGCCGGCGGCTTGGCCGGCGGCGATAGGGTGGATATCGCGCTCAGCCTTGGTGCCGGGGCACGCGCGAGTTTTTCCACACCGGCAGCCGAAAAAATTTATCGCAGCCTTGGCCCGGCGACCGAAATCAGCGTGACGCTTGAAGCCGGCCCCGGCGCGGTGTTTGAATGGATTCCGCAGGAAACCATCCTGTTTGAAGGCGCGCGGCTTGAACGCAGCCTGAAGGCCGATATCGCCGAAGATGCGTCACTGCTGATGGCCGAGGCCCTGGTCTTTGGTCGCGCCGCGCGGGGCGAAACCTGGCGGCAGGGCGCGCTTCAGGATTCCTGGCGCATCACGCGCGGCGGCAAGTTGCTTTGGGCCGATGGGCTTAGCCTTGGTGAGGATATTGCGGCGGATTTCGCTGACCCCTTCGGTTTTGCCAATGCTGAAGCGCTGGGCAGCCTGGTGCTGGCCGGACCGCTTGCTGCGCCTGATCTGCGCGATGCCTTGCGCGATGATGGCGCGCTGGCCAGCCTGGTGCGACCCGGCCTTATGGTGGCGCGCTGGCTGGGTGATGCGGTGGCGGTGCGCGAAGGGCTGGGGGCTGCAATTTGCCGGCTGCGCCCGGCGCTTGGCCTGCCCGCGCGCCTGCCTCGACTTTGGATGACTTAGGGCAAGAACCGCCATGATGGCACAGCGATTGCGGAACCCCACGCCATGAACCTGACCCCGCGCGAAAAAGACAAGCTGATGATTTCCATGGCCGCGATCGTGGCGCGACGGCGCCTGGAACGCGGCCTGAAAATGAATTTCCCCGAAGCTGTGGCGCTGATCACGGATTTCGTCGTGGAAGGCGCGCGTGATGGCCGCAGCGTCGCGGAATTGATGCGCGATGGCGGGGCGGTGCTGACGCGCGATCAGGTGATGGAAGGCATCGCGGAGATGCTGCACGAAATCCAGGTGGAAGCGACCTTCCCGGATGGCACCAAGCTGGTGACGGTGCATCAGCCCATCCGCGCGGCGGTGGCGAAGAAGCCGGCAGCAAAAGCGAAGGCTGCACCGAAAGCAAAGGCGAAGCCTGCTCCAAAAGCCAAACCGAAAGCCGCCGCGCAGCCGGTGCGCAAACCCGCCAAGCCCAAACCCAAGGCGAAACCAGCCCGCAAGAAGGGAGCGCGCAAATGATCCCTGGTGAAATCATCACTGCCCCCGGCGATATCGCGCTTAATGCCGGGCGCGATGCGGTGGAAATCACCGTGGCCAATAAGGGCGACCGCCCGGTGCAGGTGGGCAGCCATTACCATTTCGCGGAAACCAATCCGCTGCTGGATTTTGATCGTGCCAAGGCGCGCGGCTGCCGGTTGGATATTCCCGCCGGCACGGCGGTGCGGTTTGAACCGGGGCAAACGCGCAAGGTGCGGCTGATCCCCTTTTCTGGCGCGCGCATCATTCATGGTTTTCGTGGCGAAACGGAAGGGGCGGTCTGACCCATGGCAACGAAGCTCTCTCGCGCCGCCTATGCCGGCATGTATGGCCCAACGGTGGGCGACCGTGTGCGTCTGGCCGATACGGAAATCTTCATCGAGGTTGAACGCGACCTGACAACCTATGGCGAGGAAGTGAAATTCGGCGGCGGCAAAGTAATTCGTGATGGCATGGGGCAATCCCAGGTCACACGCGCCCAAGGTGCCATGGATACCGTGATCACCAATGCGCTGATCCTGGATCATTGGGGCGTGGTGAAGGCGGATATCGGGCTGCGTGGCGGGCGCATCGCCACGATCGGCAAGGCGGGCAATCCCGATACGCAACCGAATGTGGACATCATCATCGGGCCGGGCACGGAAATCATCGCCGGCGAAGGGCGCATCCTGACCGCGGGCGGGCTTGATGTGCATATCCATTTCATCTGCCCGCAACAGATCGAAGAAGCTTTGGCGTCTGGTATTACTTCCATGTTCGGGGGCGGCACCGGTCCGGCGCATGGCACGCTGGCCACCACCTGCACGCCGGGGCCTTGGCATATGGAGCGTATGTTGCAGGCCGCCGAAGGCTTTCCGATGAACCTTGGCTTCCTCGGCAAGGGTAATGCGGCGCTACCAGCGGGTTTGGAGGAACAAATTCGTGCGGGGGCGTGTGGGCTCAAGCTGCATGAGGATTGGGGCACCACACCCAAGGCGATTGATAACTGCCTTTCGGTCGCCGATGCGATGGATATTCAGGTGGCGATCCATACTGATACGCTGAATGAAAGCGGCTTTGTCGAAGAAACCATCAAGGCCATTCGTGGCCGCACCATTCAGGCCTTCCATACCGAAGGTGCCGGTGGCGGCCATGCGCCGGATATTCTGCGCCTGGTTGGTGAAGCGGGCGTGCTGCCTTCTTCCACCAACCCCACCATGCCTTACACGGTGAACACCGTGGATGAGCATTTGGATATGCTCATGGTGTGCCACCATCTTGATCCGCGCATTCCGGAAGATGTTGCCTTTGCCGAAAGCCGCATCCGCAAGGAAACCATCGCGGCGGAAGATATCCTGCATGATATCGGCGCCATCAGCATGATGTCATCTGACAGCCAGGCGATGGGCCGTGTGGGTGAGGTGATTATTCGCACCTGGCAAACCGCGCATAAGATGAAGGTGCAGCGCGGGCGCCTGCCGGAAGAAAAGGGCGACAACGACAATGCGCGCGCCAAGCGCTATATCGCCAAATACACCATCAATGCAGCGATTGCGCAGGGCGTGTCCGATCATGTCGG
>JADCGG010000128.1 GCA_020249125.1 Roseomonas sp. | reverse complement strand
TGCCCCCGCCCCACAGCCAATCAGCGGCGGCGGCGCCATCGCCAGATAGCGCGCCCAGCATGGTTTCCTCATGATTGCCCATCAGATGCAGCGTGGGCAGGCCGGGGATGGGATCACCTTCCGAAAGGTAATCCACCACGCCGCGAGATTCCGGCCCCTTATCCACGTAATCGCCCAGATGGATCAGCAGGGCGGATGCCACGGGGCGGCGGCGCAAATCCTCGGCGATTTGCGCGTGTAGATCGCGCAGCTGCGGCAGCGTGCCATGGATATCGCCAATGGCATATATACGCCGCCCACGCGGCAAAAACCCTGGCGCGCCGCGTATTTCCATCACTTCCGATCCGCCCTTGGGTCCAAAGCATCGCGCAGCCCATCGCCCACCAGATTGAAGGCGAGCACGACAACGAAAATCGCAAGCCCCGGCATGATGGAAAGCCAGGGCGCCTGGGTCAGAAAACGCTGCGCGCTATTCAGCATGGACCCCCAGGAAGGCGATGGCGGTTGCTGCCCAAGCCCAAGGAAGGAAAGCGAAGCCTCGGCGATGATCGCCTCCGCAATCGCAAGGCTTGCCTGCACCAGCAAGGGCGGGATGATATTGGGCAGCACATGCACAAGGCCGATGCGCCAGGGTGGATTGCCCAGCGCGCGCGCCGCTTCCACCCAATCGGTGGATTTCGCATCCAACGCCATGCCGCGCGTGAGGCGCACGAAAACCGGTGACGCCGTGATGGCAATGGCGAGCATGGCGTTTTCAAGCGCCGGCCCCAGAAATGCCGCAAGCGCAATCGCCAGAATCAGGAAGGGCACTGAGAGCATGGCATCCGCGACGCGCGAGATCAGCGCATCCACCCAGCCGCCAATCAAGCCCGCGAGCAAGCCCAAAGGCACCCCGATAAACAGCGCACCAAGCACGGAAATCACGCCCGCCATCAGCGAAGCCCGCGCACCCCATATCACGCGCGATAACACATCGCGGCCATTTTCATCCGTGCCGAACCAATGTTCCGCCGATGGAGGTTTGCGGATACGGCTCCAGCTTGTTTGCAGCGGATCATAGGGCGCTATCACGGGCGCCAGTATCGCGATCAGCACAAAGGCAATCACTACCACCAGGCCAAAGACCGCAAGCTTATGGCGCATGAAGCGCTTCAGCGCGCGGCGTGCGGGGCTTTCGCCCATGGTGATGGCGGGCGCGTTCATGCCGGACGCAGCCTTGGATTGATCGCCATGTAGAGCAAATCCGCCACCAGGGAGAGCAGCACAAAAATCAAGGCGGTGGCCAATACCACGCCCTGCACCACCGGGTAGTCTCGGTTGAACACCGCATCCACAATCAGCTTGCCAAAGCCGGGAATGGTGAAGATTTGTTCGGTCAGCACCGCGCCAGCCAGCAGCCGCCCGAATTCAATCGCGCCCAAAGTCACCACCGGGATCAAGGCATTGCGGAGCGCGTGTTTCCAAACAACCACCCTTTCGCGCAGCCCCTTGGCGCGCGCGGTGCGCACATAATCCTGCGACAGCGCCGTCAGCATCGCGGCACGCGTGTGGCGCATGAGAACCGAGGCAACACCCGTGCCCAATACAAAGGCCGGCATGATGGTTGTCGCGATGGATTGCCAGAAATCCTCGGTCAGCGGCACATAGCCCGAAGGTGGCAGCCAGCCCAATTCCACGCTGAAGAACAGGATCATCATAATGCCGAGCCAGAAATTCGGCGTGGAAATACCGAATAGCGCGATGCCATTCGCCGCCCAATCCGCCGGCTGATCGCGCTTGACGGCGGAAAGAATGCCCGCCGGCACGCCGATCAGCACCGCGATAATGAAAGCCATCGCCGCAAGCTGCGCCGTGACGGGCAGCTTATCCAGAATAAGTTGGCTCACTGGCATGCGGATGCGCCAGGAAAAGCCGAAATCGCCGGTCAGTACATTGCCGATCCAATAGAGATATTGTTCGTAGATCGGCCGATCGAGCCTGAGCTCCGCACGGATTTGCGCGAACACTTGCGGATCGCCCCTCTCCTCCCCCGCCAAAATCAGCGCTGGATCGCCGGGCATCAATTGTTGTAACCCGAAGATCAGGATGGAGAGGATGAAAAGCGTTGGCAGAACCTGCCCAATCCGCCTGAGAAGCCAGACCCACATGATGCTTACTGCAACCGCAAACCTTGCACCCGCACCAAGCCATCCGCGATGGGCCGATAGCCGGTCAGCCGCGCGCTATGGGCCATGATGTTCTTGCGGTGCCAAAGATAGATGCGGTGAACATCCTCGCCATAGGCGATGCGCGCGGCGCGGGCGTATAGCGCCTGGCGTTTGGCCAAATCCAATTCCGTGCGTGCTTCATCCAACAGCTTGTCCACTTCCGCATTGGAATAGCGGCCATCATTCTGCCCACCGCCGGTGCGCGTGAAGCTGAAGATATTGCCATCCGGATCGGTGCGGCCTGACCAGCCGACCAGATAGGTTTCAAACTCACCCCGCGCGGCGGCCTGCAAGGATGATGCGAATTCCATGGCGCGCAGACGCAGATCGAAACCGGCTTCCTTCACCATGGCCTGAATGACTTCGCCAACCTGACGCAGATCAGGATTGTTCGGCACGGTCATTTCAACCGTGACCGGCAGCGTGGCGCCGGCTTCACGCAGCAGCGCCTGCGCGCGCGCCAGATCGCGCGCGGTGGGCGGGAAATCCCGCACATGGAAGGGGCTGGCCGGCGGGAAAGGCTGGCGCGTTGGCACATACATGCCTTCATAAACCACCTGATTCAGCGCGGCACGATCAATCGCCAGTTCAAAGGCGCGGCGGATGCGCGCATCACGGCCGAACGGCGTATTGGCCCGTTCTCCATTGCCGGTATTGATGCTGATGCTTTGATAGCCAAGCTCATCCACCGCAACGGCGCGGAGATTGCGGTTGCGCTGGATGGTTTTCACATCATCCGGTTCCATGCGTTCGGCGAATTCCACCGCGCCGGATTGCAGATTGGCGAGCCTGACGGTGTTGTCCGGGATCGGCAGATAGGTCACGCGCGCGATATGGATATTCCGCGCATCCCAATATTCCGGGAAGCGTTCACCCACAATGCGTTCCTGCGCCACGCGCTCCACAAAGCGGAAGGGCCCCGCGCATACCGGGCGCGTGCCGAAGTTGCGCCCCAGTGCTTCCGCAGCCTTGGGGCTGACCGGCATGCCGGCGCGATCAGAAAGCGCCGCCAGGAAGGACGCCGATGGTCCCTTCAGGCGAATGCGGATGGTGCGCGGGTCCACGACTTCCACGCTTTCCATATCGGCGATTTCGCTGCGGCGGAAACTGCCTTGCAGGTTCAAGTGACGCAGCAGCGAGTATTTCACCGCTTCCGCATCCATAACTTCATTATCGTGAAAGCGCACGCCTTCGCGCAGCGTGATGATCAGGCTGCGCGGGTCTTCCCAACGATGGCCGGTGGCCAATTGCGGCACGATTTCCAGCTTTTCATTGATGTCAAAAAGCTTGTCGCATAGCGCGGCATAGACAATGCGCCCGACAAAGGTGCGCGACAGTGTCGGGTCCAGAATATCGGGGTCTTCCTTCAGTGCAATGCGCAAATTCTGCGCGGTTGCGGGCGTTGCGGCAACGGCCAGCACGCCAAAGGCGGCAAGCGCCGCGCGGATCATGGTTTTCATGCGTGTTCTCCCATCCCGTTGGGTGACGGGGCATTACCCCGGAAAAAACCTTGCAGCCGCGCCAATCTTTCCCCGCCACCAAGCGCTGCAATACGCTCGACAGGTGGGGGAAGGCTTGCGGCAAAATGGCAGGCAACCGCGTGGCCGGCGCCTTCAAGGCGTGGCGTTTCCGCGCGGCATCGTTCGGCAGCGAAGGCGCAGCGCGTATGAAAGCGACAGCCGGTGGGCGGCGCGATCGGGCTTGGCACATCGCCTTCCAGGGGCGGCGTTTTGGTCTGCGCCCCCGGCATGGCGGCAACAAGGGCGCGGGTATAGGGATGGCGCGGCGCGCCCAGCACATCTTCTGCCGGGCCTTCTTCCACAATGCGGCCAAGATACATCACCGCAACACGGTCCGCGACATGGCGCACCACGCCAAGATCATGGCTGACAAGCACAAAGGTCAGGCGCAAATCGCGGATCAGATCGCGCAGCAGATTGATCACCTGCGCCTGCACGGAAACATCCAAGGCGCTGACAGGTTCATCGCCAATGATCAGGCGCGGATTGCTGGCAAGCGCGCGTGCAATCGCGATGCGCTGGCGCTGGCCCCCGGAAAATTCATGCGGCCAGCGCCCGGCATTTTCCGGGCGCAAGCCAACACGGCGGAGCAATTCGGCAACGCGCGCTGCTTCCTGCCCACGCGGCACCAGCCGATGCAAACGCAGCGGTTCAGCGATGGCCTGAGCGACTGTCATGCGTGGATCGAGACTGCCGAAAGGATCCTGGAAAATGATCTGCATGTCGCGCCGGCGCGCGCGCAGTGCTGCGGGGGAAAGGCTGGCAAGATCCTCACCAGCGAAACGCACCGCGCCGCTATCTGGTTCTATCAGCCGCAACATCACGCGCCCCAGGGTGGATTTGCCGCAGCCGCTTTCACCGACAATGGCCAGCACCTCCCCTTCCGCGACGGCAAGCGAAACGCCATCCACGGCATGCACAGCACCTGCGCGACGGCCAAGCGCATCACGCACCGGGAAATGCTTCACCACATCGCGGAGTTCCAATAGCGCGGTCATGCCGCCGCCCCCAACATGGCATCAAGCGGCGCGCGCAGGCAGGCGCTGAAATGCCCAGCCGCGACCTCGGCCAATGGGGGCGCGCCTTCCGCACAGCGTGCGATGGCAAAGGGGCAGCGCGGCGCAAAGCGGCAGCCAGGCGGCGGCGCGCGCAAATCCGGCACGGTGCCTTCAATGCTGGCCAGCCTTTCACCGCGCACCCCTACCGCCGGTGCCGCACCCAGCAGGCCGATGGTATAGGGATGTTCCGGCCGCGCAAAAAGATCAGCGGCGCGCGCCTGTTCCGCCACGCGCCCGGCATACATCACCACAACATCATCGGCGTGATCCGCAACCACCCCAAGATCATGCGTGATCAGGATTACCGCCGTGCCGGTCTCCCGCTTCAGATCATCCAGCAGCGCCAGGATTTGCGCCTGCACCGTAACATCAAGCGCCGTGGTGGGTTCATCGGCAATCAGCAGCTTCGGG
>JADCGG010000127.1 GCA_020249125.1 Roseomonas sp. | reverse complement strand
TAGATGATCTGGAGCTGTACGCGCTGGATTCCAGTGGGGATTCTTGAATCGCGCATGTACTGAATGAGGTCGGTAACATCGAACATCAGCCGTGTCGTGCGCGGTGGTGTTGTCATGACACCTTCAGCCTCTTATCGTCGCCAAAGTATCTATTATCGCAGAATTTGTACATTCGAGATCCTTATCCTGAAGGCGAATAAGACCATAAGGAAAAAGGCTCAAGTGCTGTTTCGATGCGGATGATATACCTTGGCGTCTCGCCGAGTTGAAAATCAGGGCTGCTGCATTCAAAGACGAATTTGCGCCTGTTTCAAGAGCTGTGAGGCTGCCTTCAAGTCCGCCGCTTTCCTTCAATACATACCCGTATTCGACCAATACCGGCCAATCATTCTTGCCGTTGGCGGTATGTTCGACAGGGTGGGACGCTGCTTCGGCGCAGCATGCCGCAGAAAAATATCTGCTGCCACGCTCACTTGGTCGTCCGAAATTCGCTTCCGCCATATCAGGCACCACCAGGCTGATCAGCTGACACTGTCATTTTGGCATTTTCGTTAAACTACCGTATAATTTTGAAAGACGCGCCTGGTACAGCTCCGGCGAAAATTCCTGTGCACGTAGCGTGCCCGCTTCGGCAAGGCGTCCGCGCAGATCTGCATCGGCATCAAGCACACGGATGCCTTCAACCAGCGCACGTGTGTCATAGGGGTCAATTTGCAAAGCGGCGTCGCCAACCACTTCAGGCATTGAAGCCGTATTGGAAGTGAGAACCGGGGTTCCGAGAGACATGGCCTCCAAAGCCGGCAAGCCAAACCCCTCATAGAGGGAGGGAAACAGCACAGCCTTTGCGCCTCGGATCAGACTTACCAGCAAAGAAAAACTGGCGTAATCAAAATGAAGAACACAAGACCGTCTTTCAGCACCGTCAAACCTCCCCTGCGCGTAAGGCGTGTCTTCAGCAGTGGAGATCATCTGTAAATCTTTTACCGATTTCCATGCCTTTTTCCCAATAATGACCAGGGGATCGGAGACTCCGGAAGCAAGGTAGGCCTCAATCAAGCGTCCCACATTTTTCTTTGGTTCAATCGCGCCGAAGAAAAGGTAGTATTGCTTGTAGGTAAGCCCGTAGGAACCCTTCAAATCACTCTTCACATCCTCGATCGCTTTATTGCGATAGATGGCAGGGATATGGACGGCTTGATAGGTATTGGTGATTCTCTCTTCCGGAACACCGAAAAGGTTCATGATGTCTTTCTTCGAAGCCTCACTCACGGTCACGATGTGATCCGCATTTCCGGTCAGGTGTTTGACCATGCGATAGTAGCTACGCTTATTGTCGAGCGTAGTGTAGGGAAGACGCAACGGAACAAGATCGTGGAGAGTGTAGATATTCTTCACCTTAGGCACGCGTATCGCGAGAGGATAGGTCCAGTGCATGATGTCTGGTGGTTCACGGAAATGCACAGCCATGCGTCCCCGAAAAAAGCTTCCATACAGGGACTCTTTGGCAAACAGATCTTGCACATTCCATATGTGGTCGAAGTAAGGTAGGCGATCCTGTAAGGTGTTCCTGATGACGCCGCCGGTCATGGGAACTTGCAGGGCTATTTCGCCAAGCGGCAACATCATGGCGCGTTGCAAATTCTTTATATGTTGCAAAATCCCAGGCGGGTTCATTTTCGGCATATCAAAAAAGGCGATTTCGCGCATCAGTGGATCGCGACTGATTGTGGAAGCCGAGGTCCCGTAGAGCACGCCAACCTCAGCACCAAGGTCGCGCAAAGCGAAGGACAGATTGCGCGCATAAGTCGCCACCCCGGTTCCGTGTTCCAATGACAAATTGAAGCCATCGAGGTAGAGGCGGGGTTTGCGCAAGAAAAAGCTCCCAAAAACGACTAGTGGACCGGTCGCTGCTGTCGGTTCACGGCAGCAGCGCGAACCGGCCCACCAAATGAAGGGCTAGTGGTGCGCAGGGGCGGTACTGGCTCAGGAACGGCTAGCATGAATCGCACCACTGGTTACTTCCAGGATATGGTTATTGCTGCAAAATCTTTTCGGTGGCAAGAACAAGATTACGCCCACGCCAAAAGCCGACATCCTTCGTCGCAAACTCCTTGTTCGACAGGAAAGGGGGTGCCGTATTGTTTCCTGCACACCCTCAATCCGCCTGCCGCAAGCCGCTATCTTTGATCAAGCTGGCATATTTCTCAGCCTCGGCCTTTACATAGGCGGTGAAAGCCTGATGGTTCAGATAGCGGATGGGGTGGCCGGCGCGCGTCATTCCTTCAATCACCGATGGGGTGCGCAAGGTGCGCGCGCAGGCCTCATCCATTCGCGCCACTATGGCTTCCGGCGTGCCGGGCGCAGTGAAAAGGCCAGTCCAAAGCGGATAGACCAGATCAAGCCCCTGTTCGCGCATGGTGGGTGTGTCCGGGAAATCGGGTGAGCGTTGTTCGGCGAAAACCGCTACCGCATGCAGCCCATATTGCTTCATCAGGTTCGCCTCGGCGGTCAGCATCGGCACGGTGCCCGAAAGCATGGCCTGCACGCTATCGCCCGAACCGCGGAAGGGGATGTGGTTCATTTCAATGCCGAAGGCGCGGGACAGACCGGTCATCGCCAGATGTCCAAGCCCGCCAACGCCGCCCGAGGCATAGGGTAATTGCCCAGGATTGGCCCTGGCGCGCGCGACGATGTCGGCAATTGTCCTGATGCCTGTTGTGGTCGGTGTCATCAGCGTGGCCGGCGCTTCCGCGACAAGGCAGACAGCGGTGAGTTGATCCGCGCGATAGGGGGCGCGCGCCATGAAGCTCGGTTGAATGGCAATCGGCGCCATGGAGGTCAGCAGGATCGTCTGCCCATCCGGCTTGGCGCGTACCACCTCTGCCGTGCCTATGGTGCCTGTCGCACCGCCGACATTGCGGATAACAACTTGAGTGCCCACGGCTTCTGTAAAGACTGGCTGAATCAATCGCCCAATAATGTCGGTGCCGCCACCGGCGGGCCAGGGGATGATCATTTGCACCTGGGCGGCGGCCGGGGCGATGGACGCCATCAGGCCAAAAAGGCCAGCGCGGCCCGTGACAGGAATTTCATAGCCGTGTTCCCTTCCCAAAGCGGCATTTTGTGTGCCTTGGCGGGAAGTTTGGCCCAGGCGGTCTTGCCGGGGCAAGCGGAATTTGCTGCCAGCAGCGGCGCGGTCTAGCCTGCTGCCCATAAGAACAAGGAGGAAACCCATGTTGCGTTACGCGTTGGTGGTTTGCGCCGCGCTTTTTGCTGGAAATGTGCAGGCGGCTGACCTGCCCGACCGGCCCATTCGCATCATTGTCCCCTTCACCCCGGCCGGCACAAGCGACATCCTGGCCCGTGTTCTGGCCGAAGCCGCTGCACCCTTCCTGCCGCGCGGTTCCGTGATTGAAAATCGCGGCGGTGCGGGGGGCAATATCGGCATGGCAGAAGCCGCGCGCGGTGCGGCGGATGGCTCCACCCTCATCCAATGCGCCTTCGGTCCCTGCGGCGCCAATCCCGCGCTTTATGCCAACCCTGGCTATAGCTTGAATGATTTCGCGCCCGTTATCCTGACGGGCGCGGTCCGCAATGTGATGACGGTGCGCAAGGATTTACCGGCGCGCAATATTCAGGAATTCATCGCACTTGCAAAAACAACACCCTTGAGTTTCGCGTCCTCCGGCGTTGGTGCTTCCAACCATCTTGGCCCTGAATTACTGCGCAGCATTACGGGGATTGAAATGACCCATGTGCCCTATCGTGGCAGCGGGCCGGCGGCGACGGATTTGATTGCGGGGCGGGTTGATGTGTTTTTTGATAATCTCCCGTCGATTCTGCCGCATATCCGCGCCGGTACCGTCCGCGCCCTGGCGGCTTTGAGTGCGGAACGCATTCCGGAATTGCCCGATCTGCCGACCTTTGCTGAACAGGGCGTGCAGGGCATGGTGATTGATAGCTGGTTCGGTTTCATGACGCCGGCCAGAACCCCGCCCGCGGCCATTGCCGCGCTCAATGCCGCCTTCAACAAGGCGATGGAAACCCCTGCGGTGCGCCAACGCATGCAGGAATTGGCGGTCATGCCCATTGGCGGCACGCCGGAACAGATGGGCGCGCATATCCAAAGCGAAGTGGCGCGCTGGTCTGACGTGGTGCGCCGCCAAGGCATTCGTGCGGAATGACATCACCATGAGCAAGATCCGCGCGCTACGCACCATCCGCATCGCCGAACGTCCAAATCTGCTTTGGCTTGAAATCGAAACCGATGATGGGCTCAAGGGTTTGGGCGAGGCATTTCGCGGTGCCGCCGCAGTGGAAGCTGTCATCCATGAAAGCGTCGCGCCTTTTTTTCTGGGGCGTGATGCGCGCCAAATTGAGGGTATTTCGCGCCATTTGCTCACCCCCTATGTCGGCTTTGGTTCATCGAGTGCCGAAATCCGCGCCGCCTCCGCTGTGGATATCGCGCTTTGGGATCTGGCGGGCAAGCGGCTTGGTGTGCCGGTGCATGAGGCACTCGGCGGCCTCTCACGCGATAAGGTGCGCAGTTACAACACCTGCGCGGGGTATGACTACAATACGAAAAGCGTGGCCCGGCGTGATATTGGCGCAGCGGATCAGGCGCGCGGGCCTTATGATGACCAGGTGGCCTTCATGCGTGATGCCGGGGCGCTGGCGGAAAGCCTGCTCGCGGAAGGCTTCACCGCCATGAAAATCTGGCCTTTCGACATTTACGCGCCGGCAACCCAAGGACAATCCATCACCTTGGCAGATCTCAAGCGCGGGCTTGAACCATTCGAGAAAATTCGCCGCGCCGTTGGCGACAAGATTGAGATCATGGCTGAATTGCACAGCCTTTGGTCCTATCCGGCAGCGCTGCGCATCTGCCAGGCTTTGGAACCATTGGCGATCACTTGGGCGGAAGATCCGATCGGCAAGATGGATGATGTGGCTTCCCTCGCGGAACTCCGCCGCGCGACGCGCGTGCCGATTTGTGCGAGTGAGACGGTTGGCGGCAAGGTCGCCTTTCGGGATTTGCTGGTTGCGGGTGCGACTGATGTGGTGATGCTGGATCTCACCTGGTGCGGTGGCTTGACCGAGGCACGCAAAATCGCGGCTTTGGCCGAAGCCTGGGCGCGGCCCGTGGCACCACATGATTGCACCGGGCCGGTGACGCTGGTGGCATCGCTTCACCTCGCGCTGCATGCGCCGACAGCGATTTTTCAGGAAGTGGTGCGCGCCACGCTGGCCACCTGGTATCGTGATCTCGTCACGGTTCTGCCAAGGCTCGATCAGGGTTGGGTATACCCGATGGAAGGGCCAGGGCTTGGCACCGCGCTATTGCCGGAAGTGGCCAGGCGGGAAGATGCGGTAGTGCGCGAAAGCCGCGCCTAAGCCGCCCCCTCATCGCGCAGCAGTTTCTCCACGGCTTCCGCAGGTACATCGCTGCTCGTGAAGCACTCGCCAGGGCCGCGCAGCAGCACGAAGCGCATTTTGCCATCGCGGTTTTTCTTGTCCTTCGCCATGCGCCCAAGCAGCGCATCAACCGTGAAGTGGCGCGGCAGATCGTTGATGCGCGCGGGCAGGCCGCAAGCAGTCAAATGCGTAATGACGCGCGAAGGCCATTCCTGGCTGCAATGGCCAAGCCGCGCGGAAAGTGATGCCGCCAGGCCAAGCCCAACCGCCACCGCTTCACCATGCAGCACGGAACCATCAAAACGCGCTTCGGCTTCCAGGGCATGGCCAAAGGTATGCCCAAGGTTGAGTAAGGCGCGACCGCCTTCGGCACTTTCTTCCCGCTCATCAGCGGCCACAACAGCGGCTTTCAGCTTGCAGGATTCAATGACGGCAATGGCAAGGGCGCCCGTATCGCCGGCCACAACGGCGGCACCATTCGCTTCGCACCAATGCCAGAATTGGCCTTGCAACAACCCGTGCTTGGCCACTTCCGCGTAGCCTGCGCGCAATTCGCGCGGCGGCAGGGTGCCGAGCGTATCCGTATCCGCCAGCACAATGCGCGGCTGATGGAAGGCACCGGCGAGGTTCTTCCCGGCCTTCAAATTCACACCTGTCTTACCACCAACGCTGCTATCCACCTGGGCCAAAAGCGTTGTCGGGATTTGCACGAAAGGCAGGCCGCGCATTGCAATCGCCGCGGCAAAGCCTGCCAAATCCCCCACCACGCCGCCGCCCAGCGCAATCACCGATGTGCGCCGATCAACGCCGGCTGAAAGCAGATCATCCAACAAGCCATGCAGGCGGCCAAAATCCTTGCTCGCTTCGCCAGGCGGGACCGTTAGTTCCGCCGCAATGGCAAAGCCGGCTTCCTGCAAACCGGCGCGCAAACTTGGCAGATGCAAGGGCGCCACCGTCGCGTCTGAAATGATCGCCACGCGCTTGGCCGGCAGCACGGGCGCCAGCAGGCCGCCGGCGCGCGCCAGCAAGCCCCGCCCGACCAGCACTTCATAGGCGCGTTCCCCAAGGCCTACAGGCACGCGTTCGGGTGAGTGATAGGTCTTCAAGGCTTGCTCCAGTCGGCGGGTGGTATTGTCCAGGCTTTCATCATTGCAGGGCAGGGTGATGTCGGCTTCGGCGTAAAGCGGGTGGCGCGTGTTCATCAGGCGCTGCAGTACCTCGGCCGGGTCGGCATTCAGGAACATGGGGCGATGTTCGCGCCCGGCAACGCGGCGGATCAGCACCGAAAGCGGGCATTTCAGCCAGATTGAGACGGCGCCACTGCCGCGAATCGCAGCCCGCGTTGCGGCGTCGGCAAAGGCACCGCCACCGGTCGCCAGCACCACGGGCGGGCCGGCGAGCAGGCGGGAAATCACGCGGCGTTCGCCATCGCGGAAATGGGGTTCACCGTAGCGGGCGAAGATTTCCGTAATCGGCATGCCGGCGGCGTTTTCAATTTCCGTGTCAGCGTCTCGGAAAGGCAGGCCCAAAAGCCCCGCCAGCCGCCGCCCAAGCGCGGATTTGCCCGCCCCCGGCAGCCCGACCAGCACAATGCTGGGCCGCGCCGGATCACGCCCGGCGGCAGGTTCGGGCAGGCCCGGCAGGGCATCATCAAAGAGAGAGTTGCGCATCTTGGGGCTGAGCGTTAGCACGATTTCAGGAAAGCGAGAGGGAGCCCAGGCGCCAGCATGTTCCGTAACCCGATTCTGCTGGTTGTTGCCGTGGTGCTTGGCCTTTTCGCCGTGGGCCTGATCCTGATTGGCGCCTTCCCGCCCAGCGTGACGCCCCAGGCCGTTGAGCGCACCATCCCCAATGACCGCTTCCGCGGGCGCTAAACCTGCAGCCCGGGCGGGGCTTTCCCGCCATGCCGAGGCATTTCTGGAAATGTTGGCCGCCGAACGTGGCGCGGCGCGCAATACGCTCGCTGCCTATCAGGCGGATTTGGAGAATTTCGCGGGTTTCGCCGCTGCCCGCGGCACGCCGCTCCATGGGGCGGATAGCGCCTTGCTTCGCGCCTGGCTTGCGGGCCTTGCGGCGCAGGGCCTGGCGGCGCGCACCCAGGCAAGGCGGCTTTCTGCCCTTCGGCAATTCCATCAATTCCTGCTGCGGGAAGGGGTTCGCGCCGATGACCCCTCCGAATTGCTGGAAGCGCCCCGCCTGCCGCAAAGCCTGCCCAAGCCACTGCGGGAGGAGGAGGTTGAGGCGCTGATCACCGCCGCCGCTGCCCTGCCCGGCAAAAGGGGGCCTGTGGCGGCAGCGGTGGTGGAAATGCTCTATTGCAGCGGGCTCCGCGTTTCCGAATTGGTCAGCCTGCCGGCGGCAGCGCTCCGCCCGAATGCGCCCCTGATTGCGGTGCGCGGCAAGGGCGGGCGGGAAAGGCTGGTGCCGGTTTCCGAACGCGCGCGCGATCTGGCCCTGGCCGCGCGGCCCGGGGAGAACGCCAAAGACAGCCGCTATCTTTTTCCGTCCCGCGGGGCATCGGGGCATCTGACGCGCCAGGCTTTAGGCTTGATTTTGAAGGAAGTGGCGCTTGCGGCGGGGCTGGACCCTGCCCGCGTCAGCCCGCATGTGCTGCGCCATTCCTTTGCGTCCCATCTGCTGCAAAGGGGGGCGGATTTGCGCAGCCTGCAATTGCTGCTGGGCCATGCGGATATCGGCACCACGCAAATCTATACCAAGGTGCTGGAGGAGCGGCTACGCGCCCTGGTGACCCAGCATCACCCCCTGTCTAAACAGGGGGTCGCGCCCGGGACGGATTTGGGCTAATCCCCCCCGCCATGCGTCACTTCCTGGAATTCGAAAAACCCATCGCCGAGCTTGAAGGCAAGATCGAGGAGCTGCGTCGGACCACCGATGCGGGCGGCATTGATGTGGCCGAGGAGATCGGGCGGCTTGGCGAAAAGGCCCAGGCGCTGCTGAAGACCACCTATGCCAAGCTGTCCCCCTGGCAGAAGGCGCAGGTGGCACGCCACCCCGATAGGCCGCATGCGACCGATTACATCGCCGCCCTGATCCAGGATTTCACGCCACTCGCGGGCGACCGCGCCTTTGCAGATGATGCGGCGGTGGTGGGTGGCATGGGGCGTTTCCGGGGCCGCGCCGTGATGGTGCTGGGCACCGAACGCGGGCATGATACCGATAGCCGCGTGAAACATAATTTCGGCATGGCGCGGCCCGAGGGCTATCGGAAAGCGCGGCGCCTGATGGAATTGGCCGGGCGTTTCGGCCTGCCCATTCTTTCCTTTGTTGATACATCGGGCGCTTTTCCGGGCATTGACGCGGAAGCGCGCGGCCAGGCGGAAGCGATTGCGCGGTCCATCGAAGCGGGGCTGGATGCGCCCGTGCCCTTTATTGCGACCATCATTGGTGAAGGCGGGTCCGGTGGCGCGATTGCCTTGGCGGCGGCGGATCGCATCATCATGCTGGAACATGCGATTTATTCCGTGATCAGCCCGGAAGGCTGCGCTTCCATCCTGTGGCGGGACGCCGCGCAGGCTTCCACCGCCGCTGAGGCGCTGAAGCTGACGGCGGATGATTTGCGCAAGCTTGGCCTGGTGGATGTTGTGGTGCCGGAACCTTTGGGCGGCGCGCATCGCGATGCCGCGACAGTGATCACGGCGCTGGGCGACAAGATCGAAACCCTGCTGACCCCCTTGCTTGCCTTGGATGGTGCGACCTTGCGCGCCCGCCGACGCGATAAATTCCTGGAAATGGGGCGCAGCGGCGCCCTGTGATGGCGGCTGATCCGGCCGGCGAGTTGCGCGCGCGGTTCCTGCGCGGCTTTCCGGCGATTGCCTTGGTGATTTTCCTCTCTGCCGTTGATCAAACCATTGTTGCCACCGCGCTTGCCGATATCGCGACCGATATGGGCGGGATTGAGCGCGTTTCCTGGATTCTGATTGCCTATCTGGTGGCCGCCACCTGCGCCGCGCCGGTGTTCGGCCAATTGGGCGATTTCTTTGGCCGGCGGCGCTTGTTGTTTGTGGCGCTGGCGATTTTCTTCGCGGGCTGCGCCGGCTGCGCGTTGGCGCCCAATCTGCCAAGCCTGATCATTGCGCGCGTGATCCAGGGCTTTGGCGGCGGCGCGTTGCTGACACTGACCCA
The DNA here is from genome assembly GCA_020249125.1 of Roseomonas sp. GTDB lineage: Bacteria > Pseudomonadota > Alphaproteobacteria > Acetobacterales > Acetobacteraceae > Neoroseomonas. Next base: position 1,651 of record JADCGG010000127.1, on the reverse strand, counting down.
GGCCCTGATTGGTGAGATTGTGCCGCCGCGTGAGCGCGGCAAATTCCAGGCCTGGATTGCCGGGGCCTATGGTTTTGCCTCAGCCTTCGGGCCGGTGGCGGGGGGCTTCATCACCCAGGCTTTCGGCTGGCGCTGGATTTTCTGGTTCCTGCTGCCCTTGCCCTTGGTCTGCGCTTACATCGCGCGGCGCCTGCCCGATATTGTGCCGGACCATGCCGGGCGGCGCTGGCGTTTTGATTGGCTGGGGCTTGTGCTGTTTGTGCTGACCATGGGTGCGGCTTTGGTCGCACTTGATCGCGCGCGGCGTTTTGATGCGGCCTATCTGCCGCTGATCTTGGCGCTGGTGGCGCTGGCGCTGTTTGCTGGTGTCACGCTGCTGCGTGTGGAACGGCGCCAGCCGGAACCGCTTTTGCCGCTGCCCTTATTTGCCGAAGCCAGCATTTGGCGCCTGCTGATGCTGTCCATCCTGGTGGTGGCCGCGCAGGTTGGGCTGATTTCCTTCCTGCCACTTTGGCTGCAAGTGGTGCGCGGCTTTGATCCGGCGAAGGCCGGTCTGGTGCTGCTTGCAATCTCAATCGGGTCGTCGCTTGGGGCATTCTTCTCTGGCAAGATGGTGGCACGCACCGGGCATGCGATGCTGTGGCCGAGCATCGGCCTGCCAGTGGCGGCACTGATCTGGAGCCTGCTGGCGGCTTTCGCGCCGGCCATGCCGCTTTGGTTGATGCTGGTGCTTTTGGGCGTAGCGACTTTCGGTTCCGGCACATCCTATCCCGTGGTGCAGACCACGGTGCAGGCGGCGGCGGGGCAGGGGCGGCTTGGCATTGCGGCTGCCGGCGTGGCGTTTTCGCGCAATTTTGGCGCTGCCTTGGGCGCGGCGGTGGCGGCGGCAGCAATTTTCGGCGCCATGGCGCTGTTCACGCCGGCGCTGACCCAGGGCTTCGCCGCACTTGTCACCGATCTCGGTGCTTTGGGCACACGCCTGGGCGGTGATGGTGTCACTGAACTACGCGCTGGCTTGGCCGAGCCCTTTCGCGGCCTGTTCATCATTGCCGCCGTGCTGGTGGGCGCGGCTTCTGTCATGGCCTGGCGCGTGCCGCTGCGCCGTTATTGATCTTGTGTCGCGCGGGTAGGGCGCGGCAAGCTGACTCTGTTTTAAGGAATTGCAGCCATGGCCGAACCCACCCCTCCCAAACCCGCTTTTGCCCCAGCGCGCAGCCTGCCCTTGCCGGGCGGCGCCAAGCTGGTTTTCTGTTCCGGTGTTACCGCGCGCGGCAGCGCCGCCGAGGCGCAGGGCGTGGAAGCGCAGACGGAGGAATGTTTCGCGCGCCTGACGCGCGCCCTGGCGCAGGAAGGGGGCAGCTTTGCCGATGTGCTGAAGCTGAATACCTATTTGGCCGATATGCGTGACTATGCCGGCTTTGATGCGGTGCGCCGGCGCATCCTGGCGCCTTTGGCCGTACCGCCCGCCAGCACGTGTGTTGGCGGCGCCAGCTTCACCACACCGCTGACGCGCATTGAAATCGAAGCGATTGCGGTGATTGGCGCCAAGGAATGAGACACGCCGCCGCTTGATGCATCATCAACACGAAGATCAACCGTAACCGCAGATGGCTAGGCTCATCGAAACCTTCGCGTCAAAATGGTCAAGAAG
>JADCGG010000126.1 GCA_020249125.1 Roseomonas sp. | reverse complement strand
TTGTGCGCGAAACGGGTACGACAAACCATCACCCATCCAGCAGCTGTGCCATGGGCATTGGCAGCAATAGCGTGGTGGACCCTGAACTGCGTGTGCATGGCGTGACGGGGCTGCGCGTGGCGGATGCTTCCATCATGCCATCCGTTGTTGCCGGGAATACCAATGCGCCTTCCATCATGATTGGTGAAAAGGCGGCAGATATGATTTTGGCAGAGGCGCGGGCGGCGGCCTGAAAGGACAAAAATGATTTCCCTGCTTGGTACTTGGCAATTGCTGCGCGTTACCGCGACTGATGCAGCAGGAAAGCCGCTGGAACATCACCAATACGGGCCAGAACCCACCGGCATTGTGCAATTCGGCCCGCAGCGCATGCAGGCCGCGACAGGCGATGGCCGTGCCGTGCTGCCGCCCGGCGTGAAGCGCTTCTGGTCAGCCTATACCGGCAATTATCGCTTTGATGGCAAAACGCTGATCACGCGCGTGGATGACAGCAATCTGGCGGATCGCATTGGCGGCGACCAGGTGCGTGACGTGCGCGCCGATGGCGCCGGCGTTTGGCTGAAGCCGCCGGCACGCATGGTGGATGGCGCCATGCAGCAATTGGAATTATATTGGGAAAAGATCGGCTGAAACCCGCCCTGCCCGCTATTACGCAAAGGCTTGCTGGCGGCGGTTAAGGCGCCAGAGAAACCAGAGCGCGATGGATAGATTGACCAAATTCCAAGCAATGCCATTCAGCATCGCGGCCGTATAACCGCCGGTCGCATCAAACAAGGCGCCAGCCATCCAGCCGCCAATCGCCATGCCCACCATGGTGGAAGATAGCGCCATGCCAACCCGGCTTCCCGCTTCCGAAGGCGGAAAATTCTCCCGCACAATCATGGCGTAACAGGGCACCAAACCGCCCTGGAACAGGCCAAACATGAAGGACACCAGGAATAGCGCCGTCAGACCATCCGATGGCAGGAACATCAGTAGCGCGATGCCCTGCAACATCGAAGACAGCACCAGCGTTCTGACACCGCCGATGCGGTCCATGATGAAGCCGAATATCAGCCGGGAAGCGATGCCGCTGGCAAGCATGACAGAAAGCATCTGCGCCCCGCGCGTTGCGCCGTAACCAAGATCAACGCAATAGGCGACGATATGCACCTGCGGCATGGCCATGGCGATGCAGCAGGTAATCCCCGCCATGATCAGCAGCGTCTGCAATACATTGGGCGAAAGCCCAAGCGCCATGGGATTGCGCGCCACCGCGACACCGGGTTTGGGCGCCGCCGGCATCGGCGCACGGGTGCGCAGCAGCAAGGCCAGCGGCACCATGGTGACGAAGCACGCGATACCCATGAACAAATGCGCCTGACGCCAACCAATGGTCGAAATGCCCCATTGCAGCAGCGAAGGCCAGAAAGTGCCGGCGAAGTAATTGCCGGAAGCGGCGAGTGCCATCGCAATGCCGCGACGCTTTTCAAACCAGAGTGAGACATCGGCAATCAGCGGGCTGAAAACCGCCGCCGCGCCGAAGCAACTCAGCAATACGCCATAGGCCAGACCAAAGGTGAAAAGACTGGGCGCGAAATAGGTTGCAATGCCGCCAAGCCCGATGGAGGTCGCGCCAATCAGCACCGGCACCATGACGCCGAAGCGATCAGCCATCTTGCCCATCAGCACGCCACCCACGACAAAGCCGATCATGGTCATGGTGTAAGGCAGCGCCGCCCCGGCGCGCAGCGTGCCAAATTCCGCCTGCACGGCGGGCAGCACCACCACCACCGTCCACATGGGCGCGCTGCCGATCATGCTGATGAGCAGCGCAATGGCCAGGCGCATCCAGGCGGCGCGGCCATCCAATCGGCTGTCACGCAGGTGGCTCGCTTGCATCATTCTGGGTTTCCTTGACCGGCTTTGGTGCAAACTTCGCAGTTTCGGCGCTTGCGTGCCAGCCCTTATTTGCCGGGCGACCAGCGATAGGTGCGGCTGGTTGCTTCGCCCATCAGCATGGCGCGATCAGAATCGGAAAGCCGATCCGATTTCAGGAAGGCATCCACACCTTCCGCATAGGTCATCAATTCCACCGCGCGCGTCCAATCCGTGCCCCAAAGGCAGCGCGGCAAGCTGAAGGCATCGAAAATGCGCGCCAGCGGTTCCCAGATATCGGCATAGGGATAATCGCCGCGCGAAAGCGTGCAGGCGCCGGTAATTTTCACGACGATATTGGGAAAAGCCGCCAGCGCCAGCAACTTCGGCAATACGGCAAAGCCATTATCCATTCTTGGCGGTTCAAAGGGCTGTTGCAGGCCCAGATGGTCAATCACCAAGCGCGTATCGGGATTGCGCCGCGCCAATTCATGCACCTGATCCAGCCTGCCCCAGCACAGCAAATTCACCGGCAGGTCGCACTTCGCCGCCGTGGCCAGCACGTGATTGATACCGGGGTCGGCGGGGTCTGCCGAAACTTCTCCGCGCATCATGATGCGAATGCCAACCGCGCCAGGTGTTGCCTGCCAATCCGCGATGGTTTCCGCCACCTTGGGATCATTGGGATCAACCGGCTTCACCAGCGCGAAGCGATCCGGATAGGCATTGCGCACGGAAACCGCATAGCTGGCATCGAAGCGATACATGGTGAAGGCGGAAACCAGAATCGCACCATCCACGCCAACCGCATCCATCGCCTTCACCATATCTGCACCCGTCACTTCCGGCGGGCCATGCAGCACCGCATGCCAGGGCCGGCCCGGATGGTTGCGTTCATAGGCATGAACTTGCGCGTCAATGATCGGCATTGCGTTTCCTCGAATAGTGTTTTTCTGGCCTGAGGTTAGGCGCAGCCTGCCGGGCCAGCAAGGCGCGGCCCTTGGTTGCCTGCGCAATTCGGCTTAGCTTGCGTTCGATTAACCCTTATCGAGGAAACACCATGACCCCGCCTGAGAGAATGCGCGCCTTGCTCGCCAAGCCTGATTTCGTTGTCATGCCCGCCGTTTGGGATGGGCTGAGCGCCAAGCTTGCCGCCGCGGCTGGCTTTCCCACCGCCTTCCTGTCCGGTTCCTGCGTTGCCGCCAGCCGCTTGGGCGGGCCGGACCTTGATTTGATTTCCTTCGCCGAGATGTTCGACAGTTTCAACATGGTGCGTGGTGCGGCACCCGATACGCTGGTGCTGGCCGATGGCGATCATGGCTATGGCAATGCGATGAATGTGCAGCGCACCGTGCGCGCCTATGGCCGTGCTGGCGCCGCCGCCATTCTGATTGAAGACAAGATCACGCCACGTGCGCTGACCGCCGCCGGCAAGCCCTGCCTGCCGCGCGAGGAAGCGCGCATGAAAATCCGCGCTGCCGTGCAAGCCGCCAAAGAATCCGGCATTCTGATTCTGGCGCGCACCGATTGCCGCCCGACTGCCGGCATTGATGAGGCTGTGGCGCGCATTGAGATGTTTGTCGAAGAGGGCGCGGATATCCTGTTTCTGGATAGCCCTGCCGATGACGCGGAAATCCATCGCGCCATTGCCGCAGCCAAGGGAAGACCTTCCTTCGTGGTGCTCTCACCCGGCGGGGCGCGCGCCACACCAACCCAGGCGGAAGCCAAGGCTCTTGGCTTCAAGATCGGCACTTTCCCGACCGGGATGCTGTCTCCCGCAGCGGCGGGCATGAAGGCGGGCTTGGCCGCGCTGCAGGCCGGGCTTTCGGAAGCAGCCAGCGCCATGCCATCGGCGGAATTGCGCGACATGCTTGGCTATGGCGACTACGACACCAAGGCCAAGGCTTTCATCGTATCGTGACGTGACGCCGGTCGGGTGTGATTACCCGACCGGATCAATCGGTATGATCGGCGCGCCGGCGGCTTCAATGGTGGCGCCGGCTTGCAGCAGCAAATCTTCGCGGTAACGGCCAGCGAGTAGCTGAACGCCAACCGGCACGCGCCCGACCGTGCCGGTGGTGACGGTAAGGCCAGGCAGGCCCATCAGCGGCAGGCCCACTTGCGTAAGCTGCGCTTCCATGATGCGCCTGAAAGCGCCGGGGCTTTCGACATCTTCCTGATCACGGAAGGGCAATTCGCCGGAAACCGGCGTGATCGCCACCGGGAAGCGTTCAAAAAACTCCATCCAGAGCCGCAGGAAATAAGACCGCTTTTGCAGCGCATCCATGAAGGCATTCAAATCCGGATTGGGGCAGAGTTCTTCCATTTGCGTGAAGATAAAGCTCGCATCCGGGTCACCTTCCTGATGCAGCGCGCTATTCAAGCCACGTCGGCTTTCCGCGAGCCATAGCATCGCTTGCAATTGCGCGGGTTCACGCAAGGGTGGAGTATCGGTTTCCTCAATCGTCCAGCCGGCGGCTTCAAGGCGCTTCGCGGCATCGCGGAGCGCAGCTTGCACTTCGGGTTGCAGCTTCATGCCATCAGGCGAAAGGCAAAGCGCGGCGCGCTTCGGCGCGGGCGGGCCTTCCATTGCGGCTTCCACCCACCAGGGGTCACGAATATCGCGCGCGCACATGGCACCAAAGGCCAGCTTCACATCGGCGATGCTGCGCGCCAGCGGGCCACTCACCGCCATGACCTGCCCGCCCACATGGCGTTCCGCGCCCGAGGCATTCCAGGCCGGAATGCGCCCAAGCGTGGGGCGCAGCCCGTGAATACCGCACGCATAAGCCGGGTAACGGATGGAACCGCCAATATCCGTGCCATGACCAATGGCACCAATGCCGGCGATAGTGGCAGCCCCCGCACCGCCCGAAGAACCACCTGGCGTGATGCTGGGATCGCGCGGGTTTTTCGTATGGCCATGCAGGGAATTGCGTGTGAACCAGCGAAGCGAAAAGGCCGGTGTATTGGTCCGCCCGACAATCACCGCGCCCGCCTTGCGTAAATTTGCCACCAGCGGATTATCCTGCTTCGCAATCAAATCCTTTTGCAGGCGAAGCCCATTGGTGGTGGCGAAACCCTGCTGATCCGTATTCACCTTGATGGTAATGGGCACACCAGCAAGCGGCCCGGCATCTTCCCCACGCGCGATCATGGCATCAATGCGCGCGGCGTCCGCGAGTGTTTCCTCTGGCCGGTGATCCACCACGGCATTGATCTTGGGGTTCACCGCAGCAAGCCGCGCCAGTGAATCCTTCGCGGCTTCGGTGGCGGAGACCTGCTTGCCGCGAATACGCGCCGCGAGTTCGGTTGCATTCAGGCGCCAAAGTTCGGTCATGGTGGATAGCCCCCTTTTTTCGCGCGCGGCCTAACCGGGCAGCGCAAGCACATTCTTGCTGATGATATTCCGCTGGATTTCGTTCGACCCGCCATAAATGGTGGAAGGCCGCGCCTGTATGTACAGCCCTGTCGGGTTCAGGTTGCGATTGCCTTCCATGGGGTCGAGCAAGCCGGCATTTTCGCCGCAGATTTCCAGCATGGTATCCGTGATGCGCTGGAACAATTCAGTCTGAAACACCTTCAGCATGGAAACATCCGGCCCGAGTGTTTCCCCGCGCCGCACCTTATCCACGAAAACGCCGTAAAGCGATTTGAGATCTTCCAAATCCAGCCGCAGCTTGGCGTAGGTATCCTGGAACACCGCATCTTCCCAAACCCCCATCCGTTCCGCCAATTGCTTCAGGCGCGAAAACGCATAGGCCGAAAGCCGGGGTGATCCGAGGTAGATACGTTCAAACGAAAGCAGCGCCTTCGCCATATCCCAGCCGCGATTGGGCGTGCCCACCAGATTGGCCGCGGGCACGCGCACATTATCGAAGAACACCTCGCAGAATTCGTCGTGGTATTCCAGATTGATGATCGGCTTCACCGTGATGCCTGGCGTCTTCATATCCACGAGCAGGAAGGAAATGCCTTCCTGCTTCTTGGCGTTCTTGTCCGTGCGTACCAGCAGGAAGCACCAATTGGCATCCATGGCCAGCGTGGTCCAAATCTTCTGGCCATTCACCACATAGGTATCGCCATCCAGCACCGCTTCCGTACGAAGTGCGGCCAAATCAGACCCCGCATTGGGTTCGGAATAGCCCTGGCACCAGATATGCTCACCGGACAAAATCTTCGGCAGGAAGTGTTGCTGCTGTTCGCGCGTACCGTGATTGATCAGCAGCGGCCCCACCATGACAATGCCATGGTCATTGGTGCGCGCGCAGCCATGGCGTTCGATTTCTTCGGTGAAGATGATCTGCTTCGCCGGTGAGAGCCCAAGCCCGCCAAATTCGCGCGGCCAACCGGGGCAGAGCCAGCCTTTCTCCGCCAGCTTGTAATACCAGACCTTGTTTTCATCCCAATGAAGGCGTTTCGGCGGATTGCGCAATTCCGCCGGGTAATTGGCTTCAATCCAACCGCGCACATGCAAACGGAAGGCTTCATCTTCGAGCAGGTTCAAATCCTGGGTTTCGCGAGCATCGATCATTGTTTCAGCCTCCGGTAAAATTGGGCTTGCGTTTGGCGAAGAAGGCCGCGCGGCCTTCCTTGAAATCTTCTGTCGTGAACAGCGCCGCCTGATAGGTTTGTTCCTGCGCCAAAGCCTCATCCAGCCCATCGGCGAAGATTTGCTTGGTGAAGGCAATCGGGCCAGGTGCCTCGGCGGCCAGGAAGCGCGCCTTTTCCAAGGCGATTTCCAAAGCCTTGCCGGGGGGTGCGACGTAATCCACCAGGCCGATGCGTTCGGCTTCTGGTGCGGCGATCACTTCATGGAAAAACAGGATGCGCCGCGCGCGGCCAATGCCAACACGCGCGGGCAGGAAATGCGGCAGGCCCATATCGGACATCAGGCCAATCTTGTGAAAACCTGCCGTGAAACGCGCATCTTCAGCGGCGATAATCACATCACAAGCGCAAGCCACAGCCATGCCGGCACCGGCGGCCCAGCCTTCCACAGCCGCGACGACAGGCTTGCCGCCCTTGGCCATCAGGCGCACCAGCTTATGCGTGCGACGCATGCGTTCACGCCCCGCCAGTGTGCTATCAATATCCATGGAGGAAATATCGCCGCCGGCGCAGAAAGTGCCCTCAGCGCCCGTCACCACTATGGCGCGGATTGTGTCATCGCCATGGGCGCGTTCCATCACCTCTTCCATCGCGGTGCGCAGCACGGGGGCGATGGCGTTCTTGCGTGATGGGCAATCAATGGTGACGATCAGCATCGCGCCATCGCGTTCTTCCAGAATGCGCTGACGCAGCGGTTCGGCGGCGGTATTCATTCCGCATCCTCCGGCGCCAGCGCCATGAAGCGACGGCGATGCAAAGCGGCGGAGCCGAATTGATTGGCAATCACCATGCCGCGACGCAGATAGAGCCCGACATCATATTCATCCGTATAGCCAATGCCGCCATGGAGTTGGATGCATTGGCGCAGCACCATCAAGCCGCTTTCGCCCGCGCGGGCCTTGGCCTTGGAAACCGCGGCCTTGCGCGCATCACCGGCAAGCCCGCCATCCAAAGCCGCCGCCGCCGCTTCCACTGCCGCACGTGTCAGTGACAGATGAATTTTCAAATCCGCCGCGCGATGTTGCAGCGATTGGAAAGTGCCGATGATTTTGCCGAATTGCTGACGCGTTTTCAGGTAGCCCAGCGTCATGTCAAAGGCGCGTTCCATCAGCCCGACCATGGCACCCGCCGTCATCAACGCGGCCTCATCCAAGGCAGCATCCAGCACGGCGCTAATATCGGCGGAGATGCGCTTGCCCTGAGCAGGGTTCGTGCGCAGCGTGCCGAAATAGCCGCCATCCATGGTTTTCTCCAAGTAAAGATCGGCGCCCGCCGCCGGCACGGCGTAAAGTGCCAGCCCCGCCCCTTCGCGCACCGGCAGCAGAAATACATCAGCGCCACCGGCTTGCGGAATGAAGACGCGCGGCGCATCTGCATTGCCCGGCGCGGCCAATGTATCGGCGCGTTCCTGCCAGGCGGTCAGCACCATTTGCTTGCCCGCAAGCAAAGGCGCCAAGAGCGATTGATCATCCGCCGCCGCCAGCAAGCGCGCGGAAAGCATGGCGGGGATCAGCGGTTCCGGCGCCAAGCCACCAGCCAATTCTTCGGTCAGCGCAATGGCTTCACTCATGCCAAGCCCGGCGCCACCGGCGGCTTCCGCCACCGCCAGCCCAATCCAGCCAAATTCGCCCATCTGGCCGAAAACGCCCTTGTCATAGCCGGGGGCGACAAAGCGCAACGCACGCACGCGCTTGCTGTCACCACCGCGTGGCGCCACCGCACCCGCGCTATCGCGGATCATGCGAATGGATTCCGCGCGTTCTTCCAAAACCTCGCTCATGTTCTTACTTCCTTATGCGCGTCAGTTCGTGTGCAGCTTGGCACCACTCGCCGCCTGGATTTGTTCAAAGGTGACACCCGGCGCCAGATCGCGCACCACAAAACCCTTGCCCTGCACCACATCCAAAACGCCGAGGTTGGTGTAAACGCGGCTGACCGCACCCGGTGTTGTCAGCGGATAGCTGCAGCGTTCCACAATCTTGTGCCCGCCATCCTTGGTGGTGTGTTCCATCACCACCCAAAGCCGCTTGGCGCCGGCGCCAAGGTCCATCGCTCCGCCAACAGCAGGCGCTGAGTCATTTTCACTGGTCGCCCAATTGGCGATATCGCCATTTTCGGCAACTTCGAAGGCGCCCAACACGCAAAGATCAATATGTCCGCCACGGATCATGGCGAAGCTATCGGCGTGATGGAAATAGGAACCGCCGGGCCGCAGCGTGACCGCCTGCTTGCCGGCATTTACCAGCCACGGGTCCACCTTATCCGGCGCGGGCGCGGGGCCCATGCCCAGAATGCCGTTTTCCGAATGCAGAATCACTTCACGTTCCAGCGGCACGTAATTCGCGATCATGGTCGGAATGCCAATGCCAAGATTGACGAACCAGCCTTCGGGAATGTCTTCCGCGACACGGGCGGCCATTTGCTTGCGGTCAAAGCCTTGCATGGTCTGATCCCTTCTTTCCTGAACCTTCAAGCCCATTCCGGGCCGCGATCAATACGCAGCACGCGCTTCACAAAAATACCGGGTGTGTGGACATTTTCCGGCACAATCTCACCCAATTCGCGAATATGCATGACCTGCGCGATGGTCAAATCCGCTGCCATCGCCATCACCGGGTTGAAGTTCCGCCCGCTGGAACGATAGGTCAGATTGCCCCAGCGATCCCCTTCCCAGGCTTCCACCAGCGCCACATCGCCCTTCAGCGCATGTTCCATGACATAGGTGCGGCCATTGAATTCACGCTGTTCCTTGCCATTGGCCAGGATCGTGCCCACCGATGTCGCAGTGAAAAACGCCGGCACGCCAGCACCAGCGGCGCGCATGCGTTCTGCCATGGTGCCCTGGGGCACAATCTCAAGTTCGATCTTGCCGGCGCGATACAATTCCTCAAACACCACGGAACCGGCGGAACGCGGGAAGGAACAAATAATCTTGCGCACCCGGCCCAATTCCATCAGCCGCGCCAAGCCCACGCGCCCGGTGCCGGCGTTATTGGCGACACAGGTCAGGTCCTTGGCACCTTGTTCGATCAGCCCTTCAATCAAATGATCCGGCTGGCCCACCGCGCCAAAGCCACCGATCAAAACGGTTGAACCATCCTTGATGCCGGCCATGGCTTCCGCCATGGAGTGAACAATCTTGTTGATCATGCGTCTTTTCCCATCATCATTCAGGCAAAACGAAACAGGCCATTGCTCACAACAACCTTGTCGCGCTCCACAACGCGCGCACGGAAGGCGGCACCACCTGCTTCATGCCAAATCTCGCTGCGGATCGTCTCACCCGGATAGACCGGGGAGGAGAACCGCAAATCCATCTGCCCGAAGCGCGCTGTGTCGTAATCGCACAGCGTCTTCAGCAGCGCATGGCAGACCGTGCCAAAGGTGCAAAGCCCATGCAGAATGGGGCGCGGGAAGCCGGCGGCGGTGGCGATTTTCGGGTCTATATGCAGCGGGTTCAAATCCGTATTCAGCCGATAGATCAGCGCCTGTTCTGGGCGCGTCGCCAAATCCAGCGTGATATCCGGCGCGCGATCCGGTTCCGGATGCGGCTGCTTTACAGGTCCGCTCGGCCCGCCAAAACCACCATCGCCGCGCAGGAAGGATGTACTGGTGAGTGTCGCCAGCAAATCGCCCGTCTTCGCGTCAATCACCTGGCGTTCGGAATACATCAAGGCGCCCTTGCCTTCGCCGCGATCCACGAGGCCAGTCACGCGCGAACGGCCGATGATTTCGCCTTCAGTCGGCAAGGGCTTATGCAGGATCAGGCCCTGTTCGCCATGGACGATCTTCACCCAATCCATGCCGGTATCGGGATTGCGCGACCAAAACCCCGGCGCCCCCAACACCACAGGCATGGAGGGCATGACTTTCAAGCGCGGTTCATACAGGAAATCGAGCTGCTGTTCATCCATCGGGTCCTGGCCCAACCCGACAGAGAAATTATACATCGCCACATCCTGCCAGCGCAGATGCTGGCGCATTTCCGGGATGGGGTAGTTCAGCAGCTTTTCGTAGATGATTGGCATTTCAATGCGCTTCCTCGATTTCAATCACCGCATCCGCGGCAAAGGCGCCCTGCCCTGCCGGCAGCACCAGCATGGGGTTCACATCCACCGAAGCCAGCCGCGGCCCCGCTGCCACGGCAAAACGAGATAGCGCGGCCAAGGCTTCCGCCAGCGCCTTCACATCAGCTTTCGGCTTGCCACGCGCACCATCCAGCAGCGGGAAGCCCTTCAGCGAACGGATCATCGCCTCGGCCTCGGTCGCGTTGAAGGGGCAGCGGCGGAAGGCGACATCCTTCAGGATTTCAATGAAAACACCACCCAGCCCCACCATGGCGACAGGACCAAAGACCGGATCGCGCAAAACGCCGAGCGCCATTTCCACGCCGCCATTGATCTGCTTGGCAATCAACACGCCTTCAATGCGTGCCTTGGGCGCATGTTGCGCGGCGCGGGCGAGCAAAGTTGCATGCGCTTCGCGCACCGCAGCCGCATCGGCGATATTCAGGATCACGCCGCCGATTTCGCTTTTATGCAGGATATCGGGTGAGAGGATCTTCGCCACCACCGGATAGCCCATGGCGTCCGCAGCGCGCACCGCGTCTTCCACGGTCACGCAGGCTTTCTCTGGCACGGCGGGCAGGCCCGCCTCGGCCAGCAGGCGCTTGGCTTCGGCTTCCGTTGGTGTTTGCGCGGGCAGCACCACATTCGGCAGCGCCCCCGCCGCACCCGCTTCCTGCCGCGCGAAATAGGCGCCGAAGCGGCCCATGGCAGCAATGGCATTCACGGCGCGCGTCGGGTCCTCAAAAACCAGGAAGCCGTCTTCTTCATATTCGCGCACCTTCTCACGCGAACAAATCGCGGACAGCACCCAAAGCCGGTCGCGCCTTTTCGCGATGGCATCACGCATGAAGGGCCGCAGCTTCGGCGCCAAGGAGGTTGATCCCCCCGTCTGCGTCAAGAACACCAGCACCGAAGGATAGCCGCCATCGCCCGCGGTCGCTTCCAGGAAGTCACCGAAAAGCTCGGTCTGGTTCACAGCTTGCGCGGTGCAATCTACCGGGTTGCGCGGCGCGCAGAAGCTGATCAGGCCGCGCAGCTTTTCTTGCGAAGCCTGCGGCATTTCCGGCATGGGCAGGCCCACCGCTTCCGAAGCATCGGAAATCAGCACGCCGGCGCCGCCGCTGACCGTCAGCACGCCCAAGGAATTATTGGCGGGATAGATGCGCCGCGATGCCGCGTAAGCGATATCCAACATTTCTTCCGTGGTGCGCGCGCGCAAGACGCCATATTCATCCAGCACGGCTTGTGTCACCGCATCATCGCCGGCGATGGAAGCGGTGTGGGATTTTGCCGCTGCACCCCCCAAAGCGCTGGAGCCGACCTTCATCATGATCACGGGCTTCTGGTTGCGCCGCGCCAGGTCAAGGGCTGCGACAAAACCCGCACTTTCACGAATGCCTTCGGCATAGGCGCAGATCACTTCCACTTCCGGCGCCTGCGCCATCCAACCAATCGCCTCACCCAGCGAAACATCAGCCTCATTGCCGGTGGTGACACATACCGTTGTGCCAAGCCCGCGCTGGCGTGCCACGGCGAAAACATGCGTGCCATAGGCGCCGGATTGGGATGCAATGCCGATATTGCCGCGAATGGGCCAGCCCTGTTCGAAGGAAAGCGAAAAGATCGGGTAAAAACCAATCGCAGCATTGAACAGGCCAAGGCAATTCGGCCCCAACATGCGCATGCCATGCCGCCGCGCCGCCGCGACAAGCCTTTCCTGCATGGCGGCGCCAGCCTCATCCACCTCAGCAAAGCCAGCGGTGAAGACGATGGCGGATTTGCAGCCGCGCGCGCCCAGATCATCCACGGCCTGGATCGCGGCCTCACCAGGCACGGCGATGATGGCGACATCGGGCACTTCCGGCAGCGCGGCGACAGATGCGAAGGCCGGCAGCCCCTGCACGGTTGGGCGATTCGGGTTCACCGGCAAAAGCCGGCCCTGGAACCCTTGGTTCTGCATATAGGCAATGGGCCGCCCGCCAATGCGCGTGCCGTCATCGGAAGCGCCAATCACGGCAACGGAACGGGGGCGTATCATCGCATCTAGATCATGTGTGCTTCGCATGCGCTCAGCCCCCATGCTCTAGGGTTTTATTTGGTCGCATTTTCCGAGCCGCCAAGTGGTTCCACTTGGCTTGAAAATGCTCCAAAGCCGCAAAATCGGCCATGGTTTTTACGGCACTCAAGGGGCCGCCTTCGGCGGGCATCGCGTCTTCCTCCTGCAATCGGGCGCAGGGTGGCGCCAGCGCGCGCGGGCGGCAAGGGGTTGAATTCACATAAGCAGGACCAGAAGCGCCCCAGCCAGGCCAGCCGCGAGTGAAACCGCAGCGAAGGGTAGGCCGAAAGGCGCACCGCCCAGGGTTATGGCATAGGCCGATTTGGCGCAGATATTCACCGCAACCGCCGCCAGCACCGCCTCCGCGGCGAAGGCCAAAGTGATGGAAGCCGGCGCCAATAACGGCACGGAAAGCGCGACCGCATCCACATCGGCAAGACCGGTAATGGCGGCAACCGCCATAACCGCCTCGGGCCCCAGTTTTTCGGCGGCCAAATTGGATATCAGCACAACAGCCGCCAGCAACAGGGCAATTTTTAGCACCGCAGCCAGTTCGAAAGGGTTGTCAGGCACGCTGACCACGGCGCCATCCGCCCCCGCCCGCCGCGCGAGGGCAAAGCCACCCAAGGCCATGATCAGCGCAGCAAGGCCAAGCGGCGCGAACAGGTGTTCGGCCACCGCCGGCGCGATGAAGGCCACAATGCCGATGGTGCGCAGGCAGGACACCGCCCCGGCCATCAGCGCGCCCGCGGCCAGCGCCAACGCCGCCCCGCCTTCCGCCG